>DAOKZK010000028.1:0-33925 GCA_035325645.1 Candidatus Macondimonas sp. | reverse complement strand
ACGCCGTTGCCCCATTCTGGCAGCTGCAGGGCAATTTGTTCAGACATTCCCTAAACATGGGCGTGAGCTGTTCGCGTCGGATGGTATAGGGGTCGTAGTAATTGAGTTCCCCGTGGATCTGCTTTGCAGCCTGGATCTGCTTTTGCGCGGCTGCGAAAAGACGCTTCTGAAAGGCCGTCTTGTCCCGGACGACGAGCACGGCGTCTGCCTCGAAGTCATGAAACAGGCGGGCGTCGTAGCCAAGACTGCAGCACCAGACATAAAAATTCCGCACCAGCATATAGCGGAACAGCTCCTTGTGCTGCGCAGGCATCACGATTTCCTTGCCTTGCGAGTTTAATCCGAGAAGCCGGAACATCAGATGTTCGTTCGGCGTGACGCTGTAATGCTCGAGTTCATGGTCGGCCTGCGCCGCGTTGAGGGAAGGGTCGTTGTAGGCGGAAGCCGGCGCGATGCGCAAAGAGCCCCGCTCGAAGGCGTTTCGGATGTGATCTCGCTTGCCAAACTTCGCGAAGCAGGACGGTGAACCGGTAAATGGGGTTCGAAGTCGGGGCGGCCTGTAGGATGCGCTGGCCGTTTCCCTGAGCTCACGCTCGCTGAAGTCGAGAATGGCTGTTCCTGCCCGCTCCGTGTGCTCGAACAGCGTGTGGACGATCAATCGAAGGACGGCATGACGATGGTCGGGGCTCCGGGGCGGCGTCACGTTTCCGGCGGCATCGGTCGACCACAGATTGCCGCTTAAAGCGTCCAGCCGATCCCTCAACGCGGCGTCTGGCAAATGGCGCAAGTATCGGTCGCGCTCATATTCTTCTCGCCACTCATCTCCATATCCCATTGCCGCCTCACGTCTCTGATAGGGATGTTAATCGAGTCAGCCGACACCTCTGCGATCAATGAATGATTCTGTGCACGAGCAGGATCAAAAGTAGATTTTCAGCGCTCGGGGAGCGGATAGGGCAACTCGCGCGGACGGAAGGGGGCATTGCCGCAATCGGGCAGGGTGATGTCGCCGGCGCTGAGCACGTCCTGTCGCACCACTGCCAACGTCAGGTATCCGCCATCGGGATGTCGGGCGGCGGCGATCACGGTGCCGGCGGCCTCATCCGCTGCCTCGCCGGCGCGGATCAGAGACATGCCGGGGCGCGGCGGCGTATCGGCTGCCGCGAGGCCGATGCGCAACCGGCGCTTGATTTCGCCGCGGTGGCGCACACGGGTGACGGTTTCCTGCCCGGGATAGCAGCCCTTGCCGAAGCCGATCGCGCCCAGCGCATCGAGATTCAGCATCTGGGGGATGAACTGCTCGGCCGTTTCGGCGATGAGGAAGGGTTCGCCGGCCTGAATGGCGAGCAGTGCCCACGCCTCCGGGCCCACGGGCGCGCCGCGCACGTTCAGCTGTTGCCACAGGTTTTTCATCGCCGCGAAGGGACCGAGCGCCAGCCAGCGCGCCGGGCCGGGCAGGGCGACGAGCGTCGTGTCCTCGGCGGTGAGGACTGCGAACGGCTGGGTCGGCAGCGCGCCACCCATGCACTCCTGCAGGTCGTCGGCCAGCGCCGTTCCCGAAATACCGATGCGGATGAGGGTTTCGGAGGCATCTTCCAGCGTTACCCGGGCGCGCAGCACGAAGCGGCGCAGCCGGGCGAGGACGTCTTCGAGCTGGTCGCGCGGGAGCGCGAGATAGAAGTCCTCGCCGCGCATGAACAGGATGAAGCTGGCGATCACCTTGCCCTGCGGAGTGAGGTAGCAGGCAAACGAGGCTTGTTCCGCCGAGACCTTGCCGACGTCGGTGGCGAGCTGTGCCTGCAGGAAGCTGCGCGCATCCGGACCCCGCACTTCCAGCAAGCCCAGATGGCCGAGATCGGCCAGGACCGGACCCGCGAGCACCATGCGGCGCTCCCGTTCGGGATTGCCGAAATGGGTCAGGACGCCTTCGGAGAATTCGGCGCCGGCATCGGTCAGCAACGAGGTCCATTCCGGTTTCATGGCGCTGGCTCCTGTCGAAAATGGCGCAAGTCGCAAGGATGAAGCAAACTCCGTTCCAGACAGAGCCGCCGATCGTCCGCCTTGCGCGGTCGGGGTCGATTCAGTATAAATGCCGCACTCATTGCGAGGGGAAGGCTGGGATGGAAACGACAACTGCCCCCGAGCCCGCTGCGAAGCCCACGCCGGTATCGCCGGAGCCAGCGGCGCAACAGCTGCCAAGCCCACCCGAGGAGATCGGCGGCCCCAAGGGTCTCGAGCCGACCCGCTACGGGGATTGGGAGCGCCGCGGACGCTGCATCGATTTTTGATCACGGCCTGCGGCTTTGCCGTCGCAGCCTGCCCCCGCGGCCAAGCCGCGCTTAGACTGGGTCGTTGACCGGATTTGGGGTACGGGCCGGATCCTCCGGGCTCGTGCGGCCGACCACCCGCTTGTCTTATCGTTGGGAGGGAGATCTGTGCAACACCCACGTCCCTTGTCGCCGCACCTGCAGGTGTATCGCTGGTCCCTGACGATGGCGATGTCCATCCTCCATCGCGCGACCGGCATCGCGCTGTCGGCCGGCAGCATCCTCATCGTGGCATGGATCGCGGCGCTCGCCGCCGGTCCCGATGCCTTTGCCACGGCGCAGGCCCTGGCCGGTTCGCCCATCGGCTTGCTGGTTCTGTTCGGCTGGTCGGTCGCGCTGTTCTATCACCTGTGCAACGGCATCCGGCACCTGTTCTGGGACATCGGCATGGGTTTCGAGAAAGCGCAGGCCCGCCGCAGCGGGTGGATGACCCTGGTGGGCACGGCTGTGCTGACCGCATTGGCTTGGGGCGTCGGCCTCTCCGGAGGATTTTGAACATGGACATGCGCACGCCGCTTTCCCGCGCCAATCATCTCGGCTCGGCGCGCGAAGGCACCCATCACTGGTGGTGGCAGCGGATGACCGGGCTGGCGCTCGTGCCGCTGCTCCTCTGGCTGGTCGGTTCGCTGGTGGCCATGACCGGCGCCGATTACGCCACCATGCGGGCCTGGGTGGCTTGCCCCGGTGTGACGGTAGGACTGGTCGCCTTGCTGATCGCGCTCTTTTATCACGCGCAGCTCGGTCTGCAGGTGATTCTCGAGGACTATGTCCACGCCGAGGGGCTCAAGCTGGCCGCGCTGATCGCCGTGCGCGCCGCCTGCTTCCTGCTGGGCCTGCTGGGTGTGATTTCCGTGTTGCGCATCGCCTTCGGGAGCTGATCGGATGAGTGAGGCATATCGTATCGTCGACCACAAATACGATGTCATCGTGGTCGGCGCGGGCGGAGCGGGCCTGAGGGCGACCTTCGGCATGGCCACGCAGGGTCTGGCGACCGCCTGCATCACCAAGGTCTTCCCGACGCGCTCGCACACCGTCGCCGCGCAGGGCGGCATCTCGGCCGCGCTCGGCAACATGGGCGAGGACGACTGGCGCTTTCATTTCTACGACACCATCAAGGGCTCGGACTGGCTCGGGGATCAGGACGCCATCGAGTACATGTGCCGCGAGGCCATCCCGGCGATCCTCGAACTCGAACACTACGGCGTGCCGTTTTCCCGCACCGATACCGGCAAGATCTACCAGCGGCCCTTCGGTGGCATGACCACCCACTACGGCCAGGGCATCGCCCAGCGCACCTGCGCCGCAGCCGATCGCACCGGCCATGCCATCCTGCACACGCTTTACCAGCAGTCGCTCAAGCATCACGCCGAGTTTTTCATCGAATATTTCGCTCTCGACCTCATCATGGACGAGGAAGGCGTGTGCCGGGGTGTGACGGCGCTGAATCTGTCGGACGGAACGATCCATCGTTTCCGGGCCCACATGACCGTGCTGGCGACCGGCGGCTACGGCCGCAGCTACTTCTCCTGCACCTCCGCGCACACCTGCACCGGCGACGGCAATGGCATGGTGCTGCGCGCGGGCCTGCCGCTGCAGGACATGGAATTCGTGCAGTTCCACCCGACGGGCATCTACGGCGCCGGCTGCCTCATCACCGAGGGCGTGCGCGGCGAGGGCGGTTATCTGACCAATGCCCAGGGGGAGCGCTTCATGGAGCGCTATGCACCGAACGCCAAGGATCTGGCCTCGCGCGACGTGGTGAGCCGCGCCATGACGGTCGAGATCCGCGAAGGCCGCGGCGTGGGCCCCCACAAGGATCACATCCACCTGCATCTGGAGCACCTCGGCCCTGAGGTCATCAACGAGCGCCTCCCCGGCATTGCCGAATCGGCACACATCTTTGCCGGCGTCGACGTCACGCGCGAGCCGATTCCGGTGCTACCGACCGTGCACTACAACATGGGCGGCATCCCCACCAACTACCATGGCGAGGTGGTCACCCTGCGCGACGGCAACCCTGACGCCGTGGTACCCGGCCTCATGGCCATCGGTGAGGCGGCGTGCGTGTCCGTGCATGGCGCCAACCGTCTGGGCTCCAATTCGCTGCTCGACCTGGTCGTGTTCGGGCGTGCGGCGGCGCTGCGTTGCGCCGAGCTCATTCGCCCCGGCGCGCCCCACAAGACGCTGCCTGCCTCGGCGAGCGAGCTGGGGATCGCGCGGCTGGACCGCTTGCGCAACGCCAAGGGCAGCCTGAGCACTGCGCGCATCCGGCTCGACATGCAGCGCACCATGCAGAACAACGCCGCGGTGTTCCGCACCGGCGATGTGCTGCAGGAAGGCTGCGAGCACATCGAGAAGGTCTATCGCTCGTTTGCCGACGTCGCGGTGGGCGATCGCGGCCTGATCTGGAACAGCGACCTCATCGAGACGCTGGAACTGGACAACCTGCTCGGCTGCGCCATGACGACGATGTTCGCCGCGCGCAACCGCACCGAGAGCCGCGGGGCGCACGCCCGCGAGGATTTCGCGGAGCGGGACGATGTGAACTGGCTCAAGCATTCGCTGATCTGGATGGATGCCCAGGGCATGGTCAGCATCGGCTACCGGCCGGTGCATCTCTACACCCAGACCGATCAGGTCGCGGTCGTTCCGCCCAAGGCGCGCGTTTACTGAGGAAGTGCCGATCACCGGCGGATTGGCGCCGGCTTGCCGCATGAGGATACGTTCATGGCCGAGTTCAAGTTGCCCGCCAATTCCCGCGTTCAGGTCGGCAAGACCTACCCGGCTGCCCAGGGCGCCAAGCGGATCAAGCGTTTCAAGATCTACCGCTACGACCCAGAAACCGGCCAGAATCCGCGTCTCGACACCTACGAGATCGATCTCGACGACTGCGCGCCGATGGTGCTGGACGCGCTCATCAAGATCAAGAACGAGATCGACCCGACCCTGACGTTCCGGCGTTCCTGCCGTGAGGGGATCTGCGGGTCCTGCGCCATGAACATCGACGGCACCAACACGCTGGCCTGCACCAAGCACATCGGCGAGGTCTCGGGTGACGTGCGCATCTATCCCTTGCCACACATGGCGGTGATCAAGGATCTGGTGCCGGATCTGACGCATTTTTACGCCCAGTATGCGTCCGTCGAGCCGTGGCTCAAGACCAAGACGCCGACGCCGCCCGATACCGAGCGCCTGCAGTCCAAGGAGGAGCGCGCCAAGCTCGACGGGCTTTACGAGTGCATCCTCTGCGCGTGCTGCTCGACCTCCTGCCCCAGCTATTGGTGGAACGACCGCTATCTGGGTCCGGCCGCGCTGCTCCAGGCCTATCGCTGGATCGCCGACAGCCGCGACGAGGCGATCGGAGAACGGCTCGATGGTTTGGAAGACCCGTTCAAGCTCTACCGCTGCCACACGATCATGAACTGCACCAACACCTGTCCCAAGGGCCTCAATCCCGCGCGGGCCATCGGCGAAATCAAGAAACTCATGGTGCTGCGCCGCTGAGCCCTGCCATGACTGATGCGGATCTGGGCAGGCTGCGCTGGCGTTGCCGGCGCGGCATGAAGGAACTCGACGAGCTCCTGCTGGCTTATCTGCCTGTCCATGTCGATGCTTCTGTTGACGATCAGGCGGCCTTTGAAGCCTTGCTCGATCTGCCCGATCCCGATCTCTACCGACTGGTGCTGGCATCGGGGCATCCGGCGGAGCCGGCATGGGAACGCGTGCTTGAACGCCTTCGCCAGAGCCTGCCACCTCGCGCCTGAACGATCGAGCGTGCTCGCGGCGCTGCTGGTCTGCGGCTATGGCGTGGCGCTGGCGGCGGTCCTCGCCTGGTCGCCCCCAACATGGCGGGCGCCCTTCCTTCTGATATGGCTCTGGTCTGTCACGATGACGTTCTGGAGCCACTTCGGTCCCGGCCGCATCGTCTTTGCCGAATTCATCGCTGAGGATCGCTGGCGCATTCGGTTCGCGAATGGCCGGCAAGCGGAAGCCCTGCTGCGGCCCACCAGTGTGGTTGTGCGCGGGTTTATGGTGCTGAATTTCCGCCTGGCCGAACGAAGCCTCTTTCGGCGCCGGTCCCGCGCAGTCTGTCTTTTGCCCGACAGCCTCGATGCGGAGGCGGCGCGGCGCCTGCGGGTGTTCCTGCGCTTCGGTTGACGCTTGGTTCAAAGGTCCTGCAGGCGACTTTCGATGAGCCGCTGAAGGGGTTTTGCCGCTGTCGCTCGCGATCGGCGCGCGTCATCATCGTGAGCCTACTGCGCTGCGCCCCGGCCTGGGGGCATCAAGCGTCCCAAGGCCCGCCGTCGCGTACGCTGAAGGTCTGGCCGGTCAGGCCGCGGCTGGCCGGCCCCAGCAGGAACAGATAGGGCCGGCAGACCGCTTCGGGCAGCGGCAGGTCGGCGTGGGCCGGTTCGGGATAGATGCACTGGTACAGTGCGGTATCGACGAGCCCCGGGTCCAGACTGTTGACCCGAATGGGCGTATTGGCTTCGGTTTCCTCGGCCATCGTCTGCATCAGCCCTTCCAGCGCAAACTTGCTGACGCCGTAAGCCCCGTAATACGCCTTGCCCCGGCGGCCGGCGGCATCGCTGCTGAACAGCACCGCAGCATCCGGCGAGGCCATCAGCAGCGGCCAGCAGCAGCGCGTCAGCAGGAAAGGCGCATTCAGATTGATCTGCAGCGTGCGGTACCACTCCTCGATGGGGTAGTGGGCGAGCGGCGTCAGGCCGTGCAGATGGGCAGCATTGTGCAGCAGGCCGTCCAGTCGCCCGAAGGTGGACTGGATCTGATCGATCAATCCCTGACACTCGTCCCAGCGCAAAGATTCCAGATTCAGAGGCGCGATCGCCGGCTCCGGGCCGCCCACAGCCTTGATGGCATCGTAGACCTGCTCCAGTTCACCGACCCGGCGACCGCTCAGGATGACGGTTGCCCCCTGCTCGGCCAGGGCGAGACTCACGGCGCGACCGATGCCCTTGTTGGCACCCGTGACCAGGACGACCCGATCGGTGAAATCGTAAGTGTGGGCGGGGACATTCATGGGCTGGACCTTGAATCTCAGGGTTGGGACAAGCGACGCTGGCCCCGCCGGACGTCCTGGCGATGCCGCCGGGCCATGCGCCAGAGTACGCCGAGGCGGCGCAGCGGCGGTAGCGCCTGTTGCGCCGTGCTGGCCTCGAAGCCACGCCCTTGCCAGCGCTCCAGTCGCCGCATCGACAGCGCCAACTCCAGACGGTGCGGCAGCAAGGCGATGGAAATGGGATGGGCGGTGCGTAGTTCATCGAGGCGGCGGCGGATCTGGTCGATGAGTTTGCCATAAAAGCGCTGTACCGGTTCCTCGGGCAGCCCGGCAGCGAACTGCGTCGCGGTGAGATCGGCATGGCGCAACCAGGCTGCTGGCAACTCGATAGTGCCTTGAGCGGCGAGACGCGGCAGGCGCAACAGCAGGGGCGGCCAGGCGGCGAGAATGCCCCAGCGCTGCCCCGCGAGCGCTGCCGTGGGATCCAGGGCGCTGGCGAGGAGGGCGCCGAAATGTCCGCCCCGGCGCATCAGCAGATCATCCAGGTCCCGTTCATCGACGATCTCGCGATACTGTAACTCGCTGCCCCAGCCGTCGCACCAGGCCAGCAAGCGGGCGGTATCGAGCCGCGCGCCCTGTGCCTGGGACAGGGCCGTGAGGATGGGATGCTCGGCGGCGGCCGGATAAGCCAGCAGCGCATCCCGCCACCATTGCAGCTTGGCTGCGGCGACGCCGGGTTCGACCGCGTGGACCACCAGGTCCTCGATTTCCACCCGCAGCGCGTAGAGCGCCTCGAGGAAGGCGCGCTGCTCAGCCGGCACGAAGCTCAGCATCACGCGCCACTCCGGGGCGCGCCGGTCCAGCACGTCCCGGCAATAGATCTCGGGGCTCATGAGGTCCGGTCCAGCCAGCGCAGGAGACCTGTGGGCGTGTGCAGCAGGCCGTCGGCCGACCAGTTCTCGGGCGGATCATCCTGTGTGCCATAGCCATAGGTCGCGGCCAGCGATTGGGCGCCTGCGGCGCGCGCGGCGGCGATGTCGCGCCGATCATCTCCGACCATGACGCAGCCCGCGGGCGCGACACCCAGTTGCGCGCAGGCCAGCAGCACCGGCGCCGGATCCGGCTTGCGGGCCGCAAGCGTGTCGCCGCACACGACGCTCCCTGCGCGCCGGGCGATATCAAGGCCCTCCAGCAGCGGAAGGGTGAAGCGGCTGGGTTTGTTGGTCACGATGCCCCACAACAGCCCCCGGCTTTCCAGTTCATCGAGGACGCCGTCCATGCCGGGGAACAGGCGCGTGTGGACGCAGACGGCAGCTGCGTACCGGGCGAGCAAGGCATCCACCAGGCTCGGCAGCGCCGGATCGTCGTGCGGCAGATCGAAACCGCCCCGGATCAGTCCGCGTCCACCCTGCGATACCCAGGGTCGGATGGTGTCGAGCGGCAGGGCGTCGAGGCCGGCGGCGCGACGCAGATCGTTGAGCGCGGCGCCCAGATCCGGCGCTGTATCGGCCAGCGTGCCGTCCAGATCGAACAGAACGGCGCTCACGGAATGGGTCGCGGCGCGGCGAGCGAGGGCATCAGGCATCGCGGCTGCAATGCACCAGATAATTCACGTCCACACCGGGGCCGAGCCAGTAGTAGCGCAGGATCGGGTTGTAGTGCATGCCGGTGAGATCGCGCAGGGCGAGTCCGCTGGCGCGGATCCAGCCGTCGAGTTCCGAGGGGCGGATGAACTTGGCGTAGTCGTGGGTGCCGCGCGGCAGCAGACGCAGCACGTACTCGGCGCCGACGATGGCGAAGAGGAAGGATTTCGGGGTGCGGCTGATGGTCGAGAAGTAGACCTGCCCGCCGGGTTTGACCAAGCGTGCACACGCCGCGACCACCGCGGCGGGGTCGGGGACATGCTCCAGCATCTCCAGGCAGGTGACGATGTCGTAGCTCGCGGGCTCGGCCACGCTCATGGCCTCGGCGGTGCGCTGCAGGTAGCGCACCTGGGTACCCGACTGTTCGGCATGCAGCCGGGCCACCGCCAGCGGCGCCTCGCCCATGTCGATGCCGGTGACCTCCGCGCCGCGCAGCGCCATGGCCTCGCTCAGCAGACCGCCGCCACAGCCGACGTCCAGCACGCGCCGGCCTTTGAGCGGGCTGCGCTGATCGATGTAGTTGAGCCGCAATGGATTGATGTCGTGCAGCGGCTTGAACTCGCTGGCCGGATCCCACCAGCGGCTGGCCAGCGCTTCGAACTTGCGGATTTCCTGCAGATCGACGTTGTCATCGGCCCCTTCAGCCATCGGCATGCTCCTGCGGGGTGTTGGCGATGCGTATGCCCCAATGGCCGGCCTCCCGGATCAGCGCCGCTTCATCCAGGTGGGTGAGGACCCCGGCGCGCAGCAGGGGGCGACCGGCGACCCACACGTCGGTGACGTGATCCCGGTGGGCGGTGTAGACGAGCTGGGACAGCGGATGATAGAGCGGCTGGCGGTCGAGGCCGCCCAGGTCGACGGCGACCACGTCCGCCCACTTGCCGGGCCGCAGGCTGCCGATTTCATCCGCCAGCCCCAAGGCCCGCGCGCCATTGAGCGTTGCCATCTGCAGCGCCTGGAAGGCCGGCAAGGCTGCCGCATCGCCGCTGACGCCCTTGGCCAGGAGCGCGGCGGTGCGCATCTCGGCCAGAAGATCGAGGTCGTTGTTGCTGGCGGCGCCGTCGGTGCCCAAGGCCACGTTGACACCCCCCGCCAGCAGCCGGGCGACCGGACAAAAGCCGCTGGCCAGCTTGAGATTGGATTCGGGGCAATGCAGTACGTGGGTCGCCGTGCGCGCCAGCAGATCGATTTCCGCATCCAGCAGCTGGGTCATGTGCACAGCGAGAAAATTCGGCCCCAGCAATTCCAGTTGCTCCAGCCGCTGCAGCGGACGGCGACCGTCGCGGGCGATGGCATCGGCCACCTCGCCGGCGGTTTCATGCACGTGCATGTGGATCGGCACGTCCAGTTCGTCGCTCAACACCTTGATCCGCCGCAGCGGCACGTCGGACACCGTATACGGGGCATGCGGCGCAAAGGCGGTGCGCACCAGCGGGTGGCCGCGCCAGGCGTCATGCAGGGCCAGCCCCTTGGCGAGGTAATCGTCGGCATCGGCGGCATAGCAGGTGGGGAAATCCAGCACGATCATGCCCACGCAGGCGCGCACGCCGCAGTCCGCGGCGACCCTGGCCGTCTGCTCGGGGAAGAAGTACATGTCATTGAAGCAGGTCGTGCCGCCCTTGATCATCTCGGCAATGGCCAGCCGGCTGCCGACGCTGACGAACTCGGCATCGACCCAGCGCTGCTCGGCGGGCCAGATGTGTTCACCCAGCCAGCTCATGAGCGGCAGGTCGTCGGCCAGGCCGCGCAGGAGGTTCATCGCGCTGTGAGTGTGGGCGTTGACGAGGCCCGGGATGAGTGCTTGCCGCGGCAGGTGGATCTCGGTCGCGGCCGTGAAGCGTCGCCGGGCTTCGGCCTGCGGCAGCACCGCCACGATGTGCCCGTCACGGATCGCAAGGCTGTGCGCCGGCCAGACCGCGCCTTCGGGCTCGACCGGAATGATCCAGGCGGCATGCAGCAGGGTATCGACGGCTTCCACGGTGTTCTCTGGGGCGGCGGATCGGTGGCGGAAGTGTAGCATCGCCCCGCAGGCCGCCGCAGAACCCGTGTGCTAAAGTGCCGCTCCCACAGCGGCGTGTTTTCGGAGGACGACCCATGGCGGCGAGTGACCAGGTGCGTGCCCTGCGCTGGGACGGCGTGGCCCTGCATGTGCTCGATCAGCGCCTGTTGCCTGCCGAGGAGCAGTGGCTGATCGCACGGGATGCCGCCGAAACGGCTCGCGTGATCCACGACATGGCGGTGCGGGGCGCGCCGGCGATCGGGTTGGCTGGCGCCTATGGACTCGTCATGACGGCGCGGGCACTGGCCGATGCCGATGCGGGCGCCTGGGCGGAGGGTATCGCCGAGGCGGCAGCCCTGCTCAACGCCGCCCGGCCCACGGCCGTCAATCTGGCCGCCGCGCTGCGGCATCTGGAACAGATCGCGCGTCAAGGGGCGCCCGGCGACTGGCGTGCGCTGGAACAGGCGGCGCAAGCGCTGTGGGACGAGGATCTCGCGGCGAACATGCGCATGGGCGAGCTGGGCAGTGCGTATCTCCCGCCCGGCACACGCGTCCTGACGCACTGCAACACCGGCTCGCTGGCGACGGCGGGGCTCGGAACGGCGCTGGGCGTGATCCGCACGGCCTGGACACAGCAGCGGCTGGCGGCCGTGTATGCAACCGAATCGCGTCCCTGGCTGCAGGGTGCCCGCCTGACCAGCTGGGAGCTCAATCGCGACGGCATTCCGGTGAATCTGATCGTGGACAGCGCTGCGGCGTTTTTCATGGGGCGCGGGGAAATCGATTGGGTCGTCGTCGGCGCCGATCGCATCACGGCCAACGGCGATGTCGCGAACAAGATCGGCACCTATGCGCTGGCAGTGGCGGCGCGCCATCACGGTCTGCGCTTCATGGTCGTGGCACCCAGCACAACGGTCGATCTCGCGATGGCGAGCGGCGCGGACATTCCGATCGAGTTCCGCGGGCCGGAGGAAATCCTGCGCGTGTCCGGTCGCAGCGCGAGCGAGCCTTTGCTCGCGGCGCCCAATCCCGTGTTCGATGTGACACCGGCCGGCCTGATCGATGTGCTGGTCACTGAAAAAGGCGCGCTCGAACGGCCCGACGCGGCGGGTCTCGCGGCCCTCATGGCCGTGGCGTGCTAGAATCGACCGCTTGATTGTGGGAGCGCGCGCGGGAGACATCCCGCCAGGGGCAGCATGAGCGAGGTCGCCAAAGAAATCCTGGACGTCAATCTCGAAGACGAGATGCGCCAGTCCTATCTCGACTACGCCATGAGCGTCATCGTCGGCCGCGCGCTGCCGGATGTGCGCGATGGGCTCAAGCCGGTGCATCGGCGTGTGCTCTATGCCATGCACGAGCTCGGCAACGACTGGAACAAGCCTTACAAGAAGTCGGCCCGCGTGGTGGGCGATGTCATCGGTAAGTACCACCCGCACGGCGACACGGCGGTGTACGACACCATCGTGCGCATGGCCCAGCCGTTTTCGATGCGCAACGTGCTCATCGACGGGCAGGGCAACTTCGGCTCGATCGACGGCGATGCGCCGGCTGCCATGCGTTACACCGAAATCCGCATGTCGCGGCTGGCCCATGAACTGCTCGCCGATCTCGACAAGGAAACCGTCGATTTTTCGCCCAACTACGACGGTTCCGAGCACGAACCGGTCGTCCTCCCCACGCGCGTGCCCAACCTGCTGGTCAACGGTTCCACGGGTATTGCAGTGGGTATGGCCACCAACATCCCGCCGCACAACCTGGGCGAGATCGTCGATGCCTGCCTCGCCTTGATCGACGATCCGGCGCTTGAGGTCGAGGATCTGCTGGAGCGGGTTCCGGGTCCGGATTTTCCCACCCGCGCCATCATCAACGGCGTGCACGGCATCCGCGAGGCATACCGCACCGGGCGTGGGCGCATCTACCTGCGCGCGCGCTGCCACTTCGAGGAGTTTGACCGCGGTCGCCAGGCCATCGTAGTGACCGAGCTGCCCTATCAGGTCAACAAGGCCCGGCTGCTGGAGAAGATCGCGGAGCTGGTCAAGGAAAAACGCATCGAAGGCATCACCGAGCTGCGCGATGAGTCCGACAAGGACGGCCTGCGCATGGTCATCGAGTTGCGCCGCGGCGAGGTGGCCGAGGTGGTGCTGAACAATCTCTACCAGCACACCGCCCTGCAGACCGTTTTCGGGATCAACATGGTCGGCCTGCTGGACGGCCAGCCGCGCCTGCTCAATCTCAAGGATCTGCTGGACGCCTTTCTGCGCCATCGCCGCGAGGTGGTGACGCGACGCACCCTGTTCGAGCTGCGCAAGGCCCGCGAGCGCGCCCATCTGGTCGAGGGCTTGGCCATCGCGCTGGCGAACATCGACGAGATGATCGCCCTCATCAAGGCCTCCCCGACGCCAGCCGAGGCCAAGGTCGCGCTCGTGGCGCGGAGCTGGGCTTCCGCCTTGGTCCAGGAAATGCTGGCGCGTGCCGGCGAGGTGTCCGCTCGTCCCGAGGGGCTCGAGCCGGAATACGGCCCGACCGAGACAGGCTACCGGCTCTCGCCGGCCCAGGCTCAGGCGATCCTCGATCTGCGGCTGCACCGGCTGACGGCGCTGGAACAGGACAAGCTGCTCGAGGAGTACCGCGGGCTGCTCGACAGCATCCGCGAACTGGGGCTGATTCTGGCCGATCCGACGCGCCTGATGGCGGTTATCCGCGATGAGCTGGTGCAGATCCGCAGCGACTACGCCGATGCGCGGCGTACCGAGATCCTTGCCGATCACCTCGATCTCAGCATGGAGGATCTGATCACGCCGCAGGAGGTCGTGGTGACCCTCACCCATCAGGGTTATGCGAAAAGTCAGCCGCTGGATCAGTACCAGGCCCAGCGACGCGGCGGACGCGGCAAGCTCGCCACGGCCCAGAAGGAAGAGGACTTCATCGACAAGATGTTCGTGGCCAATACGCATGACACCTTGTTGTGCTTCTCATCCTTGGGCAAGGTCTACTGGCTCAAGGTTTATGAGTTGCCGCAGGGCAGTCGCGGGTCGCGAGGCAAACCCATCGTGAATCTGCTGCCTTTGGGCCTCGGCGAGCGCATCACGGCGATTCTGCCGATCAAGGCGTTCACCGAGGACAGCTATGTGTTCATGGCGACCAAGGACGGCACGGTCAAGAAGACGCCCTTGACTGAATTTTCCCGTCCGCGCGCCTCAGGCATCATCGCCATCCTGCTCAAGTCGGACGACCGTCTGGTCGACGTCGCGCTGACCGATGGCCATACCGAGGTGATGCTTTTCACCGATGCCGGCAAGGCCATCCGTTTCCCTGAATCGGAAGTGCGCCCCATGGGGCGTGCGGCAGCGGGGATTCGCGGCATCAAGCTGAGCCGTGACAGCCAGGTCATCGGACTGCTCACGGTGGGCGAGGGAACCGTGTTGACCGTTGCGGAAAACGGTTTCGGCAAGCGTTCGGCGTTCGACGACTTCCCGGTCCATGGTCGCGGCGGCCAGGGTGTGATCGCGCTACAGACCAGCGAGCGCAATGGGCGCATGGTGGCAGCGGTGCGTGTGAGCGAGGACGATCAGGTCATGTTGCTCAGCAGTAGCGGGGCCCTGGTGCGCACCGCGGTCTCCGAGATTTCGCTGCTGGGTCGCAATACCCAGGGCGTGCGCGTCATCAAGCTGGAAGCCGGCGAGCGGCTGTGCGCGGTGGACCGGGTCATCTGTCTGGACGACGAGGGTGAGGGCTGCGAGCCGCTTTGAAGGGTGGCGCTGAGTCCGTCGACGTTTTCGGCAATGTTTCGATAGAGGATCTTATGACGCGGGCATACAACTTCAACGCAGGTCCGGCGGCGCTGCCGCAGGCGGTTCTGGAACAGGTGCGCGAGGAACTGCTGGACTGGCACGGCAGCGGCATGTCCGTGATGGAAATGAGTCATCGCGGCAAGGAATTCATGGGCATCGCCGCCCAGGCCGAGCAGGACCTGCGCGATCTGCTGGCCATCCCGGCGAATTACAAAGTCCTGTTCCTGCAAGGCGGCGCCACGGCCCAGTTCGCGATGGTACCCCTCAATCTGATGGGTGAAAGCCGGCGTGCAGACTACGTGCATACCGGCGCGTGGTCCAAGAAGGCCATCAGCGAGGCCAAGAAGTTCGGCGCTGTCAATATCGCGGCTTCCGGTGAGGAAAGCGGATTCATGGCGATCCCGCCCCAGTCTGCCTGGCATCTGGATCCCACGGCTTCCTATGTGCACTACACACCCAACGAGACCATCGGCGGCGTGGAATTTCACTGGATTCCGGAAACGGGTGATGTCCCGCTGGTCGGGGATTTTTCCTCGACTTTGCTGTCGCGGCCCCTCGATGTCACCCGCTTCGGTGTCATCTATGCCGGGGCCCAGAAGAACGTCGGCCCGGCCGGCTTGACGCTGGTGATCGTGCGTGAGGATCTGGTCGGCCATGCCCTGCCGGGTACGCCGACCATCCTTGATTACGCGCCGCAGGTTGAAAACGAGTCCATGTACAACACGCCCGCAACGTTCTCTTGGTACGTCGCGGGTCTGGTGTTCGCCCACGTGAAGGCCCAGGGCGGTCTTTCAGCCATGGCCGAGATCAACCGCCGCAAGGCGGATCTGCTCTACCGGACCATCGACGAGTCGGGTTTTTACCGCAATCCGGTGGCGGTGGCGGACCGGTCTTGGATGAACGTGCCGTTCATCCTGCCCGATGCTGCGCTCGATGCGCCTTTCCTGAGCGAGGCCAAGGCCGCTGGCCTCCTGGGTCTCAAAGGTCATCGTTCGGTGGGTGGCATGCGGGCCAGCATCTACAACGCCGTGCCGTATGAGGCGGTCGAGGCGCTGGTGGCGTTCATGAAGGATTTTCAGCAACGCCACGGTTGAGCTCGACGCGACGCTTCCCGATATCCGAAACACAAGGCGGTCTCATGTTCAAGATCCTGACGCTGAACAATATTTCCCCCCGCGGCTTGAGTCAGTTCGATGCCGAGCAGTATCAGGTGGGCAATGACCTGGCCGAGCCCGATGCCATTTTGGTTCGTTCCCAAGTGATGCACGAGTTGACGTTTCCCGCCTCCCTCAAGGCCGTGGGTCGCGCCGGCGCCGGGGTCAACAACATTCCCATAGCCCGGCTGTCTGCGGCCGCGGTGCCGGTCTTCAACACGCCGGGGGCCAACGCCAATGCCGTGAAGGAACTCGTCCTGGCCGGGCTGCTCATGGCCTCGCGCAATATTCCGCAGGCCTTGCGGTTCGTGGATGGCCTCACCGGCGACGATGCCGCGATGCACAAGGCAGTGGAGTCGGGCAAGAAGCAGTTCGTCGGCACGGAACTGCCGGGACGCACGCTGGGGGTCATCGGTCTGGGCGCCATCGGCGTCAAGGTGGCCAATGCGGCGCACGCACTGGGGATGCGCGTGATCGGCTTCGATCCCAAGGTGACTGTTGAGAATGCCTGGCAACTCTCCGCCGGAGTCGAGCAGGCGCGCAGTGTCGAGGAGGTGATCGCGCGTGCCGATTACCTGAGTTTCCATGTGCCGCTCAACGACCACACACGCAACATGCTCAGCGTCGAGCGGCTGAAGCTGGCCAAGCCCGGACTGATCGTACTGAATTTTTCGCGTGAAGGCGTGGTCGAGGCCGCGGTGGTGCGCGAGGCGCTTGACGAAGGGCGGCTGGCCGCCTATGTGTGCGATTTCCCGAGCGTCGCGCTGCAGGGGCATCCGCGGGTCATCGCGCTGCCGCATCTGGGCGCATCGACGCATGAGGCCGAGGAAAACTGCGCCGTCATGGTGGTGCAGCAGATTCGGGATTACCTGGAGAATGGCAACATTCGCAACTCCGTCAATTTTCCCGAGGCGATCCTGCCGCGCACCGAGGGTTTCCGCATTTGCATCGCCAATGCAAATGTCCCCAACATGCTGGGCCAGATCTCATCCGCCCTCGCGGAGTCTGGGCTCAACATCCTCGACATGCTGAACAAGTCCAAAGGGGAGTTGGCCTATACGCTGGTGGACGTGGACCGGGCGGTGACGGCGCCTGTGCTGGACCGGTTGCGTGGGATCGACGGTGTCCTGAGCGTTCGCGCGCTATGACGGAACACGATCCAGCGCGCCATGCTGCGCCGGAAGCCGAACGATTGGCCGATATCCGCGGCCGGATCGATGCGCTGGACCTCAAGTTGCGCGAGCTTTTGAGTGAGCGCGCCCGCCTTGCCCAGGAAGTTGGTCATGTCAAGAACGCGGCCGGCCATGAGGGGTCCTTCTATCGGCCCGCGCGGGAGGCTCAGGTTCTGCGCGCCGTTCTCGCTGATAACCCGGGTCCTTTGAGCAAGGATGCGCTCCTGCGCATTTACCGGGAAATCATCGCCGCCTGCCTTGCGCTGGAAAAAACCCTCACCGTGGCCTATCTCGGCCCCGCTGGCACTTACACCGAAGCGGCGGTCCGCAAGCATTTCGGTCAGGGCATTGCGACGACGCCGCTGGGCGCCGTCGACGAAGTGTTCCGTGAAGTGGAAGCGCGCAGCGCCGACTGCGGCGTGGTGGCGGTGGAAAACTCGACCGAGGGGGTGGTGACCCATACGCTGGACATGTTTGCGCGCTCCAATCTCAAGATCTGCGCGGAAATCAACTTGCCCGTGCATCATTGCCTGCTCGGGCGTGCGGCGCATCTTTCAGAGGTGACCGAACTGCTGGGCCATACGCAGGCACTGGCTCAATGCCGCGAGTGGCTGGACCGTCATCTCCCGGGCGTTCCGCGTCGGGCGGTACCCAGCAATGCGGAGGGTGCGCGGCAGGCATCCAAGACGACAGGGGTTGCCGCCGTGGCGGGGCGACAGGTTGCCGCGCTTTATGATCTCGATATCCTGGCTGAGAACATCGAAGACGAACCGGACAACACCACGCGTTTTCTGGTGATCACCCGCGAGCATACCGAAGCGTCGGGGCGCGACAAGACCTCGCTCCTGGTCGCCGTGAACAATCGGCCAGGGGCACTGTTTCGACTGCTCGAGCCCTTTCATCGGGAGGGTGTCAGCCTGACGCGCATCGAATCGCGGCCGTCCCGCCGCGGTCCTTGGGATTACAATTTCTTTCTCGATCTGGAAGGGCATGTGCAGGATCCCCCCGTCGCTGCGGCGTTGGCGACCGTAGCCGAGCGAGCCGCCTGGGTGAAGCACCTGGGCTCCTATCCGGTTGCGGTCGGCTGATCGCCGGCCGCTTGTCGCTCACTGGAAATCGACCATGCAAGCCACCCCTGCTTTCGTCGCCGCCGCTCTGCCCGCAGTGCGCAGCCTGATGCCTTATGAACCGGGCAAGCCGATCGAGGAACTCGAGCGGGAACTGGGCATCACGGACATCATCAAACTTGCTTCCAACGAAAGCCCGTTGGGTCCGGCGCCCGGTGTACGCCGGGTGCTGGCAGCAGAGATGGAGCGCCTGGCGCTCTATCCGGACGGCAGCGGGCACGTGCTCAAGCGGGCGCTCGCGGCGCATCTGGATGTGCCACCGGCAGCCATCACGCTCGGCAACGGCTCGAATGACCTGCTCAATCTCGTGGCGCAGGCGTTTCTGGCGCCGGGGCGCAATGCGGTCATGTCGGCCCATGCGTTCGCCATTTACGGCCTGGCAAGCCGTGCCGTTGGGGCGGAGGTGCGCGTCGCGCCGGCGTTGCCCGCTGATGCACCGCAGCCCTATGGGCACGATCTCGCGGCCATGGCCGGTCGCATCGATGGCGACACGGCCGTGGTGTTCATCGCCAATCCCAACAATCCGACCGGAACCTGGATCGATGCCGATGCCCTCGAGGCATTCCTGGCCAAAGTCCCGGACCGCGTGATCGTGGTGCTGGATGAAGCCTACTTCGAGTATGTCGAGGCGCCGGGTTATCCCGATGGATGCCGGCTGCTCGCCCGATATCCGAATCTCTTGGTGACGCGGACTTTTTCAAAGGCCTATGGCTTGGCAGCCCTGCGCGTCGGCTATGGCGTGAGCCACCCGGCCCTGGCGGATCTGCTGAATCGACTGCGCCAGCCGTTCAACGTGAGCAGCCTGGGGCTCGCGGCCGCGCAGGCGGCCTTGGCCGATGCCGGCCATCTCGCCCGCGCCGTGGCGGTCAATCGGGCGGGGCTGGCACAACTTGGCGCCGGGCTCGACGCTTTGGGTCTGGACCACATTCCCTCCGTCGGCAATTTCATCACCTTCCGGGTGCCGGATGCCGAAAAGATGAACCAGGCGCTGCTGCACGCCGGCATCATCGTCCGGCCGGTAGCGGGCTACGGCCTGCCGCAGGCGCTGCGCGTGAGTGTCGGCCTGCCCGAGCACAATGCCCGCTTTCTCGAAACCTTGGGGCGGTTGCTGCGGCCATGATCCGGCGCTTGTGTGTCATCGGCGTCGGCCTGATCGGCGGCTCGCTCGCGCTGGCCTTGCGGCGCGCCGGCTACTGCGGCCAGATCGTCGGCGCCGGGCGCAATGCGGCGCATCTGGCGCGCGCCGTCGAACTCGGCGTCATCGATGGCTATGACCTCGATCTTGGCCAGGCGGTGACCGGTGCGGACATGGTGGTATTGGCCGTGCCGATGGGCGCCATGGCGAACGTACTGGCCACGATCGGCGATCATCTGGCGCCGGAGGCGGTTTTGACCGACGTCGGCAGCGCCAAGGCCGCGGTGATTGCGGCCGCCCACGAGGCACTGGGTGTGTTGCCCCCCGGCTTCGTGCCGGGCCATCCCATCGCCGGCACGGAGCACAGCGGGGTGGACGCGGCGTTCCCGGAGCTGTTCCAGGGCCGCCGAGTCGTTCTGACGCCGACACCGGCATCGAGCGCGCAGGCCGTGGCAGCCGTGCGCGCCATGTGGGAGACGGCCGGCGCGGCGGTCGAGGACATGGACGCTGCCACGCATGACCGGGTGCTGGCCGCGACTAGCCACCTGCCGCATGTGGTCGCATTCGCGCTGGTGCACAGCTTGAGCCGGGTGGACACCGAAACAGACATCCTGCGCTACGCCGCCGGCGGCTTTCGCGACTTCACCCGCATCGCCGGTAGCGATCCTGTGATGTGGCGTGACATCTGTCTGACCAATGCGCCTGCCATCCTGGAAAGTCTGGACCGGTTTCGGGCCGATCTGGACGAGCTGGTGCGGGCGATCGCCGCCGGTGATGGCCCGCGCATTGAAACCGTCTTCCGGGAAGCCAAGCGCACCCGTGATGCATTCCGATCCTGAGGCGAGCATGGCGATCGATTACCTCGTTTCCCCTTCCGGCCCCCTTCTCGGCGAGTGGCGGGTGCCGGGTGACAAGTCCGTTTCCCATCGGACCATCATCTTCGGCGCGCTGGCCGACGGCACGACGGAGGTCAGCGGTTTTCTCGATGGCCTGGACTGCCTCGCGACCCGCGATGCTTTCCGCGCCATGGGCGTGCGCATCGACGGACCCGAGGACGGCCGCCTGCGCATCCATGGCGTGGGGATGCACGGGCTCAAGGCGCCGGGAAGGGCGCTGGATCTGGGGAATTCCGGCACGTCCATGCGCCTGCTGGCCGGTCTGCTCTGTGCACAGCCTTTCGACACCACCCTGGTCGGTGATGCCTCGCTGAGCAGGCGGCCCATGCGCCGGGTCCTCGAGCCCTTGACACGCATGGGCGCCGTGCTTCGGGGTACGGCGGCCGGTACGCCGCCGCTGTCGATTGCCGGCGGACAGCAGCTGCACGGCATCCATCACGTTTCCAAGGTGGCCAGCGCCCAAGTCAAGTCGGCGCTGCTGCTGGCCGGGATGTATGCCGCAGGCGAGACCTGCGTCGATGAGCCGGCGCCTTCTCGCGATCACACCGAGCGCATGCTCGAGACCTTTGGCTATCCCATCCGGCGTGACAACCTGAGTGTGTCTCTGCAGGGCGGCGGTCGCCTGCATGCGGCATCGGTGCAGGTCCCGGCAGATCTGTCCTCCGCAGCGTTTTTCCTGGTCGGTGCCAGCATCGCTCCCGGGTCGGAAATCCTGTTGCGGGACGTCGGCATCAACCCGACCCGCACGGGCGTCATCGACATCCTGCGTGCCATGGGGGCAGACATCCGCATCGAGCGGGAACGTCACTTCGGCGCCGAGCCCGTGGCGGATCTGCGGGTACGGTCCGCGCCACTACACGGGATCGCGATTCCCGAAGCGCTGGTCCCGCTCGCCATCGATGAGTTTCCCGCGCTGTTCATCGCAGCGGCATGCGCTGAAGGCGAGACCGTCTTGACGGGGGCAGCCGAGTTGCGGGTGAAGGAGAGCGACCGCATCCAGGTCATGTCCGACGGCCTTGCGGCGATCGGGATCTCGGCCGAGCCACGTCCGGATGGCGTTCGTATTCGCGGTGGCCAGATCGAGGGCGGGTGCGTCGACAGTCACGGTGATCACCGGATCGCGATGTCTTTTGCCATGGCGGCGTTGCGTGCTCGGGGGCCTATCCGCGTCCACGACTGTGCAAATGTCGAAACATCCTTTCCCGGGTTTGCCGCGCTGGCTTCGGCAGCTGGCCTCGCACTCGAGCAGGTCGCCGGCGATGCATGAAGCGGCGTTGGCTCCCGTCATCTGCCTCGATGGTCCCAGTGGTGCGGGGAAAGGGACGGTGGGCCGGATGCTGGCGCAGCGTCTGGGCTGGCATTTTCTCGACAGTGGGGCGTTATATCGGCTGGTGGCTGTGGCGGCCAAGGCGCAGGACATTGATCTGGACGCGCCGGAGCGGCTTGCCGACATCGCCAGCGGACTGGATTGCGCGTTTGGCTGGGATGCGCGTGGCCGTGAGCGGATCTTGCTCGGCGGCCGGGAGGTGACGGGTGAGGTTCGCGCCGAGACGACCGGTGCGGCTGCCTCCCGGGTCGCGCGGCACCCCGCGGTCCGCGCCGCGCTGCTCGCGCGGCAGCGAGCCGATCGCCGTCCGCCGGGGTTGGTCGCCGACGGCCGGGACATGGGGACGGTCGTCTTTCCGGATGCGCCGCTCAAGATCTTCCTCACCGCCTCTGCCGAAGAGCGTGCCCGCAGGCGTCATAAACAGTTGATGGAACATGGGATCGGTGCTAGCATCGCCGATCTGATTCAAGAGATCGAGGCCCGGGACCGGCAAGACCGAGAGCGTGCCGTGTCGCCTTTGGTTGCAGATGCCGATGCGTTGATCGTCGACTCGACCGGCCAGACGCCAAGCCAATTGTGTATGTACATCGTCGATTTGGCGCAACGCCGGGGCCTTTGTTGAGAAGGCTTCGGTGCCTATTTTCTTGAAAAAGGATCGGGTGGCGAGGTGCGAGCCTTGCTGGGAAACCAACTGGTTCCGGGCCTTTCCGGGACCTCTGCCGGCTACAAGGCCGTTTCTGTAGTGAGCATACATGTCTGAAAGTTTTGCCGAACTGTTCGAAGAGAGCCTGCGTGGCCAGACCATGCAGCCCGGGGCGATCATCACCGGCCGCGTGGTCGGCATCCGTGGCGATAGCGTGATCGTCAACGCCGGATTCAAGTCCGAGGGCGTGATCGACATCCGCCAGTTCTACAACGAGAAGGGTGAACTGGAAGTCGCCGTCGGCGACGAGGTCGAAGTCGCTCTGGATGCGATCGAAGACGGCTCCGGTGCGACGCAACTCTCCCGCGAGAAGGCCAAGCGTGCCAAGTCCTGGACCGTGCTGGAAAAGGCGTTCGAACAAGGCGAGATCATCAAGGGCATCATGACCGGAAAGGTCAAGGGCGGTTACACGGTCGACATCGACGAGGTGCGCGCCTTCCTGCCGGGCTCTCTGGTCGACGTGCGTCCAGTGCGCGATACGACTTACCTCGAAGGCAAGGAACTCGAGTTCAAGGTCATCAAGCTGGATCGACGCCGCAACAACGTCGTCGTCTCCCGCCGCGCCGTGGTGGAGCAGGAATACAGCGCCGAACGCGAAGCGCTTCTGGATAATTTGCAGGAAGGCAGCGTAACCCGTGGTGTGGTCAAGAACCTCACCGACTATGGCGCTTTCATCGATCTGGGCGGCATCGACGGCCTGCTGCACATCACCGATATGGCCTGGAAGCGCGTCAAGCATCCGTCTGAAGTGGTGACGGTCGGCGACGAACTCGAAGTCAAGGTGCTCAAGTTCGACCGCGAGCGGCGCCGCGTTTCCCTCGGTCTGAAACAGCTCGGGGCCGATCCGTGGGAGATGATTGCGCGCCGTTATCCGTCGGGCACCCGCCTGTTCGGGAAGGTGACCAATATCGCCGACTACGGCTGCTTCGTGGAGATCGAGGAAGGCGTCGAAGGACTGGTCCACGTGTCCGAAATGGACTGGACCAACAAGAACGTCAACCCCAACAAGATGGTTTCCGTGGGTGACGAGGTCGAGGTCATGGTTCTTGACATCGACGAGCAGCGCCGCCGCATCTCGCTGGGCATGAAGCAATGCCAGGCCAACCCGTGGAAAGAGTTTGCCGAAACCCATAACAAGGGCGACCGGATCACCGGGACCATCAAGTCCATCACCGACTTTGGCGTATTCGTCGGACTGGAAGGCGGCATCGATGGCCTGGTGCATCTGTCCGACATCACTTGGGCCGAAACCAGCGACGACATCGTCCAGCGCTACAAGAAAGGCGACGAGATCGAGGCGGTGGTCCTGCAGGTCGATCCCGAGCGCGAGCGGATTTCGCTGGGGATCAAGCAACTCGAACAGGATCCTTTCGCGGCCTATCTGGCTGTCCACCCGAAGGGTAGCATCGTCTCCGGCAGGGTCACGGCCGTCGATCAGAAATCGGCCGTCGTCGAGTTGGCCGAGGGCATCGAGGCGCAGTTGTGGGCTTCCGAGCTGGGCCGCGATCGCGTGGACGATGCGCGCACGGTTCTGCGTGTAGACGATACCGTGGAAGCCAAGATCGTCAACGTCGACCGTAAGAATCGCACGCTGACTCTGTCGGTGAAGGCCAAGGAGACCTCCGAGGAGAAAGAGGCCATGGAAGACTATGGCCGCACGACGCAACCAGCCGGATCCGCGACCTTGGGCGACCTTCTGCGGCAGCAGATCTCGGCACAGAAGGACGAGAACTGACGCCAGCCCTCCAGTGTCATCGTGGGATCGCCGAGGCATTGATCGGCGATTCCACGTTTCGTTTCGACCTGGCTGTTTTCAACAATGGACTCGAAGGTGCCATGACCAAATCGGATCTGATCGAACATATGGCAAAGCATTCGGCGCTGCCGCCGGCGGACGTCGAATTGGCGGTCAAGGCCATTCTGGACATGATGGGGGCCTCATTGGCTGAGGGAGATCGCATCGAGATTCGCGGATTCGGCAGTTTCTCCTTGCACCATCGTCCGCCGCGAGTCGGTCGTAATCCCAAGACCGGCGCGTCGGTGACCCTGCAGGAAAAGTTCGTGCCGCATTTCAAACCCGGCAAAGAATTGAGAGAACGCGTCAATACGGTACGAGGACGGTAGCGCGCAGGCTTCGATGCTCAGGTGGCATTGGCGCCGGAGATCCGAATCGCAGCCCCCTGATCGTCTCCGGACCATTGAAGGACAGCGAAGGGGTAGACGTGATGCGGTTGTTGGCCTTGATTTGTTCTCTGATTCTTGTTGCCGTTTTCGCTGTTCTGGCGTGGCAGAACGCGACCCCCGTGCAGCTCATGTATCCGGGCGGCGCCGCCACGCTCCCCTTGGCCGTATTGGTTTTCCTGGTACTGAGCGCAGGGTGGGTTTTCGGTGTTGCCACCATGGCGGTTCCCTGGGCGCGCCAGCGAATGCGCCTGCGAAAGATGGCCAAGCGCTATCGGCTGGCCGAACAGGAGATCGCCAATCTGCGTGACATCCCGTTGAAAAATGCTCTTTGAGCTTGGTCTCTTTTTTCTACTTCTACCCTTCGCAGCATGGTCCGGATGGTTGATCGGCAAGCGCGCTCATCGTCATCCACCGCCCGGTTCGCCAGACGGATTTGCCAAAGACTATTTGCGCGGGATGAACTATCTCCTGAGCGAGCAGCCGGACAAGGCAATCGAGGTGTTCCTCCACCTTGCGTCGATCGACAACGATACCTTTGAGACACATCTGGCGTTGGGGGCATTGTTTCGCCGGCGCGGCGAAGTGGATCGTGCTATCCGCATCCACCAAAATCTCATTGCGCGACCGAGCCTGTCCCCCGCACAACGGGAACAGGCGCTCTTCGAATTGGCCCAGGACTATCTCAAACTGGGGGTCTTGGATCGGGCCGAGGCGATCCTGTCCGACCTCAAGACCCGGGTCTCCGGCAGCCATCCGGTGCTCGAGTTGCTGCTGCAGATCTATGAGCGGGAGAAGGACTGGCGCAGCGCGCTCGCAACCGCGTCGCTCATCAGCGTACGCGCCCGATCGCCGTCGATTGCGGTTCGCATGGCTCAATACAACTGCGAACTCGCTGATCAGGCGCTGCAAACGGGCCAAACTTCCGACGTCAGGATGTTTCTCGCCGCGGCGTTCCGCGCCGATCCCGGCTGCGTGCGCGCCAGCCTGCTGGAGGCGAGGCTGGCAGCGGCCGATGATGATCATCGACAGGCCTTGCGCAGTGTGCTGCGTATCCTGGATCAGGATGCCCGCTTTTTGCCGCTGGTCATTGATTCCATTCTTGAGCTTTACGGCCGACTCGGTGATTTCTCGGGCCGTGAGGCATTCATCGAGCGTCTTGGCCGCTACGGCGAACTGCAGGATGAAAAGCAGGTTCTCGATGTCATCAGGCTGAGGCTCAAGATGGAGGCGGATCCCGCCGATGCCTTACGATCGTATGCCATGGGGGTCCCGACGATTTACGGGTTGCACGACTGGCTGCAGGGACGGCTTGGACACAGCAGTGAAATTCCCGTTACGGATCTCGGCTTGTTCTGCGAGACGATGGGAAAAGTCATCGACAATGGCCCGCTGTACCGCTGCGGTCACTGCGGCTTCGCGGGGCGCAAGCTGCACTGGCAATGTCCCGGTTGTCAACAGTGGGGAACCATTACTCCTTTGGCATGCCTGCCGACCGGATCAATCCCGGCGATCCTCTCGACGCAGTTTCCGGATCACCATCGGGAGCAACCCATCACGTCGTTTGACAGACAATGAACGAAGAGGAGACATTCGATGAATAAAGCGTTCTGGACAAAATCTCTCCTGGCGGCGGGAATCTGGCTGTCCTTTTCCGTCCACGCCGAACCGGTCAACGTCAATACCGCAGACGCCCAGGCCATTGCCGCGGCCTTGCCAGGCATCGGTCCGGCGAAAGCGAAGGCGATCGTTGATTATCGGACACAGCATGGGCCGTTCAAGACCAAGGAAGCGCTGACTCAGGTGCCGGGCATCGGCGATGCTACCCTGGAAAAGATCAAGGCGGACGTCCTGTTGCAGGACGCGGGCGCCAAGACCGCCCCTGCCAAGAAATGATCCGTCTCCAGAGGCCCCGCAAGGGGCCTCTTTTGCGTCGCTGACTGATTTCCCGACTTGTGGAGGCTGAATCGGTGATGCATGATCGACGGCCTATCCAAGCGTGAGGAGTGTTGAATGAATGTCTCTTCGTCCGGAAGTGTCCGCCGCATCCGCAAAGCCGTGTTTCCCGTGGCGGGATTGGGCACGCGCTTCTTGCCGGCGACCAAAGCCAGCCCCAAGGAAATGCTTCCGGTAGTCGACAAGCCGCTGATCCAGTACGCCGTCGAGGAGGCGGTGGCGGCCGGGGTGGAGGTGATGATCTTCGTCAACGGCCGCAACAAGCGGGCGATTCCCGATCATTTCGACAAGGCCTATGAACTCGAGCGCGAACTCGAGGCACGCGGCAAGCAAAAATTGCTCGACATCGTCCGCGGCATCGTGCCGGAGCGCGTCACCTGTGTATATATCCGCCAGTCCGAGGCACTGGGGCTCGGGCATGCCGTGTTGTGCGCCCAGCCCGTCGTCGGTAATGAAGCCTTTGCGGTCCTGCTCGCCGATGACCTGCTGGACGGCTACGGCAAGCCCGTGCTGTCGCAGATGTGTGATACCCATGCCGAATATGGCGCGAGCATCCTCGGGGTGGAGGAAGTCCCTACTGCACAAACGGATCAGTACGGCATCGTCCAGATCGGAAAAAAACCTGGAAAGGTTGCCGAAATCGAAGGGATGGTCGAGAAACCCAAGCCGGAAATGGCGCCATCGAACCTGGGTGTCGTGGGACGTTACATACTCACGCCGCGCATCTTCGAATTGATCCGCAAGGTACCGCGGGGAGCGGGCGGTGAATACCAACTCACCGATGCCATCGCCGGCTTGCTGCCTTATGAAAAGGTGTTCGCCTATCAGTTCGATGGCAAGCGCTATGACTGCGGCAGCAAACTCGGCTACCTGAAGGCGAATGTCGAATATGCGCTGCGGCATCCGGATGTCGCAGCGGAGTTTGCGGCCTATCTCCGCGGGATGATGGAGAACGGCTTGCCGGATCCCGTCGCCTGACGGATCGTACGGGGCGATGCCTATGGAAGCATCGCCCGTATCGCCTGGTGCCCACGGCCGTCAGACTTGGCGCGCCTGAATCGGCGCAAAGCCGACATAGGTCGCGGGCGTCAGCGCCAGCAGGCGGTCTTTGACGTCCAGAGGCAGATCCAGCTGGCTGATGAACAGGCGCAGCTGCTCCGGTGTGATGCGCTGGCCGCGCGTAAGCTTCTTGAGCTGTTCGTAGGGTTGCGGGATCCCATGGCGACGCATGACGGTCTGGATGGCTTCACCCACTACTTCCCAATTCGCGTCCAGGTCTCGCTGCAGCGCATGGGGGTCGGCTTCCAGCTTGGCGATCCCGCGCAGAATCGACTGATAGGCAATGAGGCTGTGGGCGATGCCCACGCCCAGGTTGCGCAGCACGGTGGAATCGCTGAGATCCCGCTGCCAGCGGGACACAGGGAGTTTTTCGGCGAGATGTCCCAGCAGGGCGTTGGCTATGCCGAGGTTGCCTTCGGCATTCTCGAAATCGATCGGGTTGACCTTGTGCGGCATGGTGGATGAACCCACCTCGTTTTCGACCGGCCGCTGCCTGAAATAACCCACACTGATGTAGCCCCAGATGTCCCGACACATATCGAGCAGGATGGTGTTGATGCGCATCAGCGCCGCAAAATATTCCGCCATGTAGTCGTGCGGCTCGATCTGCGTGGTGAATGGATTGCAGTAAAGGCCCAGTTCATTCACGAAGTTCTGGCTGAGACGGGGCCAGTCGGTTTCCGGGTAGGCAATCATATGCGCATTGAAGTTGCCGACGGCGCCGTTGAGCTTGCCCCAGAGCACGACCTGTGCAAACTGCTGCCGTTGGCGATCGAGCCGATAGGCGAAGTTCGCGACTTCCTTGCCCATCGTCGTCGGTGTGGCGGGCTGGCCATGGGTACGCGAGAGCATGGGCAGGTCGGCGTAGCGATGGGCCAGCGTTCGCAGCGCTTCGCACAACTGATCCATGATCGGCAGCAGGATCTGCTCACGCGCGTCTTTCAGCATCAAGCCGTGGCAGAGATTGTTGATGTCCTCGGAAGTGCAGGCGAAGTGGATGAACTCGCTGACGGCCTCGAGTTCCGGCTGCCCGGCAATCTGCTCCTTCAGGAAATATTCCATGGCTTTGACGTCATGGTTGGTGACCTCCTCGATCGCCTTGACGCGTTGCGCCTGCTCCAACCCGAACCGGCCGATAATCTCATCCAGGCGCGCCAGGGCGGCCTCGCTCAAGGGCGGTACCTCCGCGATACTGGGCTCATTTGCCAGGGTCCGCAGCCAGCGCAGTTCCACCATGGCCCGATAGCGAATCAACCCGAACTCGCTGAGCAGACTCCGAAGTTCGAAGGTCTTGTCGGCGTAACGGCCGTCGATCGGTGAAAGGGCGGTCAGCGCAGTCAGTTCCATGGGGTCTCCGTCGGATCGGGCAGGCATCAGATACCCGCCTAGCGTCCATTCAGCAGGTGATAAACTCCAAACAGGGCGCCATGATACTGCAATCGTGGCGTCGGACCGATGATTTCCGCCCCTGATACGCCTCCGGAGGATTCGTCATGAAGCCTGTTCCCTTGGCCGTTCGTACCGAGCATGACAGCATGGGGCCGATCGACGTCCCGGCCG
This sequence comes from Candidatus Macondimonas sp., assembly GCA_035325645.1. Taxonomy (GTDB): domain Bacteria; phylum Pseudomonadota; class Gammaproteobacteria; order UBA5335; family UBA5335; genus Macondimonas. The sequence goes on along the minus strand of DAOKZK010000028.1, from coordinate 4,875 downwards.
ATGCGTGCTGGGGCGCGCAAACCCAGCGGGCGCTCCAGAATTTCCAGTTCAGCGGACAGCCGATGCCCGCCCGGTTCATTCAGTCGGTGGGTCTGATCAAGGCGGCGGCAGCCGAAGCGAACGGAATGCTTGGTCTGCTCGATGCAGACACCGCACGGGCCATCGTCGAGGCGGGCGAGGCCATCGCAAGGGGTCGATACGCCGACCAGTTTCCGGTTGATGTCTACCAGACCGGGTCGGGTACCAGCACCAACATGAACGTGAACGAGGTCATCGCGCATCTCGCAGGCGCTGCGCTGGGACGCCGCGTGCACCCCAACGATGAGGTCAACCTCGGACAAAGCAGCAATGACGTCATCCCGACCGCCATTCACGTCAGCGCCGTACTCGCACTGGACGAGGAATTGCTGCCCGCCGTGGCGGCCCTGGAAGAGGGCATCGCCCGGCGGGCCGTCGAACTCGACGACGTCGTCAAGACCGGACGCACCCATCTCATGGACGCCACTCCGATCCGGATGTCGCAGGAACTCGGCGCCTGGCAGGCCCAGCTCGCCCATGCCCGTGGCGGCTTGCTCGAAACCCGGCAGCGGTTGCTGGCACTCGCCCAGGGCGGAACGGCGGTCGGAACGGGACTGAACGCACCCGCCGGCTTCGTGCCTGCGTTCCTGGCTGCACTGCAGCGCCGGACCGGCCAGCCGTTTCGCGCCGCGGACAATGCGTTCGCCGCCTTGGCCGGCCAGGAGACAGCGCTGGAACTGTCCGGCCGTCTCAAGGTGCTGGCGGTGGTGCTCATGAAGATCGCCAACGATCTGCGCTGGATGAACAGCGGGCCTTTGGCGGGGCTCGGCGAAATCACCCTGCCCGCGCTCCAACCCGGCAGCAGCATCATGCCCGGCAAGGTGAACCCGGTGATCCCGGAAGCGGTGGCCCAGATTGCCGCCCAGGTGATGGGTTACGATGCGGCCATCACCATTGCAGCGCAGTCGGGTAACTTCCAGCTCAATGTCATGCTGCCGCTCATCGCGCGCAACCTGCTCGACGCTCTGGCCCTGCTGAGTCGGGCCTGCACGGCCTTGGACCGGCTGGCGATTGCGGACTTCGTGGCGCACACCGACCACATGCGGGAGCGTCTGGCGCGCAATCCCGTCCTGATCACGGCGCTCAACCCGGTGATCGGTTACGAGGCGGGCGCACGCATCGCCAAGATCGCTCTGGAGGAAGGCGTATCGGTGCGTGAGGTGGCGCGCCGGATGACGCAACTGACCGATGAGGAACTCGATCGCCTGCTTGATCCGCGGACGCTCACCGGTCCGGATCGTCCCGGTCGCTGATCGATCGTGGGGCTTGGGCAAGCTGGAACCGGTGCGGCTCTGGGCCGGTGTTTCGGCAGTGATGCTCAGCCCGGTCGCTGCCAGGCCGGTGTTCGCTGCATCTGCATCAGCAAACGCTGGTAGTGCGTGTATCGCCGCACCTGGATGCGTCCCTCATCCCGCGCCGCCTGTACGGCGCAGCCCGGTTCGCGCTGATGCAGGCAATCGACGAAGCGGCACGGCGCGAGCCTGCCGAATTCCGGGAAACCCCGCATCAGCTCCTGAGGCGACAAGGGCCACAGCTTGAAATCCCGCACCCCCGGCGCATCGAGCAGGGCGCCACCGCCCGGTAGCGGGTGCCAGCGCGTCGTGGTGGTGGTGTGGCGCCCTGTGCCGAGCGCCGCGGACAGCTCGCCCACGCGGTTCCGGGCGCCCGGAATGAGCGCGTTGGTGAGCGCCGACTTGCCGACGCCGGACTGTCCGACCAGCAGGTTGGCCATACCCGTCATGTGACGCTGCAATTCGCCCAGCCCCAGTTCCGAACGCGCACTGATCTGCAGGGTGTGATAGCCGATCTCGGCATATTCGGCCAGGATGCGCTGCGCGGCGGCGCTCTGTTCCCCTGACAGATCGGCCTTGTTCATGAGCAGCAAGGGCCGTAACTCGAGGACATGAGCGGCAATCAGATAGCGATCCAGCAACTCCGGTTCAGGGGTCGGATGGGGAGCGAATACGATCAGGAGCTGGTCGACATTGGCAGCGACGACGCGATGGTGCAGCCGGCCTTCGAGTCGGCGGAAAGTCGTGGAGCGCGGAAGGACGGCCTCGATCCTCGCCTGACCTCCCCCCAGATCCTCGAAATGGACCCGGTCGCCGGTGACCGGGGGCGGGGTCATGCGGCGGGTCTGTGCCTGCAGACGGGCGCCGGTGGATGTTTCGATCAGCAGATTGCGCCCGTGGTCGGCGACGACCCGCGCCCAGTTTCTTTGATGCGTCTCAGCCATCGATAGGGATGAGGCCATCCACCTTGGCCGCGCAGATGAAATCGTTCTCCGAAAGGCCGTCGATCGCATGCGTGGTGTAGCTGACACGGGCCTCGTTGTAGCCGAACAGGATGTCCGGATGATGGTCTTCCTGATGGGCGATCCAGATCACTGCATTGACGAAGGCACTCGTCTGGTAGTAGTTGCGAAAGCGGAACGCGCGTTCGATCCTGCGTCCGTCGCCGCACAGATGCCAGTCGGCATCGAGCTGCGTGAGCAAAGCCAGCACCCGTTCAGGCGTCAAGGGCGGCAAATTGCCTTCGCAGGGCCGACAGCGCTTCTGCGCCAGGCCTGTCATGGATTCATTCGTCAAGGCGCGTCCTCCGGGTACGTCCAGGCCGCTATGCTAGCGCATTTGCGCGCCACGGCAGATCGGTGTGCATCCCGGCTGATAGAATGTGGCGTTTACTGAACGTTCAAGGAACCCGCATGGCCGTCAGCGCCGATCATCTGATCTGGATCGACTTGGAAATGACCGGCCTCGATACCGATCGGGACCGTATCATCGAGATTGCGACCCTGATCACGGACAAGGATCTGCGGGTGCTGGCTGAGGGCCCCGTGGTGGCGGTACATCAGCCCGCCGCGATCCTCGAGGGCATGGACGACTGGAACAAGCGCCAGCATCAGGCATCCGGCTTGCTCGAGCGCGTCCGGAACAGCCGGGTCGATGCAGCCGAAGCGGAACGGCGAACGCTCGAATTCCTGCGCCGGTGGGTGCCGGCAGGGGCGTCGCCCATGTGCGGCAACAGCATCTGTCAGGATCGCCGTTTCCTGCACCGCCTCATGCCCACGCTCGAGGCCTATTTTCATTATCGCCATATCGACGTCAGCACGCTCAAGGAACTTGCACGACGCTGGATGCCCGACGTCATGCGTGGGGTCAAAAAAACCGGAACCCATCTGGCTTTGGACGACATTCGTGAATCGGTCGCGGAGCTCGCTTTTTATCGCCAGCATCTCTTTGTCAGCGCAGCGCAGGCGAGCGAGGGCGCAGACCGCTGAGCGCGCTTGTTCGCGACGCCCAGGCTGCCGCGCCGACGACCATGCCCATTCCCATGAGGCTCGCCAGGTCCGGCTGCTCGTGCCAGAGCAGCCATCCATACACGCCGCCAAACAGCACGGCGAGATAGGTGTAGAGCCCGGTCTGAGCAGCGGGCGCCCGCTGGTAGGCCATGGTGAGCAGCATCTGCGCGGCGGCGGCCAGAATGCCGATCCCGAGCAAGGCCAGCCACTCCGGGGCCGAAGGCGTCTGCCAGCCCCAGGGCAGCGCCACGGCCGAGGCGAGCGTACTGAAGAGCGAGAAGTAGAACACCGTGCGGAAAGCCGGTTCCACGCCCGCCATCCGGCGGATACCGACCATCGCCACGGCTGCCAGCACGCCGGACAAAAGGCCCAGCAGGGCCGGTAACGATAGCCCCAGGTGAGGCTTGAGGATCAGCAGCAAGCCGGCGAATCCGGTCAGAACGGCGCCGAGGATTTTGGGCACCAGGGGTTCCTTGAGCCAGATGCGGGCGATGAAGGGAATGAACAGCGGCGCGCTGTAGTTGAGCAGCATGGCGCTGGCCAGGTCGAGCCGGGGGATGGCGTAGAAGAAACAGACCATCGCGGCAAAGCCCGTGCCGTCGCGGATCAAATGCAGATGCAGGTGCCGGCTGCGCAGGCCGCGTCCACGTGCGCGCCAGATCCACGGCAACAGGGCAACGAGACCGAAGGCGTTGCGGAAAAAGACCACCATGACGTTGCCGAGGTCCGGCGCAACGAGCTTGATCAGCGCTCCCATGCTGGCGAACAGCACACTCGAGCCCAGAATCAACAGCGCAGCGGAGGGGAAGGGCTGAGTCACGGACGGCATCCCGCAGGCTGGCGATGATCGCCAGCCAGGCGTGGAAATTTATAATCTCATCAGGCTGAGGGATTGCCCTCGGCCAGATAAAGCCAGGTCGGAATCACCGTATCGGGATTGAGCGACATGCTCTGAATCCCTTGTTCCAGCAGCCATTTTGCCAGATCGGGATGATCGGAGGGCCCTTGGCCGCAGATCCCGACGTACTTGTCCTGGGCCCGGCAGGCGCTGATGGCCATGGACAGAAGCTTTTTGACGGCAGCATTGCGCTCATCGAACATGCCGGCGACGACCGCCGAATCCCGATCCAGTCCCAAGGTCAGCTGCGTCAGGTCGTTCGAACCGATCGAAAAGCCGTCGAAATGCTGCAGGAACTCATCGGCCAGAAGGGCGTTGGAAGGCAGCTCGCACATCATGATCAGCTTGAGCCCGTTTTCACCGCGCTTGAGCCCGTTTTCGGCGAGCAGCGTCGTGACCTTGCTGGCGCCTTCCGGGGTGCGCACGAAGGGAATCATGACCTGGACGTTGGTGAGCCCCATGTCGTTACGGACTCGCTTGAGCGCGCGGCATTCGAGTTCGAAGCAGGGCTTGAAGTCTTCGGAAACATAGCGAGAGGCACCGCGGAAGCCCAGCATGGGGTTTTCCTCATGAGGCTCGTACTGGGCGCCGCCGATGA
>DAOKZK010000027.1:0-34263 GCA_035325645.1 Candidatus Macondimonas sp. | reverse complement strand
CGAGCGACCACATCCACTTCGACAAATTCCTCGACAAGAGCCACCTCGCCAAGGCCCATATCGCCGAGCCCGCTTCGCATCTCGGTCAAAGGGGCTGAACGCCGTTCGGACCGATGGTGCAGGGGGACTCACGTCCCCCTTGCACTCAGTGGCCGCGACCGACGCCGCGACAGCCCGCCACCGCGGGGTCGGGTGACGGCCCTTCAGCGTGCCTTCGCGACAAGTTGCTCGACCGCTGCCCTGATTTCCGCTTCGGAACAATCGGCGCAACCGCCCTTGGGTGGCATCGCCTTGAACCCTTGCAGGGCATGCTGAGTCAGCCTGTCCATGCCTTGCGCCAGACGCGGCGCCCAGGCTTCCCGATCGCCTGTACGTGGCGCACCGGCAGCGCCGCTGTCGTGGCAGGCGGCGCAGGTCGCCGCATGGACGGCTTCCCCTGAACGTGTTTGGCTCTGCGCAGCGGCCGAATCACCCGTTGTCGCCGCTTCCCCGACCACTGCAGGCTTCAGGGCCACGCGCCCCACGGGATGGATGCGATTGATGGTTTTCATCGCTTCTGCTGCCGACTGCCCCTGATCCATCCGCACCTGAAGCTGGAAATAGGCTGCGATATTGGCGATGTCGCGATCCGAAAGCGGCTTGGCCATGGCATTCATGGCCGGCATCTGGCGCGTCTGACCATCGCGGTAGGCACGCAGCGCATTTTCGAGATAGATCCGGTCCTGACCAGCCAGATGCGGCGTGCCGGGGATCCGGGAAATGCCGTCGGCGCCGTGGCAGGCAAAGCAGACGGCAGCGCGCTTTTGTCCTGCGCCCACGTCCGGGGCCACGCCGTCCAACGATTCCGTCCGACCTGCGGACGCGATCATCAGCATGAGGCACGAGAGGGCAAAGCGAATTTTCGTCGACATGGCTGTTTTCCCTGCATCAGACAAAGCGGTTACGCATCCAGATCGTGATGCCGTAGGCGAAGAAAACCGCGATCCAGACGACGAGAATGGCAACGGCGGCCGTGCTGAGCCGGCGCATGCCTGCATCTGCGAGATAGCGCCCCTGCGTGCGTCCGGCGCGATAGAGCAAGGTGAGATAAAAACCGCCCACCAGGCCGCCGATGCCGAGCAAGGTGGAAAAAAACAGCAACAGCGAGGGCCAGTCCATGTGCACGGGATAATTCGTGATCTCATAGCCCAGGGGCCGCAGGTGATGAATGCGGATGATTTCCCGCCACAGCGACAGCAGCGCGAGCAGTCCCAAGCCACCCGCCAGCGGCAGATAAGCGGGCCGCGCGGACTTCAGGCGATGCATCCAGAGCGCCATGGCCGCCACACTCACCATCAGCAGCCAGCCCACCGGATGTGCGCGCAGACCGGCGCCAACCGGCAGCGCCGCTTGCCAAGCAGCCAAGGGCAGCAAGCTCAGCACGAAACCGATTTTCGCCAGTCTCTGACCGAGCGACCGCACGAAGGCGAGATAATCGGTCTCCCGATCGGGCCGCACCGAAAAATAATGGGAATAGGCCATGAGAAACAGGCCGACGGCCGGCAAAGAGAGGCTCATCAGGAAACCGAATCGTTGCCATTGGATGGCATGCAGCCGCGATCCGCTGGTGTCGACCACGCCGCCCGGGGCATACCAGTCCATCCATTGGCCCGGCAGCAAGGCCTGGTAGGACAGGGCGTGCATGATGAGCCCATCGAGCACGAACAGGCCCAGCGCGACCCACGCATAGAGCCCGATGAAGCGACTCGCTCCTTCGTGATTGCTGGCATAAAAGGCAAACCAGCTGCAATAGGCGATGATGAGCGTGAAGATGAAGCCGATCGCCCAGCGTCCGGAGAGGACATTGGAGGCATACCATTGCGGATCGTAGATCACCTGGGTAAAGAGCAGCGGAGCGACCCCGAGCACGATCAGCAGCGACACGCCGACCTTTGCCACCTTGGTCATGGCCATGGACAGGCGTTCCCAGTACGGGCCGCGGCCGCGCCTGTGGAAGGCGAAGATCGCCAGCGCCGCGCAACCGAGCGTCAGATGCACGAAAGCGATGTGCAGCGTCCAGGTCAGCACCATCAGTGCCTGAAACAACATGGGCGGGGCGGGCACCCCGGCCGGGTCCCGCATGGCATTCATGATCGATCCGATATCCATGTCTCAGTCCTTGCGCGAGGCCGACCGCCGCTCCGCGATGATGCGGTCGACGTCCGTCCCGTTGTTGACGCTGGCGAGGTAGTGCGCGATGGCGCCGATCTCGGCTTCCGGCAGATCAATGCGCGGCATGTAGGGCTGTGTCCCGTGCCGCAGCGGCCCCCTCAGGAAGGCCGCGATGAGGTCTTCGTCGGTAGCGCCGTGAAACTTGCCCGGCAGGCTGCGCAGCGGCGCGCCCGGTTCCAGGGCATGGCAGTTGGCACAGGCGATCTTCGTCAGCAACTGGCCGGCCTCGAGCCGATTGGCATCGTGGATGCCCCGCAGGCGGTCCGGCACGAAGGGATGCAGGGCGAGCAGTCCTTTTTCCGCGATTAGGTCCACCTCGCCCGTGATCCCCTTGCCGGGTACGTCACGGGCAATGATCTGGTTGCCGTAGATGTACTGGCCGGCCACGAAGGGCTTGCGCATCGACTCGCGCATGCGCTCCTCGGGCCAGACCCCGACGACGGCAACGAACAGGAACACGGCCACGGCGAGCGCGGTGTGGATGCGCTGCGGCTGCCAGAAGGCGAAGGCCAGCCACAACGTGGCGACGACGACCACCGCCACCATGCCGCGCGCATACATTGGAAGGAGGTGGGTGTTGAGCATCACCACCGCGTTGGGGGGGAGCGTCTGCAGGTAGTAGAAAAACATCATGACCGCGAACAGCCCGCCCGCGAGGCCAACAGGCGTGATGAAGCGCACCACGCTGCGCCGCAGCGCGGCATCCTGCAGCCGGCTGGCGACCATCAGGCCCACCACGGCTGCCATCACCAGCATCGATCCGGTGCGCGTCGCCAGGTGCGCAAAGAAATTCAGGTTGTAGAAGGCATCGTTGGTCGATCCGGTCTGATACCAGGAATCGTGACCCGGCCACATCATGAACGATAGGATGCCGACGATGAGCAGCATCGTCGCCCATGACGCGAGCGCGAACGACCAGGTCAGCTTGAGATGCGTCCGGGCGTCGATCTTGTCGATGAGATACACCAGCGCATAGACGCCGATGACTTCCACAGTGAAATACACCCATTCAGCCGCCCAGACCCATACGAAATTGTGGATCAGGCCACCCACGCCGCGCGGACTGGCTACCGTGATGGCATACCAGATACCGGGGCCTGTGATCGAGCCGATGATGTACGAGAACACCAGCAGGAAGACGCCGTACTTTTTGATGTACTCCAGGATCTGGGGTTCTCCGTCCCGATAGGCCTTGGTCTCCAGCAGCGCAAACAGAAACGACGCCCCGACCGATGTATGCGAGGCGACGACATGGATGACGCCGATGATGCCCATGACCCAGGCCGTCCCGATTTCCGGAACATAGAAGGTCGGGTACATGCCGAGCACATCCATCCTTTACTCCTTATCCGAATCTGATCCTGAAAGTTCCGGGAGACATCACAACGGATGTCTCTCAGCCGCACAGAAGGCGCCGGATCTCATGTCTGAAACGCCAGCCTGTATGACGATCCGACGCGAATGGCCTGCACCTTGAAGGAAGCCGATGGCCCAGAACATCCAGAACATGGAAGTCAGGGCGGCCAAAACGAGCCCGCGTCGCAACCCACGCGGGGAATACCATCGAGACATGGGACAAACTCCGTTTGTTCTGCGGATGCTTTCGGCGATCGAATGTTTCGAATCAAACTGCCTCACCGCCAGTGATTACCAACGAAAAGCCAGATGATCACCGCCCTGGATTTTGCCTACCGAAGCGGCGAAGCCCTACCGGTCTGCGCTCTTTCTGATGTGCGGGGGGCGGGGGGCCGGCCCTGGATTTCAGATGCGTGAGCGTAGGGTTGTGCCGGCGGGTCTGGACACCCGCTGACGCGGGTGTCCCTTTTGTGAATGGAACCATGCCTACCCGATGGCTCATCAAGCCGGCAGCAGGCTGCAATCGGGCGGAGGCTGGCTGCCGCGCAGCAGTTCCTCGCGGCTGTAGCCGTAGGTTTCGTTTTCCAGATACGACACGCCGCTCTTCACGTTCTGCTCGGCCGCCAGCCGGCGTTCGGCCTCGGTGGCCATGGTGCGATCCCATTCCAGCAGCAGCGGGCTGATCTTCTTGAACCAGAGCGGCGGGATCAGGGCGTAGAAGAAGGCCGTCGTGTAGCCGCCCGGTGTATGGGGCGCCTCACCGACCAGCGGCTTCAGATCCCAGAATTCCACGCTGGCGTCCGCATGGTGATGCGAATGGCGGTTGATGGCGCACAGATACCAGTTCGAAGCGCGATGGTTGCAGTTCCAGGCATGGCGCACCTGCATGGGTTCACTCGGCACGCGCACCAGGCCGTGGTGCTCGATGTAATTCGCCAGCTCCAGGCCAACCCGGGCAATGAGGCCGACGGCGAGGTAGCCCAACAGCCCCACGAAACCCGCCGCCGCCATGAAGAACAGCGCCACGGCCGCTTCCATCAGCCAGCCACGGATGGCGCGATTGGAGAGACTGACATGATTCTGACCCATGCGGTTCAGGCGTTCCTTCTCCAGATCCCAGGTCATCTTGTACTGACCCAGGGTGGAGCGAATGAGAAAGTGATAGAAATTCTCGCCGCGGATGCTGGTGGCCGGGTCGGCCGGCGTGCAGACGAGGTTGTGATGGCCGTAGGGATGGCGGATGGAGAACAGCGTGAACATGCCAAATGCTTCACCAATACGGCCCATGAATACCGCCACCGGGTTTTCGGTGCGATGGGTCAGCTCATGGCCAATGACGATCGAGGCATTGGCCGCCGCCACCCCGGCCAGCCCCAGTGCGCTCAGCATCACGCCGAAGGTGTTCCCGGCATTGGCGGCCAAGAGGTCATAGCCCGTGAGCGATTGCACGAAACCGCCGAACCCGAAGGGATCGTTGCCCGTGACGTAAAACCCGAGCAGCCACGCAAACATCATCACCGTCAGGATGTTGATGACCTGCCCGATGTACTGCAATGGATAGAAGATCCAAGCCTGCTCGTAAGTGTAAATTCCTTCATCCTTCCCCAGAAGGATATCGCTCAGAATGACGAACACGAACATCGAAACGGCAAATACTTTTATCGGTTGTCCGCCGACGAAAAAAAGAACGAGCGAGATCAATGCAATCCATGTCAATGCAAAGAAACGCCCATATTTCCAGATGGCTTTCACCATATCCATGTCTTTTCCTCACTGAAATGGTCACGCACATCGATCGTGAAACGGCTGTCCGTCCCACGATGACGTTCATACGATTGCCGCTCCTCCCGAAAGCAGCGGAGAAACCAGGCAGTCGCCCGAGACATGCTATGAAATGCGGTTGTGCTTGGACATGCGTCACGTTGTCGCACTCGTGAAGGCTTCGCCTGATGGCTGATACACTGCATCAGTCAAAATCCGGCGCATACCGACGGTCGCCCCGGTGCGCATGCATCAGCCCATCCATCCGGCCTGATGCCGATGATTCAGGCGACTCTATTCAAGGCATCCAGGGCATCGTCGACTGCGCAAACGCCATCGACGATCCCACAACACAGGAGGAGATGACATGCTGGTATTCCGTCTGGTGGATCAGAATCGCAACCCGGTCAAGAAGGCCAAGGTCACCGTCAAGGTGACCAATGGCGGCGATGCCACCGCCTGGAGCGATCGCAACGGCTTCGTGGCGCAGCCGATCACCGGCGGCGAGCACGGCAAGGTGCTCATCAACGGCAAGGAAGTCTATGAGGGGCCGCTCTACGTCGAGGAGATCGTCGCGAACCTGTGATGCCTCGGCGCGACCATCACACACGCATCGTGATCGGTCGCGACCAGCATCGAGGGCGCGGTGTTTCGTGCATCGCGCCCTTGTGAGACGCCCACCGGGCAACGCGTCATCGGTAACCATCGAGCATCAAACGGCCGCAACCCACGCCCGCGAGCCGATCTGTAGGGCGCGCCCAACCCCGATGCGACAATTTGTCGCATTCCTTCCGCTGTGGCTTTCCCTCAGCATGAAAAGTCGACTCTCGAGATTTCGTTCCCAGGGAAGGGCAAATGAAAGCCGGCCATCCTCTGCTTGGCTCGACGCGCAGGTCTCTGGCGGCGACGATCCGTTCCGCGCCCTCTCGGACGACGCGCTGACATGCGGCGCAGCTTCTGGGTCTGGCTGCACCGCTGGGCGGGCCTCACGATGGCCGGACTGCTCATCGTGGTCGGCCTGACCGGCAGTCTCCTGGCCTTCTATCCCGAGATCGAAAGGGCGATCAACCCGCAGTTCTATCCGGCGCAACCCTGCACGGCCCCGCTGGGTCCGGGGGAACTCGCGGCGCGTCTGGAGACCGCCCGGCCGGTGCTGCGCGTCACGGCGGTTACCATCGAAGGCAATCAGGGCGCCACGTTGGCCTCCGTGAAGGCTGCGCCTGGCGCACCGGCGCTCACTTACGACAACGTGTTTCTGTCCCCGTGTGACGGCAGCGTCCTGTTCGAGCGGCGCTTCGGCGACCTCAGTCAGGGGCTGACCAATCTCATGGGCTTCGTCTATCGCCTGCACTATGAGCTGGCGCTCGGCAAGGTCGGCATCTGGATACTGGGCATCTGCGCGCTCATCTGGACGCTGGACTGCTTCGTCGCCCTCTACCTCACCTTTCCGATCCGGCGCCGTCGACCGATCTCGAATGCGGCAGACGCGGCCCCGGGCAAGTCCTGGTTGGCGCGCTGGCGGCCGGCATGGAAGGTGCGCTGGAGTGCAGGCCCCACCAAGCTCAACTTCGACCTGCACCGCGCCGGCGGTCTGTGGCTCTGGCCGGCGTTGCTGGTCTTCGCCTGGTCGTCGGTGTACATGAACCTCTGGGACACGGTCTACACTTGGACGACCCGGGCCGTGATGGAATTCCACGCGCCCTGGACCACGTTCACGCCGCGCGCCGAGCGGCTCGAAACGCCGCGACTGGGCTGGCGCGAGGCCGAACAGCGCGGGATTGCGCTCATGAGCGCGGCGGCGCAGACCGAAGGCTTCACGATCGAGCGGCCCGTCGCGCTGCGCCTGCGCCCCGAGTGGGGCACCTATGAATATCGGGTGCGCAGCAGCCTCGACCTGCAGGACAAACGCGGCACCACGCGCGTCTGGTTCGACGCCGATACCGGCACGCAGCGCCTCCTGCTCCTGCCTCAGGGCCAATACACCGGCAACACCGTGACCAACTGGCTCTATGCGCTGCACATGGCCAGTGTCTTCGGCCTGCCGTATCGCATCTTCGTCAGCGCACTGGGACTGGTGATCACCATGCTCTCGGTCACCGGCATCATCATCTGGCTCAAGAAACGCCGGGCCAGCCGACTCAGCCGCAAGCGCCGACGCTCGAACGCCTGAGACCACCGAAAGTCAAACCGTCCCGGCAGGCCCCTTGCTAACGCTCCGATTTCCCACCGCTGGCGGGGCGATGGCCGGCCCAGCCTGCGACGCCGGGAGGTGCGACGATTTGTCGCATTCCGCTCATCGCATACCTTGCGCACAATCGGGCGCCCGCCAACAAGAATCATCGCTCAGGGAAGAGAGCCCATGACCGCAAAACGCAGCCCCTTGGCGCCCCTTCTGGGCGTGAGCGTGATCGCCCTGGCCAATCATCCGCTCGGAGCCGAGGAAGCGGTCCCGACCGCTTCGCTGACGCTGCCCGAAGTAACCGTGGAAGGAGCGGCGGAAGCACCGTCGATTCCACTCGCGGAGCCGACCGGCGTCGCCTCCGCGCTCGATCTGTCGGTCGCCGAGACTCCCAACGCAGTGGAGGTCATCACGCAGGAGCGCATGCAGCGGGAAGGCGCTCGCAATCTGATCGAAGCCTACCGCTCGGCTGCCGGGGTAAGCGCCGGAAACCTGCCCGGCGAACCCGGCGTGACCACTCTGCGCGGCTTTTCGCGCGCGGCGACCGGCTACATGATCGACGGCATGCGTGCCATCGATCCCCTCCTGCTCTCACGCAACTACGATACCTGGAGCTTCGAACGGATCGAAATTCTGAAAGGGCCCGCGTCGGTGACGCACGGTGTCGGCTCCCTCGCCGGCGCCATCAATCTGGTCACCAAAAAGCCGTCGCTCGAGGATTCCTCTCAGGAGGCACTGCTGAGCTACGGCAGTTTCGACAGTTGGCGTGCCGCCGCGGGAGGCAACCAGCTCTTGTCCGATCGCGTCGCCGTGCGCGCCGATGCCGTGGTCGGCCAATCCGGCGGCTACGTGGACGACACCGATTCGCGCACGGGCGCGCTCACCACCGGCATCTTGGTCAAGGCCAACGATCGCCTCACACTGTCGGCTGCGGCCGACTACTTCCATGACCGCTTCACCACCCCCTACCAGGGCGCGCCCCTGCTGCCGGGCGATGTTGCTCGTTCCCCTTCGAGCGTGGTGACATCGCCGGACAGCCGCGTCATCGACCGTGCCGTGCGTCGGAACAACTACAACGTCACCGATGGGCGCATGGACTCCGACACCGCCTGGCTGCGCACCACCGTCGAATATCGCATCGACGCGGACTGGAAGCTGGTCAACGAACTCGGCTATTTCGATGCCGAGCGCTTCTGGGCCAATTCGGAAGACTTCTCCTACGATCCAGGCAGCGGTTTGCTGGATCGCTCCACGACCAAGATCACCCATGACCATCGCTTCACCTCCGAGCGACTCTACGCCAGCCGGGACGGCGAATGGGCTGGACGGCGCAACCGCTTCGCCGGCGGCGTCGAATACGTCACCACCGACCTGTCGTCGATCCGACGCTTCGGCTCGACGACAGCGGTCGATCCCTTCGATCCCGTGCGCAGCAGTTTCCCGCCCGATACCCCAGCCAATTTCAACACTCGCGTGAATTTCGACAGCGCTGTCGATACCGTGAGCGTTTTCGTCGAAGATGCGCTGAACGTCACACCGGGCATCCTGCTCGTGGGCGGTGCGCGCCACGAACGCATCGACCTGGACCGTGAGATTTTCGACGTGACCGCAGGCACTACCAACACCTTCGGTCGCGACTTCGATGCCACCTCCTGGCGCCTGGGAACGGTCGTCGACGCCGGAACCGCGACACAGTTCTTTGCTTCATATAACGAGGCCACCTCACCGGTCACCGCCCTGCTGCTCAGCAATCAGGCGCGGGCCGCATTCGATCTGACCACCGGCACCTCGGTCGAGGCGGGTGTGAAGACAAAAATCGGCCCGATGACCTGGACCGCCTCGATCTACCAGATCGATCAGGACGACATCCTGACCCGCGATCCCAATAACTTCTCGCTGACCATTCAGGGCGGCAGTCAGCGTTCCCGCGGCGTCGAACTGGACATGGAATGGTGGCTGACGCCGCGTTGGCGCCTCAATGGCAATGCCGCCCATGTCACCGCCGAGTACACCGAACTGCTGGAGGCGGGTGGCGCGGACCGCTCGGGCAATCGCCCCCCGAACGTGCCCGCGACGCTGCTCAATCTCAACACCGACTATCGGCTCGCGGCCTGGCCGATCACCCTGGGCGCAGCGGTCCATCATGCCGGCAATTTCTACACCGACACGGCCAACTCGATCCGCGTGGATGGCCATACGACGCTTGATGCCTCGGCTTCCTACCGGATCGGGCCGCATCTGCTCACGCTGCGCGGACGCAACCTGACCGATGCGTTCTACGCCGACTGGTCGGGCTATGCGCCCGACATGATCTATCTCGCCCCGCCGCGCAGCGTGGACCTCACCTGGGCTGTCGTGTTCTGACCTCGCGCGCGGACGCCTTTCCTCCGGCCGCGCGCGAAAGAGACCCGACCGGGAGCACTGCGCCGGCTTGAGCCGCTGCTGGACATCCATCATGAGGACCTTCGTCATGACCCATCGTCTTCATCGCGACTGTCTACTGATCATGGCCGGCATCGCCGCCACATCGGCGCAAGCCGCCGAATCCGACGCCATCCTCACGCTCGGCGAAGTCTCGGTCACCGCCGCCGAGATCGGAGCGCTCTCGACCCAAGGAATCTTCACCTCGGTCGATCGCATGGGGGCAGACCTGATCGAGAACCAGAGCGTCGACTCGGCCTGGGAACTGTTCATGCGCATGCCCGGGGTACAGATCACCGAATTCAACCAGGGCACGACCTCCGGCAAGCTTTCCTTTCGCGGCTTCAACGGCGAAGGCGAGATCAATGCCGTCAAGCTGCTGATCGACGGCATCCCGAGCAACACCAACGACGGCAACATGCCGTTCATCGACATGGTGATGCCGCTCGACATCGCCTACATCGAAACGGTCAAGGGCACCAACGATCCCCGCTACGGGCTCTACAACATCGCCGGCAATGCCGCGATCGTCACCCACACCAGCGGTGACTACCGCAAGCTGCGCCTTTCGACCGGCAGCTTCGGCACGCAGGACGCGCAGGCAGCCATCGGTATCGAAGGCGATCGATTGTCCCAACACTACTTTGCCGGCGGCCGCCGTACCGACGGCTACCGCGAGCATGCCGATCTGGACAAGCAGAGCTTTGCCGGCAAGTGGTTCCTGAATCTGGACGAGAATGGCGCGCACCGCCTCGGCCTCATCCTGCGTGACTATTCGGCCGATGCCGAGGAGCCGGGCTATCTCACCTTCGCCGATTCGCGCGCCGATCCCCGGATGACCAACGCCTATAACGCGTCAGACGGCGGCAATCGCGACATGCGCACCGGCAGCCTGCACTACGAGGGCGAGGTCCGGGATGTGTCGCTGGTGGCGCGCGCGTATCGCAACGAATACGACGATCAGCGCTTCATCAAATTCTCGGCCGACGCCCAGCAGCAGGAGCGCGACACCCGCGAGCGCCACACCGGCCTGTTGACCAGCGCGACCTGGCGGCCCGCCGTCGACTGGGCGCACCAGTTCGCACTCGAAGTCGGCGCCAATGTCGAGAACCAGGACAACACCAGCCTGCGCTATCTGACCAACGAGCGGGTGCGTGCCACCCAGACTCGTGATCAGGATTTCAGCCTCGACACCCTCGGCGCCTATGTGCAGACCGTCGTCATGCCCACCGCGCACTGGAAGATCGTGCCGGCCTGGCGCGTCGACAAGGTCGACGGCGACTTCACCAACAACCTCACAGGCACCACCGCGCCCATCAACGACTATGGCCTGATCAACCAGCCCAAGCTGTCGGTCGTCTATCTCCCCTTCGACGACACCAGCATCTATGCCAACTGGGGCCGCAGTTTCCAGGTCGGCGTGGGCGCCGGCAGTTTCCTGATCCCGCCGCGCGTCGCGGACATCGAGCCCTCGATCAACACCGGCATGGAACTGGGCGTGAAGTTCGCTCCCCGTGACGGCATCGAGAGTCGCCTAGCGCTCTGGCAACAGACCGCCACCAAGGAAGAACGACGCGAACTGAACAACCCCAGCGGGGACTCGGTGGCCGTCGGCGAGACGCGGCGACGCGGGATCGACGCCCAGCTCAATGCCCGCTGGACGGCCGATTTCGACACCTGGGTCGCGCTCGCCCTGCAGGAATCGGAGATCATCAAGCCCGATCCCAACCAACCCGCCACCCAGGGCAAGGAAATCGACCACGTGCCCAACTGGCTGCTGAGCACGGGCGCGAGATACCAGCTCACCCCCGCGTGGGCGATCTCGGCCGAGGTGCTGGGGCAGGATGACTACTACCTCGAACGCACCAATACCCAGCCGCGCTACGGCCGCTACGTGATCGCCAACATCGGCGCCAACTGGCAGGTCAACCGGCAGCTTGCGCTCGACTTGCAGGTTCGCAACCTCACGGATGAATACTACGAATACGTCTGGTACGACGGCGCCCAGAGCCTGCATTCGCCGGCCGATGGGCGCGCCTATTACCTGACCGCCAACGTCCGATTCTGAAACGCCCGCTCCGGATGCCAGCCGCGACGCCGCGTGCCGCGATCCCGCTGCATCGGTAGCGGCAAAGCGGGTGCGACGATTTGTCGCATCCCCCCCCCCCCGGAATGACTTGCGGATAATCGGGAGGCTCATTTTCAAACGATAACGACTCAGGGAAGATCCATGACCGCAAACCGCAATGCACTGGCGCCCGTGCTGGGCTTGGGCGTGCTCGCCTTGGCGGGCCACCCGGCCGCCGCAGAGGAAACCGCCGCGCCCGCCGCCGTCACCCTGCCCGAGGTCACGGTCGAGGCCAGCGGCCAGACCCCGCCGGCCACCGACGGCTATACCCCCTATTCGGCCACCACCGCCACCAAGACCGACACGCCCCTGATCGAAACGCCGGTGTCGGTGCAGGTGGTGACGCGGGAGTTCATCGAAGACCAACAGGTCGATCGGCTTGAAGAAATGCTCGAGTACGTGAGTGGGGTGCTGCCTCAGGCATCCCTCGGCCGCGGCGCGGCTTTTCTGGTGCGCGGATTCAGCAAGGCAGAATCTACCGCGACGGACTGATCTCAAACGGGGTCAATTCGTCGTTTCAAAGCGAATACGACAGTGCCCCCATCGAGAGCGTCGAGGTGCTCAAAGGGCCGGCTTCCGTGGTGTATGGCCGGATGGAACCCGGCGGGCTCATCAACATCACCAGCAAACGGCCACTCGAATCGGCCCAGCACAGCGGCAGCGTCACCGCCGGCTCTTTCGGCCTCTGGCGCCTTGAGGCCGACAGCACGGGCCCAGTCACGGCCGACGGCACGCTGCTTTATCGCATCGTCGGCGCAGGACAAGCCAATATACTTTCAAGGATTTCGGCCAGGACGATCTCTGGCTGATCGCCCCGAGCCTGACGTGGCAGCCTTCGGGCGGCACGCGATTGACCGCATCGTTCGAGCATTTCGAACAGGAATACCAGGCCGATTACGGCACCCCCGTCATCGGCGATCGGCCGGTCCGGCTGCCCGTGGAACGATCCTTCGGTGATCCCAACGATCCCATGGATCACGAACGGCGAACCCAGTTCGGCACGGATCTGCTGCATCGCCTCAACGACACCTGGGCCATACAGCACCGGTTTCTGTACGGAAAGCTGCACGGCGATTCCACTTTCATCAATCCGACCCCTGCGTTCGGCGAAGCGATCCGCGCCGATTTGCGGACGATGGATCGCAACGTCTTCAAGCAGTTTGCTGATCAGGAAATCTATGCCACCAACCTCGACCTCACCGGCACCCTCGGCGAGGGACCGATACGGCATCATTTGCTGTTCGGCGTCGATTACGCCTATGGCCGCACGTTGTATCCCTTCTTCGGTGACTACGAAACGCCCAATCCGGCGCTTGCCATCGACATTTTCAATCCGGGTCCGAGCTACGGCATCGATCCTGCCCTGATCCGATCCACCTTGACCCGTGCATCGAGCCCGGACAACTACTCGGTGTTCAAGGACGAGCTGTACGGCGCCTATGTTCAGGATCAGATCGACGTCGGAAGCCGCACCCATGTCCTGATCGGGGGTCGCTACGATCAAGCCAAGACCGGCCGCGGAAGTGGTCCTTCGGAATCCGTTGCGGAAGACAATCTCCCCTCGCCGCTGCGCGACGATACCGCCTTCAGTCCGCGGATCGGTGCCCTGTATGAATTGACGCCGGCAGTGGGCGTCTATGCCAGTTGGAGTCAGTCCTTTGGGGCCAACAACGGCATTTCCTCGACCGGAGAAAGCTTCGATCCTCAAAAGGGGGAGCAATACGAAGTCGGCATGAAGGCGGAAGGCTTCGATCGTCGTCTTCTGACCAATCTCGCGCTCTACCATCTGACCAAAACCAATCTGCTGACGCCGGACCTGTCCACGCCGGATGCCAACGACAGCATTGCCATCGGCGAGCAACGCAGTCGCGGCGTCGAGCTCGATGTGGCCGGGCAACTGAACGATGCACTCAGCATCATCGCCAGCTACGCCTACACCGATGCGGAGGTGACGCGAGACAACGGCGGCTCGGAGGGCCGTCGCCTTCCCAATGTTCCGGAACATGCCCTGACGCTGTGGGCGAAATACACCTTCCTGAACTCATCCCTGTCGGGATTGAGTCTGGCGCTGGGCGGGATTGCACAGGATCAGCGTGAAGGCGATCTCGCCAACAGCTTCCAACTGCCCGGCTTTGCGCGTATCGACGCGATGGCCTCCTATCCCTTCAAGCTTGGAAGCCAAGCGCTGGTCGCCCAGTTCAACGTGCGCAATGTGTTCGACACCCAGTACTACGAATCGACCGACCCGGATGCGAATGTCGCCCCCCGCCTCGGGGTCTACGTCGGCGATCCGCGCACCTTCATTGCCCGCATCAAGCTGGAATTCTGATGCGCGCGCTGTGGCTCAAACTGCATCTGTGGCTGGGCCTGGCACTGGGGTTCTGGCTCGCGCTGATCGGCCTGACCGGCGCGCTGCTGGTGTTCTACTACGAACTGGAAGAGGTGCTCCATCCGGCGCTCTTCACCGTGGCGCCGCAACCAGGCGGCGCGGCGGCCTACCGCTCGCTGACCGAGATCGAAGCGGCGGCGCGCGCCGCGCTGCCCCAAGGTTCCAAAATCGGCTTCGGCTTCTATCCCCGCACCGATGCGGGGAGCTACTGGTTGTTCGCCGAAGTGCCGGCGGGAAACAAAGCGGATCACTGGCAGGTATTTGTCGACCCCTACACCGCGCAGGCGCTCGGGACGCGGCTCGTCAAGCCTCATGACGCCTGGTTTGCGCGCGATTTCTTCTCGTTCGTCTTCGAACTGCACTACCAGTTGCTGCTGCCCTGGGAGATCGGCGGACCGATCGTCGGCATCATGGCGCTGGCAACGCTGGTGTCGCTGGGCATTGGCATCTACCTGTGGTGGCCGAAGAACGGCAAGTGGGGCCGCGCGCTGCGCTTCAAACGCGGCGCCTCGCGCACACGCTTCGTGTTCGATCTGCACAACCTCTCGGGCGTGTATCTGCTGCCGGTGCTGGTGGCGGTGCTCGTCTCCGGCCTGTACTTCAACCTGCCCGACCAGTTCTTCTGGACCGTGAACCGGTTTTCGCCCGGCACCCAGAACCGCTATGAGATCAAGTCCGCCCCACCGGCGGCAGGCGCCGTCCCCATCGGGCTGCAGCGCGCATTCGACATCGTGCGCGCGCGCTACCCCGAGGGGCGGCCGGACTGGCTCTACATCGCCAAAGAGCCCGATGCGACCTACACCATCTGCGCGAAGGACGTCCCCGGACTGAGCGCCTTCGCCGACCGCCGCTGCGTGGTCGTGGACCAGTACACGGGCGCGATCCTCTGGACCACCGAACCGGGCGCACATACCGGCGGCAATACCTTCGTCGCCTGGCAATGGCCGCTGCACTCGGGGACCGCCTTCGGCCTGCCGGGGCGCATCCTGGTGCTGCTGTCGGGGCTGGCCCTGCCGGTATTGTTCGTGACCGGCTTCATCCGCTGGCGGCAGAAGGTCCGCGCCCGGCGCATCGTCGCCGCGCGCCAGCCCAGAATCAAACCGGCCTGAGATAGCCCCGCCGACCGGATAAAGAGATCATGCGTCCGCAATGACTGCGCCAGACAAGTGGCCATATACTTATGTCGCAGCTCGAATATAGCCGTATAGACGACTGCACCGTATCCGTGAATCACAAGGGAGATCACGACATGAAACGCTTCCGATCGCTTTCGTTCCTCTTGCTCGTGCTGGTTGCATTCCAGACGCCGGCGGCCTTCGCTGGTGACGATCGGTCGGTTTTCATCAACATGACCAATGCCGAAGATCTCCATGCGGCGAGCATGGCGCTTTCCCTGGCATCCAATGCCCAGAAACAGGGCTTTCCCGTCTATATCTTCCTCAACGTCCATGCTGCGAAGTTCGCCGACGCCAACCTGCCCAATGACGTCAAATATGCCGACTTCCCGCCCGTGAAGGACATGCTCGCCGATGTCATGGCCAAGGGGGGCACTGTGTTCGTGTGCGTTCATTGCGCGCAGGTGGTCGGAGTGTCCAAGGACAAGATCGCCAAGGGCATGATTCCCGCCGATCACGCCGACTTCCTGAAGAAACTGCCGCGCAAAGGTGAGATTCTGTCGTTCACCTATTGAAAGGGGTGTGATCTGCGACTCCCCGGCCGGCAAGCCGGGGGTTTTTATATCGCCCGAATCCGGGTCCGCGTCACCGATGATCGTCGCGTTGGCAGCCCACGCAACATGAAAGCTCTGATTCCTTGCGCGCTCATTGCGGCGCTGCTGGCGCTGGCCGCCTTCGCACCGCTGCACGCAGCGCCCGCTGCGCCGTTGCTGATCGAGGCCGCTCGGGTGTTCGACGGCGAGCGCTTTCACACCGATGCCGCGATCCTGATCGAGAACGGCCGCGTCACGCGCATCGGCGCGCCCCCCGAATTTGCGGGTGTCACCGCCACCCGGCTCGATCTGGGCGGGGCGACCGTACTGCCGGGTTTCATCGAGCTGCACGCCCATACTAGCTTTCGCCACGTCCCGGCCGACGTCGTGCTCGCCCACGGCATCACCACGGTGCGCGACCTGGGCGGCCCCCTGCACCCGCCCCGCGGCGGCGATGGCCGCCTGCGTGTGCTGACTTCGGGCCCGATCCTGACGGCGCCGGGTGGTTATCCGATCCCGGCCATGGGCGAGGCCGGCATCGCCAGGGCGGTTGCAAGCGCCGGCGCCGCACGGCAGGCGGTGCGCGAGCTCGTCGCGGGCGGCGCGGTCGTGATCAAGGTGGCGCTGGAGCCGGGCGGGGAAGCCGGCGCCCCCTGGGCCGGCGGACATGCACACGGGCATGGCCATGAACCGGCCGGCGCCGGACACGGCGCCGCGCCCCATGAGGCGCAGAGTGTCTCTGCCGGCTGGCCGCTGCTGTCCGCGGACATCGTCGCGGCCATCGTCGCCGAGGCGCACCGGCTGGATCGCCGGGTCAGCGCCCACCTGGCCGAGCCGCAGGGCGTGACCCTGGCGCTCGATGCGGGCGTGGATGAATGGGCGCACCTGCCCTGCGCGCCGATTCCCGAGCCCCTGCTGCGGCGCGCGGTGGCGCAAGGGGTGAAGATCGTCACCACGCTCGATACGCTGTCCCGCTGCCCAGGCATCGCGCAGAACGCGCGCACCCTGGCTGCGCTCGGTGCCGATCTGTACTACGGCGCCGAGATCGCCCACCCCGACATTCCCTGGGGCATCGACGCCGAGGAGCTGAACCGGATGCGCCAGTGGGGCGGCCTGGACGCGCTCGCCGTGCTGCAAACCGCTACCGCCAAAGCCGGCCGTCTGCTCGGCATTCCCTTGCTCGGCACCCTCGAGCCGGGCGCCCCGGCCGACCTGATCGCGATCACGAGCGACCCTGTGCAGGATTTCAAGCCGCTGGAGTACCCGGCCCTGGTCGTGTCGGGCGGACACGTGATCGTCAATCGCCTGACGCGTCCTACACCGCGACCCGCGACGGACTGACCGTCGCGGCGCCGATCCATCCAGCTGGCCGCCGCCGGCCGATGAACGGATCACCCCGCCCCTCGTCGGGCGCAACCGCCAGGATCGAGCAAGTCCGCGCCGGTCGCCATCCGCACCAAGGCCCTCGACCCTCGCCGGGAGCCACCTCCCCCTGCGACGATTTGTCGCATTCCGCCTGTATGGGGTTGTTGCGAGAATCGCGCGTTTGGATGACCCGATGCGCAAGACGGCCATCGGGTCTGCGCGTCCGACACACACCGACCCGACGGAGCCTATGCCATGGATGGCGACAATCGGTCAAAGATCCGCCCTGCGTCCGATGCCACCGGCACGCCGATCGAGCGGACGCCGCCCGGCCATGCGCTCGCGTTGTGCCTGATTCTCAACCCGTTGGCGGTACTGGCTGCGGACAGCGAAACATCGCCCCTCTCCCGTTCCGCCGGCGCTTCGGGAACGGTCACGCTGCCGGAAGTCACGGTGCAGGGAGCCGCCGCGAGCGAGACGGAGGCTTACATCGTGCCCCGCTCCACCGCCGCCACGCGCTTCGAGGCCGCTCCGATCGAGGTGCCCCAGAGCGTGCAGACGCTCGATCGCGCGCTGATCGAGGACAGCGGCGCGGTCGATGTGGGTGATCTGCTCAAGCGCGTTCCCTCGGCCTATGTCGGGAATACCCGACTCGCGCCCTTCACCAGTTCCTCGTGGAAGATTCGCGGTTTCGATGCCGCGGTCACCCGCAACGGCTTTCGTCAGCTCTATTTCGAAGACGTCGATCAGTCGGCCCTGTCCAACGTCGAACGGCTGGAGATCATCAAGGGGCCGGGCAGCGCCGTCTTCGGGGCGGAAGGGCTCGGCGGCACGCTGAACATGGTCACCAAGCGCCCGCAATCGACCTTTGCCGCCAACGGACAGCTTTTGGCCGGACGCTATGACGATTACGGCGCGAGCTTCGACGTCACCGGCCCGATCGCCGACGATGATGCCCTGACGGTGCGACTGGTCGGGGATCTGGAGCGATCGGGGAGCTTCGTCGATTTTCAGGACATCGACCGGGACAACATCGCCCTGAGCGCGGCCTGGGATCGCGGGGAAGGCGTGCGTGCCTTCCTGCTGACCGAGTATCAGGAGCGGCGCAGCCTGCCTAACCCGGGCCTGCCCATCCTCGGAACGGTCCAGGGGAATGGCCGGGGGCGCCCGGACCGCAGCACCTATCTCGGCGAACCGGCTTTCGACGATCTGGAAACCAGCGCGCCACTGGTCCAAGCCTGGCTGGAATTCGATCTGGCCGAGCACTGGACCCTGAGCCCGCGCTATCAGTATTTCGCGTTCAATGTCGATCAGCAGCAGATGCGTCTGCGCGCACCCTTGGCTGACGGCACCATCAGCCGCAGCGGCCGCTTCGATTTTCAGGAGCGCGACAAGACCGACACCTTCCAGCTCGAACTCAAGGGGCAGTTCGATACCGCCCGGATCCGCCATCAGACCCTGTTCGGCGCCGAGTACGAGCACCGCCGCTGGCGAGGGGATTGGTTCAACTACGCCAGTCCGCCGCCCATCGACCCGCTCGAACCGACCTACCTCGACGCCCCGCCGCCGATCGCGGACAGCCGAACCACGTTCAGCGGCAAGGGCAAGACCCCGAGTGTCTATGTTCAGGATCTGATGCATCTCACCGATACGGTCACGGCCTTGGTCGGAGTGCGCCACTCCGCACCCGATTTCACGAGCGAGAGCGGCAAGGGTCCCGACGATCGGCTGACCTCCTTTCAACTCGGCACGGCCTGGGAATTCGTCCCGGACTGGTCGCTGTTCGCGGGCTATGGCACGGGCTTCACGACCGAAGCCGTCATCGGCAGCACCAATCGCAGCGGCAAGCCGTTCGAACCGGAAACCACCGCCCAGTGGGAAACCGGCCTGAAGCATCAGAGCGATCGCGCCTCGATGACCCTGGCCCTGTTCGACATTACCCGCCAGAACGTGACCACCACCGACCCCTTCGATCCGGACTTCAGCGTTCAGACCGGAGAGCAGCGCGCCCGCGGCATCGAACTGGAGTGGCTGCAGGAGATCACCACCGGCTGGTTCGTTCAGGGCGGCCTCGCCTACATCGACAGCGAAATCACGCGCAGCAACGACGGCGATAAAGGCAATCGGCTGGGCAACATCGCGCCCTGGCAGGCCAATCTCTGGACGCTGTATCGTTTCGACGGCCAGCTGCAGGGCCTCGAGACTGCGGTCGGGGCCAACTACGTCGACAGCCGCTACGGCACCGACACCAACCGCTACCGTCTCGATGCCTACACCACGGTGGACGCATCACTCGCCTATTGGCTGACACCCAAGCTCAAGGCGGAACTGTTCCTGCAGAATCTTCTGGATGAGGCGTATTACACCGGCAACAACAACTTCTCGGTCTATCCCGGCGAGCCGCGCACCGGCTATGTCCGGCTCAAGGCCTATTTCTGAGCCATGAATCGCCCCTCCTCCGCTGCCCGGCGCGTTCGCCACGACGCCGTTCGCCGGTTGCATCGCTTCTTGGGTCTGGCCCTGGGGGTCTGGTTCGCCGTGCTGGGCCTGACCGGTGCGGTCAACGTGTTTTATTGGGAGCTGGAGGAATGGGGCCTGCCGCCCGTTCCCGAAGGTCCGTCGGTCCCTCTGCAAGAGGCTTTCGAAGTCGTGCAGGCCGCGCACCCGGAGCGCACTGGAAGCTGGATGGTCCGCCTGCCGGGACCGCGCCACGATCATCTGTGGATGATCTACCCCAAGCCGGCCGAATCGGTGAACAAGCTTTTCGCTCCGCTGCAGATCCAAATGGATCCGGTCCACGGCACCATCGTGCGCGAACGATTCTGGGGACAGACGCCCTGGAGCATCCTCTACGAGATCCACGCCACGCTGCTGGTCGGCTTGATCGACCGGGAGGCGGGGCGCTGGGCTTTCCACATCATCGCGCTTGGCGGCTTGGTTTTGCTCCTGTCGCTCTTCGCCGGCCTGATGCTCGCCTGGCCGCGTTCCGGGTCGGGATGGCGCCGGGTCCTCTCCATCAAGCGCAACGCACATCCCGCGCGCCGCAACCTCGATCTGCACCGCACGGGCGGGCTTTACAGCCTGCCCATCCTGGCCCTGCTGGCCATCTCGGGCTTTGCCTTCGGCTATCAGCGGTCCGTGCTCGAACCGCTGATCGACCTTCTGTCCCCGCTGGAAGCCGATCCGAAGGGATTGGTTTCCTTCCCTTCCGGCGGCCCGATGCTGGATCTGGATCGGATCGTCGAGGTGGCCAGGCATCGCTATCCCGGCGCCGAGGTGCGAACGATCAAAACCCCGGAGATCGCCCAGGACGTCTATGAGGTCAGCCTGCGCCAGAGCGGCGAGATCGGTCGCCAGCATGGCCAGACCCAGCTGTGGCTGGATGCCTATGACGGGACGATCCGGGCCGAACGCGATCCGCATCGCAACGGCTGGGGCCAGAGCCTGCTCGATCTGGTCTGGCCGGTGCATTCGGGGGAGTTTCTCGGCCTGCCGGGCCGACTGCTCTGGTGCGCCTCGGGCGTGATGCCGACCCTGCTGCTGGTCACCGGCTATCGCCACTGGCGCCGCAAGCAGCGCAAGCGCCATTTGGCTGCCGATCCGCTACAATAGCGCGGCCGCGCCCCTACCGGGCCGGACTCCAGCTTCCCTGAAGCCCTGATTTTGCCCGCGCCGGTGGTGGCGCGATTGCCTCGCAGGCGCCCGAGAGCTCCCTTCACCGCATGGAACGCGCGGTCGGCCTTTCCACGCGCGCCTTCTCTCTCGGGTGAACTTTTCCATGACGACCGAAGCTTCCGATTCCCAAGTCCTGTTCAGCGACCTCGGCCTCGCCGAGCCGGTGCTGCGCGCCGTGGGCGAACTGGGCTATGAAATGCCCTCGCCGATCCAGGCGCGCATCATCCCCCACGTGCTCGCCGGCCAGGACGTGCTGGGCCAGGCGCAGACCGGCACCGGCAAGACCGCCGCCTTTGCGCTGCCCCTGCTGTCGCGCATCACACCGGACGCCCGCGGCGTCCAGGCGCTGGTGCTGGCGCCGACGCGCGAGCTGGCCTTGCAGGTTGCCGCCGCCTTCCAGCGTTACGCCGCGCATCTGCCCGGTTTCCGGGCGCTCGCCGTGTACGGCGGGCAAGGCTACGCGGAGCAGTTGCGCGGCCTGCGCCAAGGGGCGCAGGTGGTGGTCGGCACCCCCGGCCGCATCATGGACCACATGCGGCGCGGCAGCCTCGATCTGGCGCACCTGCGCTGTCTCGTGCTGGACGAAGCCGATGAGATGCTGCGCATGGGCTTCATCGAGGATGTGGAGTGGATCCTGGAGCAGACGCCGGCGACCCGCCAGATCGCGCTGTTCTCCGCCACCATGCCGGCCCCGGTCAAGCGCATCGCCCAGCGGCATCTCAAGAATGCCGCGGAAATCGCCATCGCCGTGCGCACCACCACCGCGCCGACCATTCGCCAGCGCTACTGGCGCGTCGGCGGACTGCCCAAGTTCGAGGCGCTGAGCCGCATCCTGGAAACGGAGGAAACCGACGGCGTCATCATCTTCGTGCGCACCAAGGTCGAAACCGAGCAACTCGCCGACAGCCTTGCCGCACGGGGTTACGCCGCCGCGGCGCTGAACGGCGACATTCCGCAGAACCTGCGCGAACAGACCGTGACCAAGCTCAAGACCGGGCGTATCGACATTCTGGTCGCCACCGACGTCGCCGCCCGCGGCCTCGATGTGGAACGCATCAGCCACGTCATCAACTACGACATTCCGTATGACACAGAGGCCTACGTGCACCGCATCGGCCGCACCGGCCGCGCCGGCCGCAGCGGCGAGGCCATCCTGTTCGTCGCGCCGCGCGAGACGCGCATGCTGCAGGCCATCGAGCGCGCCACCGGCCAGCGCATCGAATCCATGGAATTGCCCAGCGTTGCGCGCATCAACGAGCGGCGCATCGCCCGCTTCAAGTCGGCCATCGATGCGGCGCTCACGCACGCCCAGCAGCCGTTTTACCGGCAACTGATCGACGCGTTCTGCGCCGAAAAAGCGGTCGATCCGCTCGACGCGGCCGCGGCACTGGCCGCGCTGCTGCACGGCGAGGCGCCCATGCTGCTCGACGGAGCCAGGGAACCCGCCCCGGCATCCACGGCCGAGCGAAGCCGCGTGCAAGCGCGCGAGCCTACGCGCGAAGCGACGCGGCCGGCGGCCCGTGCCGAGCGGCCGGCCAAGGCACGCCCCGAGATGCGTTCTGCGGCAGCAGAGAACATGGAAACCTTCCGGGTCGACGTCGGCCGCGAGCATGGCGTGCAGCCGGGCAATCTGGTTGGCGCCATCGCCAACGAGGGCGGCATCGACAGCCGCTCGATCGGCCGCATCAAGATCCACGACAGCTACAGCACCGTGGATCTGCCCGCCGATCTGCCGCCGGCCGTGCTGGCCACGCTGAAGAAGGCGTGGGTGGCCGGTCGGCCGCTGGCCATCGCCCGGGTCAGCGAAAAGACGACTGCGCCCCGAGCCGCGGGCAAACCGGCGCGCATCACGCTCGCCAAGGCCGGTGAAGGCCGGTCGTTCGAAAAACCGCGGCAGGCCGGCAAGCCGCGCGCGGCGGCCAAGCTGGCCAAGAGTCGCGTCAAACCGAAATAGACAAGGCAGGGAGCCCCTTTCACGGCATTCGCAGACGGCACGCTGGCGCGGCTCACGGCCTGCCCCTGAAACCAAACGTGCATTTCCGGTGACTATGATGAGGATGCGCTGACCGCCCTCGTGTCTTGGTCATCCTGTGGACCATGGTCGTTCCCGGTCACCCGCGCGCGTCGGTGATCCTCTCGTCCCTGCTGCCTTTGGAGCCTCCGCGATGAGCGCCGAGACCACGCCTGGGATCCGGGGCGATGCATCCCCGGCACCTGAAAGCCTGTTCGGACTGTTCCTGATCTTCCTGCGCCTCGGTCTGACCTCCTTCGGCGGGCCGATCGCGCACCTGGGGTATTTCCGCGACGAATTCGTCACGCGCCGGCGCTGGCTCGGCGAGCGGGCTTACGCGGACCTGGTGGCGCTGTGCCAGTTCCTGCCGGGGCCGGCCAGCAGCCAGGTGGGCATGGCGATCGGTCTCGCCCGGCACGGCTACCGTGGCGCATTGGCCGCCTGGGCCGGGTTCACGCTGCCCTCGGCGCTCGTCATGATCCTGTTCGCGCTCGGGCTTTCCAGACATGGCGATCTGCTGCTACCGGGCGCGCTGCACGGGCTCAAGATCGTCGCCGTGGCGGTGGTCGCCCAAGCGGTGTGGGGCATGGCGCGCAGCCTGTGTCCGGATGTGCCGCGCGTGACGCTGATGGTGCTCGCCGCCTGCGCGGTGCTGGCGCTGCCGGGCGCCGGGGCGCAGATCGGCGTGATCGCCGCCGCGGGTGTGATCGGCGTCCTGCTGCTCCGACCCGAGTCCGTCACCGCGCACGATCCGCTGCCGCTCACGCTGGGTCGCCGCGCCGGCATCGCTTGGCTGGGGCTTTTCTTCGCGCTCCTGATCGGTCTGCCGATCCTCGCTCGCCTGCTGCCGGCGCCAGCGCTGGCCGTCGTCGATGCCTTCTTTCGCGCTGGCTCCCTGGTGTTCGGCGGGGGGCATGTGGTGCTGCCGCTGCTACAGGCGGCCGTGGTGCCGGCGGGCTGGGTCGACGGGCAGACCTTTCTTGCCGGCTACGGCGCGGCGCAGGCGGTGCCGGGGCCGCTGTTCACCTTCGCCGCCTTTCTCGGCGCATCGATGCAGAGCGGTCCATCCGGATGGCTCGGCGGGTTGTTGTGCCTCGCCGCGATCTTCGCGCCGTCGTTCCTGCTGGTGGCCGGCGCCCTGCCCTTCTGGGAAGACCTGCGGCGCAACGCGCGCATGCGCGCAGCGCTGGCCGGCATCAACGCGGCGGTGGTGGGCGTGCTGCTCGCTGCGCTCTATGATCCAGTGTGGGTGCAGGCCATCGGCGCGCCGCGGGATTTCGGCCTCGCACTGCTCGCGTTCGTGGCGCTGATGTTCTGGCGGCTGCCGCCCTGGCTCGTGGTGCTCGCCTGCGGCGTGGCTGGCTGGCTGATCGATGGTGGAATGCAACCAGGACCATGACCGACAAAGACCTCTACGGCGGCCTGATCCGCCTGCACATCCTGCACCACGCCGCCGAGGCACCGGTGTTCGGCCTCGGCATCATCGCGGAGCTGCGCCGCCACGGCTACGATCTGAGCCCGGGCACGCTCTACCCCATGCTGCACGGACTGGAAAAGAAAGGCTATCTCGCCTCGCGCCATGAGCGCAGCGGCCGGCGCGAACGGCGGCTGTACGAGATCACCGACGCCGGGCGCGTCGCACTCGCCGCTGCCAAAACCAAGGTCCGGGAACTTTTTGGGGAACTGATCGAGGAGAGAGCACGCGTTGAAGTCGGAGAGAGTCAGCGCAACGCCAGTTGAATGAGATCAAGCGTGCTGGGCGTTCCCGGCATGGCCGGTTTCACGCTCACAAGGCCGAGATCATGGCCGGTCCCCTCACTGCGCCGAACCGAATGGCGCGCGGCGGGGGAACTGCCGGTTCCAGAAGATTTTCCGCAGCCAGGCATTCACATCCATGGGGGCTGGATCATCCGGATGAGCAAACTCGCGGCGGATCTCCAAACGTCCCTCAACCCAGCGCCGGGAAAACTGCCGTTTACAGGCGCAGACTGTGCCATCTCGAGCGCCCTGCCCCACCGCCTCAGCCTGCCGCGCACCATCGGCCCTTGGCCCTGAAGCAGCATGGATGCGATCACATCGAGGTGCGGGCGTTGCAAATGAGTGAAGCGCTCGCCGATACCCAGAATCGGTGCCGGCAGGACGAGGGGATGCGCTCCGCTGGGGCCCATCAGCACCACACGGCGGCGATCGATCCTCGCCGCACAAGGCCATCGGGCGCATGGCCAGCGCTACCCGCCACCCGGCCATGTCGGCTATCCTTCACTGCTCTTTCCGGCGAACCTATGGATCCTGAAGCGCGCATGCGTCCTGACGCCTTACTGTCCATGGCCAAGGCCGTCCTGAACATCGAAGCGCAGGCCGTTGCATCCCTGGTCGACCGCATCGACGGCGAGTTCCTGCGCGCCTGCCACCTGCTGCTCGCATGTGAGGGACGCGTGGTGGTCATCGGCATGGGAAAATCGGGCCATATCGCGCGCAAGCTCGCCGCGACCCTGGCCAGCACCGGCACACCGGCGTTTTTCCTTCATCCCGCCGAAGCCAGCCACGGGGACCTCGGCATGGTGACCCGCACCGATACGGTCATCGCGCTGTCCAATTCCGGGGAGACTGCCGAGATCCTGGCCCTGCTGCCCCTGCTCAAGCGGCAGGGGGTGCCGGTGATCAGCATGACCGGACAGCTCCGCTCGACCCTGGCTCAGGCGTCATCGGTCTGCCTCGACGTGACGGTTGCGCAGGAAGCCTGCCCGCTGGGGCTCGCGCCCACCGCCAGCACCACAGCGATGCTGGCCATGGGCGATGCGCTGGCCGTGTCGCTGCTTGAATCGCGTGGCTTCACAGAAGCCGATTTCGCCCGCTCCCACCCCGGTGGAACCCTGGGCAAGCGCTTGCTGCTGCATGTGGAAGATCTGATGCACCGGCCCCCGCGGGTGCCGCGTGTGCCGCTGGGCACGCCCTTGGCCGACGCGCTGCTCGAGATGACGCGGCAAGGCTTGGGCATGACCACGGTCGTGGATGCGGACATGCGCCTCCAGGGCGTGTTCACGGACGGCGATTTGCGGCGCGCTCTCGCCGATGCCACGGACTTGCAACGCACGCCCATCGAGGCGGTGATGACGCCCCACGGCACCACGGTCGCGCCCGATGCGCTGGCGGTCGACGCGCTGAATCTCATGGAGGCGCGCACCATTACGGCCGTCATCGTGGTCGACGCCGCGGATCGGGTCATTGGCGCGGTGCACATGCACGATCTGCTCCGGGCAGGCGTGGTATGACGGTCGGCGCGGAGATTCTCGAACGGGCGCGCCGGATCCGGCTGGTGGTTTTCGACGTCGACGGCGTGCTGACCGACGGGCGGCTGTATTTCTCGCCCGACGGGCCCGAGATGAAAGTGTTCCACGCTCGGGATGGCCTCGGCATCAAGCAGTTGCGCCGCCACGGCATCGAGGTTGCCGTCATTTCGGGGCGCAACTCACCGGTCGTGACCCGACGCATGGACGCCTTGGGCGTGACTCGCATCCACCAGGGTCAGGACGACAAGCTGCCGGTGCTTCGAATGATCCTTGACGAACTTGCGCTGACGCCTGCAGCCTGTGCCTATGTCGGGGACGACGTCGTCGACGTGCCACCGATGTCCATCGTCGGGCTTGCCTGCTCGGTAGCGGATGCCCACCCGGTCGCGCGCGCTGCTGCCCATTGGGTTGCGCCCCAGGGCGGTGGCATGGGCGGTGCGCGTGCCGTATGCGACCTGATCATGGGGGCTCAGGGCGTCGACACCGATCGCTGGGATCACCGGCCGTGAACACGATCTTCCGCCGTCCCTGGCGGGCGCTGTTGCCGATCGGCGCGCTGATCACCTTTCTGATCGTCAACCCGTTCCGAAACGAAGGCACGAAGTCGGCTGACGCCGAGCCCGAAGCGGACTACGAGCTCCACGATTCACGCATCGATCGTTTGGACGAAGACGGCCGCCTGAGCCTGCGCCTGCTGACCGCCACGGCGCTTCACCGCCCGAGCCTGGGCGGTACGGAAGTCCGCGACGTCACGTTGCTGCAGCCCACGGGGGCCGTCCCCAATCGGCTGCGCGCGCCCAGCGGATTCGTACCCGATGATGCGTCGCTGCCGATCCGCCTCGCCGCGCCGGTGCGCGTGGACATCCAGGATGCCAGCCGTCGACTGCCGTGGCATCTTGAGGGGGGCGAGATGCACTACCGCACGGGCGAGCGACAACTGGAATCTCAGCAACCGGTCACGGTGACCCAGGGCAGCACGCGGCTGGAGGCACAAGGGCTGGAAGCCGACATAGCCGGCGGCCGCCTGGTCCTGATTGGAAAAGTGAGAGCCCTTTATGCACCTTGACATCGTCCGCCGTAGCGCGCTGATCGTTGTGCTCGCCGTGTCGTCCTGGTCCGGATTGATACGAGCGGCGCCTCCCGAAGGCCCGATACAGATCGAGGCCGACCGGGCCGAACTCGACCAGAATCAGCTCCAGAGTACCTACCTCGGCAAGGTTCGCATCACCCAGGGCTCGACCGAGTTCCGCGGCGACACCGTCACCGTGACGCACGCGAAAGACGGCCAGCCGCGCCAGATCGAGGTGGTCGGCGATCCCGCCCAATTCAACCAACCGGCCACTGCGGATGCGCCGGCGATGGAGGCCAGGGCCAATCGCATGCGCTACGACGCGCCATCCGGCCAGCTGGAGCTGCTCGGCAGCGCCTGGGTGCGCCAGGGCACCGACGAGGTGTCGAGCGAGCACCTGGTGTACGACCGTCGCAGCCAGCGCATCCTCGCCGGCGGCGAAAGCGCCCGCGGCGACCGGGTACGCATCACCATCCAGCCGCGCTCATCGGGCGAACGGGCGCCATGACCAGCGTCCTGCATGCCGAAGCCCTGACCAAGCGCTACCGCGGGCGCACGGTGGTCAACGCGGTGTCCCTTGAGATCAAGGCCGGCGAAGTCGTCGGACTTCTGGGACCCAACGGTGCCGGCAAGACCACCGTGTTCTACATGATGGCCGGATTGATCCGTGCCGATGGCGGACGCATCCTGCTGGACGGCGCCGACATCTCGGCGTTGCCCATCCACGTCCGGGCTCGTCGCGGCATCGGCTACCTGCCGCAGGAAGCCTCGGTGTTCCGACGACTGACGGTTGCGGAAAACATTCTGGCCGTGCTCGAGTTGCGACCGGGGCTGACGCGCGCGGAGCGGGAGCAGCGTTGCCGTGCCCTGCTGGAAGAGTTCCACATCGCACACCTTAGCGAGTCACGCGGCATGAGTCTGTCGGGCGGCGAACGGCGCCGTCTCGAAATCGCCCGTGCGCTGGCGGCCGATCCACGCTTCATTCTGCTGGATGAGCCTTTCGCCGGCGTCGATCCCATTTCAGTGGTCGATATTCAGCGCATCGTGGCCCATCTGCGCGAACGGCAAATCGGTGTGCTCATCACCGATCACAATGTGCGTGAAACCCTGCACATCTGCCAACGCGCCTATATTCTGAGTGAGGGCACCGTCATCGCCCAAGGTGAGCCGGAACCGATCCTGGCCGATAAAACCGTCAGAGAGGTTTATCTGGGGCAAGCCTTCCGGCTCTGACCCAAGCGCATGTCACAAGATCTTCGAGCGAGTAGAATCGAAGCCATGACCAACGCCACCCTTCCCGCCTGTCCATGAAGCAGTCCCTGCACCTGAAGCTGGGCCAACGTCTGGCGATGACGCCCCAGCTGCAACAGGCCATCCGCCTGCTGCAGCTGTCATCGTTGGAATTGCAGCAAGAGATCCAGACCATCCTCGACACCAATTTAATGATCGAGAATGGGCCGGACGACGACGAAGCCGCCCCGGACTACCCGGAGGGTGAATCCGAAACGCTCACCCCGGAGGCGGCGACCGAAGCAGACACCGAACCGGGTGGCGGCGAGGATTTCGACTCCGCATGGGAAGACCCGTGGTCACAAGGTGACGATCCCGGCGCCGGCAGCGCCGAAGCCTGGGATTTCAATCAGACGCCCAGTCAGGACAATGGTGAATTGCGGGATCACCTGCTCTGGCAGATGCGTCTCGGTCATTTCACCGAGACTGACGAAGCCATCGCCCTGGCCATCATCGATGCCATCAATGAGGATGGCTATTTGACCGAATCCCTCGAAGGACTGTTGGCCGAGGTTGGTCCCGAACTGGCGACCGAGCCGGAGGAAATACTGGCCGTCCTCAAACGAATCCAAGGTTTCGACCCGATCGGCATCGGTGCGCGGGACCTGCGCGAGGCTCTGCTGCTGCAGCTGCGCGCGCAGGCGCCCTCGGAGGCGCATGCGGCCGCGATGGAACTTGTCGAACATCACCTCGATCTCCTCGCGAACCGCGATTTCGCGAACCTGCAACGTCGACTCAAGATCACCGAAGATGAGCTCTGCGCCGCCATCGAGCTGATCCAGCGCCTGAACCCCCGGCCAGGCGCGCAGATTTCCCAGAAAACCGCCAGCTATGTGGTGCCGGACGTGATCGTCCGGCGGTCGGGCAAGACATGGCGGGTCGATCTGAACGCCGAAACGACGCCCAGATTGCGCATCAACCGGATGTATGCCGGGCTCATCAAGCGCGCCGACAACAGCCGCGACAATGAAACCATGCGGCAGCACCTGCAGGAAGCCCGATGGTTTCTCAAGAGCCTGCAGAGCCGCAATGAAACGCTGCTCAAGGTCGCCACGAGCATCGTCGAACGCCAGCAGGGCTTTTTCGACCATGGTGAGGAAGCCATGCAGCCCATGGTGCTGCGCGAGATCGCTGAGGCGGTCGGCATGCACGAAAGCACGATTTCGCGGGTCACCAATCAAAAGTACATGCATACCCCCCGCGGGATCTTCGAATTCAAATATTTCTTTTCCAGTCATGTGGCGACCGTGGATGGCGGCGAGTGTTCGGCAACCGCCATCCAAGCCATGATCCGCAAACTGATTGCTGCAGAGAACCCGCGCAAACCGCTGAGCGACAGCAAACTGACCGAGATGTTGCTGGCGGATGGCATCAACGTGGCTCGCCGCACCGTGGCCAAATACCGGGAATTCATGTCCATTCCGCCCTCGAACGAGCGCAAGCGTCTCGTTTGAGATTCCCGGTCGATATCGATGACTACCATAGGGGAACCCGATGAAGATTGACGTGACCGGCCAGAACATCGAAATCACCGCTGCCATCCGGCAGTATGCCGCCGAGAAACTCGAGCGCATCGAGCGTCATCTGGACCAAGCCCTCGATGCCCACATGGTATTGCGCGTCGAAAAGGAGCGGCATCACGCCGAGGCCAAGATCCCCGTAAACGGCGGAGCCTTGTTCGCGGACGCCACCAGCGCGGACATGTATGCCGCCATCGACGCGCTGGCCGACAAGCTCGACCGGCAGGCACTTCGTTACAAGGACAAGCAAGCGGACCATCATTCCCGTGAATCGATCAAAAGCGCCTTTCCGGAAACCTGATGCCCGCGCGTCCTCGCCCGGGCCCTCAACCCGGACGCCCGGTGAGTCGCGCTGCGGCTCCCGGGTGGTGAGCGGCTTGTGAGACTCCTGATCCTCAGCGGCCTGTCCGGCGCCGGCAAGAGCGTCGCTTTGCACATGCTGGAGGATCTGGGACTCTACTGCGTCGACAACCTGCCGCTATCGTTGCTGGAATCGCTGGTCGAGGAATTGTCCCGCCACGGCGATTTTTCCGGCCAAGGAGTCGCGGTCGGCATCGACGCCCGGTCGCACGCATCGGAATTGTCGGAGTTCGCGGAGTGCCTTGCCCGCCTCCGGCGACACGGCGTGCAGGTGGAGACGCTCTTCCTGCAGGCAGAGGCCGATACTCTGCTCAAGCGTTATAGCGAAACGCGCCGGCGCCACCCCCTCAGCAGCAGCCAGACTGCCCTGATCGAGGCGATCGAGGAGGAGAGGCGTATCCTCAACCCGATCGCGGAACAGGCGGACCTGGTGCTCGACACCACACGCACCAACATCCATCAGCTCCGCGATCTCATCCGCCAACGCATCCACGGCCGTGACGGTTTTTTTTCATTGATGATTCAGTCGTTTGCCTTCAAAAACGGGGTTCCGGCCGACGCCGACTTCGTGTTCGACATTCGTTGCCTGCCGAATCCCCACTGGCAACCCGGCCTGCGGCCCTTGACGGGCCTGGACACCGAGGTTGCCGTTTATCTCGAAAGCGAACCTTTGACCCGTGCTCTGTTTGACGACATCTGCGGTTTCCTGGGGCGCTGGCTTCCCCGCTTCGAATCCGAGAACCGCAGCTACCTTACCGTGGCCATCGGTTGCACCGGCGGCCAGCATCGATCCGTCTACATGGCCGAACGTCTGCGGGCTCACCTTGCTCAGACCTACCCTCATGTGCTGGTCCGTCACTCCGGGTTGCAGCATTAGCAATTTGCGTGCCCGACGCATGATTTCAAATGGACCTGCTCGCCTGCTTCCCGTAAACTAGCCTCTTGCCCTCTTGTTGCCCGTCCACCCCTGATCCAACCGGAGCCAGGCGATGTCCGACGCCGACCGCCCAGAAAATCAGGCGACCGCTGGCGCGGCGCTGCGGACCGCTCTCACCGGCGGGACCTATGAGCGGGCGCGGCGGTTGTTGCGTACCCTGCATCCGGCCGAAATCGCGGCGCTGCTCGAGTCCACGCCCTCCCCCGAACGGGAGCTGATCTGGTCGCTCGTCCCGGCCGAGGACGACGGCGAGGTCCTGCTGCACGTCAACGACTCGGTGCGTGGCGCCTTGATCCGCAACATGGATTCGGCCGAAATCGTCGCTGCGACCGAACAGTTGGATCTGGACGACCTGGCCGATCTCATCGACGACCTGCCACGGGCCGTCACCAACCAGATCCTCCAGGCCCTGGATCAGCAGGAACGTCTCCGCCTGGAAAAGGTCTTGTCCTACGCCCCGGAAAGCGCGGGCGGGCTGATGAATCCGGAGGTCGTGACGGTGCGTCCGGACGTGACACTGGACGTCGTCTTGCGTTACCTGCGCCTCAAGGGCGAACTGCCGGATCAGACCGATCAGTTGGTGGTGGTGGACCGGTATGGCCACTATGTGGGTGTTCTGCCGCTACAGATTCTGCTGGTGAGCGACCCGGACAAAACGGTCGCTGATGTCATGGACACGGAAGCCGAACCCATCCCGGTCGACCGGCCGGCACGCAAGGTCGCCCAGCGCTTCGCCGACCGCGACCTCCTGTCGGCAGCAGTCGTCAACGATGAGGGCATGGTGCTCGGGCGCATCACCATCGATGACGTCGTGGACGTGATCCGCGATGAAAGCGAGCATTCGCTGATGAGCCAGGTCGGCTTGGACGAAGAGGAAGACATGTTTGCGCCGGTGTTGCAGAGCTTCCAGCGCCGAACGTTGTGGCTCGGAATCAATCTCGTCACCGCATTCGTCGCATCAGCCGTGGTCGGCCTGTTCGAGGCGACGCTGCAGAAAGTCGTCGCGCTCGCGATTCTGATGCCGATCGTTGCAAGCATGGGGGGCATCGCCGGCAGCCAGACGCAGACCCTGATCATCCGAGGTCTTGCACAAGGCCGTCTGACGGCCGGCAATACCCCGCGGTTCATCAACAAGGAATTGCTGCTGGGTCTGCTCAACGGCCTGGCCTGGGCAGCCGTTACGGCCCTGCTGGCCTACCTCTGGTTTGGTCGCACCGATCTTGCCGCAGTCATGGGACTGGCGATGGTGGCCAATCTCCTGCTCGCCGCCACCAGCGGCATCGCCGTGCCCCTGATCATGCGCCGCCTGTCGATCGACCCCGCGCTCGCCGGCCATGTCGTCCTGACCACCGTTACAGACGTCGCCGGCTTCTTCGCGTTTCTGGGCTTGGGGACGCTGCTGCTGAGCTGAACGATCCAGGGGTGAGCAGGAGCCAATCCCGGTGCCGTTCCGACGGTTCCTTGCTAGAATTCGCAACCTTCATTCCGACAGCACTCGGGAAGTCCGCCACATGCATCTTGGCATTACCCTGTCCTCGTTTCTGCACCGTGAGCAACGCCTTCATGCCCTCAGCCCGGATCTCGCAGGCGTCATCGAGGACATGGCCCGCGCCATCAAGCAGATTTCCCATCTGGTCAGCCTGGGCGCGCTGGGCGATGTCTTGGGCAATGCCAATGCCACCAACATCCAAGGGGAAGTCCAGAAGAAGCTGGACGTGCTGGCGAACGACGTCATCCTGCGTCACCACGAGCGATCGGGGCGTGTCGCCGCGATGGCCTCCGAGGAAATGGATTCGATCTACCTGCTCCCCATCGGCGAGCAGCGCGGCGACTATCTGCTGGTCTTCGACCCACTGGACGGCTCGACCAACGTCGACATCAATCTGTCGATCGGGACGATCTTTTCCGTTCTACCCTGCCCGCCCGGCGTCAACGAACCGCGCGAGCCGGATTTTCTCCAGCCCGGACGCAACCAGCTGTGCGCCGGATATGCGGTCTATGGTCAGGCCACGTTGCTGGTCCTCACGCTGGGCCGCGGCGTGGTGAGCTTCACCCTGGATCGCGCAGTCGGCGAATTTGTGCTGGCGCAAGAAAGCCTGCGCATCGCGGATGAGGGGCACGAGTACGCGATCAACACATCGAACTGGCGATTCTGGGATCCCCCGATCCGGCGCTACATCGAGGAATGCCACGCGGGGGCAGCTGGTCCGCGCGGCAAGGATTTCAACATGCGCTGGATGGGCGCGATGGTTGCCGATTGCCACCGTGTGCTGAGTCGCGGAGGGGTCTTTCTCTATCCGCGCGACAGCCGTGACCCCAAAAAGCCAGGGAAGCTCCGCCAGATCTACGAGGCCAATCCGATGGCTCTGCTGATGGAGCAGGCCGGCGGTGGCGCGAGCACAGGGCGCGAATCCATCCTGGATGTCGTACCGCAGACCCTGCATCAGCGGATTGCCGTGATCATGGGCGCACGCGACGAAGTGCGCCTGATCGAGGCCTACCACAAGTCCTGCACCTGAAACCGACCGCGTCACGGTCCCCGGCTGCATAAGTTCATAAACCTTTGGCACTCCTTTGGAGAGGGAGGAGTGTC
>DAOKZK010000026.1:25938-35061 GCA_035325645.1 Candidatus Macondimonas sp. | reverse complement strand
CCGCAGCGCCATGGTGCCGCCGATGCTGTCGGACAGGACGATGTTCCTGCCGGACACGTCGGCGAGAATTTGCAGCAGCGCGCGGGTTTCCACATTCTGAAAGTTGAGGCTGACGGGCGCGCCACCCCCGAA
Source organism: Candidatus Macondimonas sp. (assembly GCA_035325645.1). Taxonomy (GTDB): domain Bacteria; phylum Pseudomonadota; class Gammaproteobacteria; order UBA5335; family UBA5335; genus Macondimonas. The sequence continues at coordinate 34,929 of DAOKZK010000026.1, read as the reverse complement.
ACGCCCCAGGGCGCTGCCGGGCTGATCGGATTTGACGGGGAGCCGCATGGCGATGGTGAGGATGCCATCGGTCTGATAGGCCATGGACTGTGCTTCGGGCACGGCACGGATGGTGAGTACGGTGTCGCTGCCTTTCTGCCGAGCCTCGATGGTTTGTACCGGGGTGGCGAAGTCGCGCACATCGAGGCGCTGGCGCAGCGATTCGGGAAGGTGGGCCTGGGTCAGGGTGACGATGGTGTCCTCGCCCTGCGCGGTCATATCCATGACCGTCTTGGGATCATTGAGTTGAATCAGAATCAGGCCCTCACCCTGGTCCCCGCGCCGGAAATCGAGGCTGCGGACCCCTGCAGTGACGGGCGTCGCCGCGGCCGGGGCGGCGGGGTTTGTCGGCGCGGCGGCGCTCACGCCGGTGACCTTGCGATTGTCGAGCGTCAGCACGATGCGGTTGTCCTGCACCTGCATGCCGTAGCGCGGCAGATCGGTCAGTTCGATCACCACGCGCGTGCGGCCGCCGGCCTCTGCGACCTGCACGGCCTGGGTGAGTCCGACGCCGATGGGAATGCTGCGCTGGGCCAGCCCGTTGGTGACTGCCGGCAGATCGAGTGCGATGCGGCTCGGCGTGCGCGTGGTGAAGATCTGGGGCTTGGGCGCAGGGCCGGAAAGAATCAGCGCGATCTCGAGCTGATCCGCGCTGCGGCGATAGTGTTCGACGCGTTCCAGCGTCGGCCCGGCATGGACGACACTGGCAAGGAGCGCAAGCAGGCAGGCGCAGAGCAAACGCGGCCCCCGGCAGGTGACTGCAGGCATGTTCATCATCTGGTTCTCCAAGGCGGCCCGTTTGCCGAGCCTGACTGATTGCTGTCCGATCACGTGCCGGCCCTCATTCGCTCAGCGCGATGGCGGCATCGCGCTGCATCCATCCGCCAAGCCCATCCGGGACGATTTCCTTGAGCCGGATCTCCCGTTCGGATATGGCGATGACCCGTCCGTTGTTCCGACCCAGATACTGTCCGACCGCCACCCGGTGGATGACGCCGTCCGCGGTGCGCACCAGCGCCCAGCGCTTCTCGCCGTAGCCCAGCATGCCCAGCAGACGCAGGGCATCGATGGGAAACTCTTCCAGTGGTTGCCGGGCACGGCGCAGGTCGGGCGACAGGCCGTTGTTGGGAAGCTGCCGGGCCATCTCGGTTTCCGGATTGTCGAAGGGGCTGCGCCGTCCGTCCGGCAGATAGGCGAAGCGCTCGTAGGGCCGCATCTGCGGCACTGCCTCGATGTCGGTCGATTTGCGCGCCTTGACCTCGGCGAAATAGGCGTCGAGATCCGAGGTGTCTGCGCTACACCCGGTCAGCAGCGTGAGCAGGACCAGTCCCCCCCGCGCGGCGCGGCGCACAGACGGCCCCGGACGGGATCGCCATGGGCTGGTCGGCTTCATGGCTTGGCCTCCCCTTTGGTGCCAGCGGCGGCAGGTCCGCCGGGCTCTTCCAGATAGCGATAGGTCATGGCAACGGCATCCATGACGAGCCCGCCCTCGCCGGCTTTCGCGCCCGTGAGGCTGATGTTGCTGAGGGTGACGATGCGCGGCAAGGCGGCCAGGCCGCTGGCGAAATCGCCCATCTGGTGGTAGCTCCCGGTCAGCCGGATACGGATCGGCGCTTCAGCGTAGAACTCCTTGGCGCGTTCTGGTTCGGGCTTGAAGACCTGTTCTTCGAGTCCGGTCGCGACGCGCGTCTGCGAGATGTCCTGCAAAAGATTGGCCATTTCCGTCTGGCTGGGGAGCTGTCGCAGCATGACCGCAAAGCGGCTCTGGATGTCTCGCAGTTGGGCTTTGTAGGCATCGAGGTTCGCGACCTGGCGCTGCTTGGTCTCGAAGCTTTGCCGCAGTTCGGGTTCTTTGTCCTGGGCTGCCTTAAGAACGGCCAACTGAGGTTGAATCTGGAACCAGTAGCCGAGGCCGCCTATGACCAGCAGCAGGGCGGCCAGTGCCAGATTGCGGACCGAAGGTGGCCAGGTGCCGGGATTATTGGGGTCGATCTTGCGCAGATCGGTCAGAACTTCCGAGAGATCGAATTTCACGACTGACCCTCCGTGCCTGCCCGGTTCAGCTGGACGCGCAGCGAGAACTGAGCGAAGCGGCCGTTCTTCCCGTCCTTGGTTTCGATGACCACCAACTGCGGGTTCTGGAACCAGGGCGAACCATCGAGGTTTTTCATGTAACTGGAGACGCGGGCGTTGGATTGGGCCTGCCCTTCCAGCGTGATCTGGTTGCCTTCCTGACGCATGACCAGGAGGGTCACGCCGTCCGGCAGGGTATTGATGAGTTCGTCGAAGAGGTGGACGCTGGTCGTCCGTTGGTCCTGCAATTCCTCGATGATCCGCATGCGCTCGATCAGACTTTGCCGCAGCTTTTGCAGGTCCCTGATCTCGGCGATCTGGGTGTCGAGTTGCCGGTTTTCCGCTTCGATCCGCGCGTTGCGCGCGTTTTGCCGGTCGATGTGTGTCTGGACGTAGGAGCTGACGAGAAACACGCCTCCCAGCGCCACGATCGCCGCTCCAGCAAGGCTGATGAAGAACTGGCGTTGATCGTTCTTGCGCTGCTGCTCGCGCCAGGGAAGCAGGTTGATGTGATGCGCCATCAGTCAAAGCTCCGCATGGCCAGACCGCAGGCCGTCATCAGCGCCGGCGCGTCCAGTTTCAGTTGCTTGGGCCGCGCCCGGGGCATGATTTTCATGTTGGCGAAGGGATTGGCGATGCGTGTCGCGACTTCCAGCTGCTCCTCGACGGCTTGATCGAGTCCGGCGATCCCCGCGCATCCGCCGGCGAGAATGATCTGGCCGATCTTGTCGATGCGACTGCTGGAGGAGAAAAAGAACTGCAGCGCCCGATCGATCTGGTTAGCGACGTCCTGAATGAACGGCTTGAGAACCTCTTCCCCGTAACTGTCGGGAAGGCCACCACGGCGCTTGGCCTTGCCCGCCTCTTCATAGGAAAGGCCGTAGTGAGCCATGATTTCTTCAGTCAACTGCTTGCCGCCGAAGGCCTGATCACGGCTATAGAGAACGTTGCCGGCTTGCATGATGTTGAGCGTGGTGGTCGTTGCGCCGATGTCGACGACGGCGATGCCCTGATCGGGATTTTTCAACTGGATCTGTTCGGCAATCAGCTGGCAGGCGTTTTCCAGCGCGTTGGATTCGATATCCACGATCTTGCAGGTCAGCCCGCCGAGATGGACCGCTGCGACGCGGTTGTCGATGGCGTCGGTGCGGCAGGCGGCCAGGAAAACATCCACCGAGTTGTCCTCCGTCGCGGAAGGGCCGATCACCTCGAAATCCATCCCGACTTCCTCGATGGGATAAGGGATGTATTGATCGGCCTCCAGACGAATCTGCTGCTCAAGTTCCCGGTCCGACAAGTCGGCCGGCATCTGCACGATCTTCGAAATGACGGTCGCGCCGCCGACCGCGATCACCACGTCCCGCGTCCGGGTGCCCGCCTGCTTGACCGCCTTGCGGATCGCCTGCCCCACGGCTTCGGGGTCCGCCACTTGCTTGTCGACGACCGAATCGGCGGGCAGGCCGACGGCGGCGTAGCTCATGACCTGGAGCTGCTGGCGCTGACCGCCCAACTCGATCAGCTTGACGGCCGTCGAACTGATGTCGATCCCAAGCAGCGGTTTCATTCGCGATTTGAACAACACGTTCCTTCCCCGGCGCTACGAGCGCTGTGTCTGAGGATGTCTGGGGCGAAGCGATTGACGCGCATCGCAGCCGCAGACGTCCCGGTGCTTCAATCGGCCGCTGCAGCGCGGACTTGATCCGCCGTGCCTTGTCGGGTCGTCCCGTGGGCTGCGTATAATGCGGGGCATCAACCTTCCCGCTGGTTTTATCGGCTGTGTGAACCATGCCTTTACGGATCAGGATCTTCGGCTGGGTCGCGGGAACCCTGCTGACCTTGGTGATGCTCGGCGCGGCGGCCGCCTTCGTGGCCTATCTGCGGATCGCGCCGCAGCTTCCGGCCGTGGATACCCTGCGTCACTTCCAGTTCGAGATTCCGCTGCGCATCTACTCGCAGGACGGCAAGCTCATGGGGGAGTACGGCGATCAGCGCCGCGAACCCATCCGCTTCGATCAGTTCCCTCCGCTCCTCATCAAGGCGGTGCTCGCGGCGGAGGACGATCGCTTTTTCGAGCATCCCGGCGTGGACTATCGGGGCCTGCTGCGGGCTGTCGGGCGCCTGCTGCTCACCGGCGAGCGGGAGCAGGGCGGCAGCACGATCACCATGCAGGTGGCACGCAATTTTTTTCTCAGCCCCGAGAAGACCTACGAGCGCAAGCTCCGGGAGATCCTGCTGGCGTTTCGTATCGAGCGCGAGCTCAGCAAGGAAGACATCCTGTCGCTGTATCTGAACAAGATCTTCCTCGGTCAACGCGCCTACGGGATGGAGGCGGCTTCCCGGATTTATTACGGCAAAAGCGTCTGGGAGCTGTCATTGGCCGAATGCGCCACACTGGCCGGCTTGCCCAAGGCGCCGTCCAGGATCAACCCGGTCGCCAATCCCCCCGCGGCCCTGGCGCGGCGCGATTACATCCTGCGGCGGATGGCGCAGCTCGGGATGATCGACGCGGACCAGCTGCAGACGGCCTTGGCATCGCCCAACACGGCCATGCTGCACAACACGGTGCTGGAACTGCAGGCGATGTACGTCGCCGAGATGGTGCGCCAGGAGCTGCAGTCGCGTCTTGGGAGCGACATCTACCGGTCGGGGCTGACCGTTCGCACGACGCTGGACAGCGGTCTTCAGTCCAAAGCCGAACTGGCGCTTCAGAGCGGGCTTGAGGACTACGATCGACGCCATGGTTATCGCGGCGCCGAAGCTCGGTGGTCGGCTGACGAACCGGCCCAGGTGCATGCCCGGCGCCTGAGTGAAATCCCGGCGGTGGGTGGCCTGCAGGCCGCGGTGGTGCTGGCGGTCGAGCCGCGCAGCGCCCGTGTCCGCATAGCGGGAGAGGGTGAGGCTGACCTCGACTGGAACGCGATACGCTGGGCTCGGCCCCGGCTGGGGCCGGGCCGGCTCGGTCCACTGCCGACACAGGCGACGCAGGTGCTGACGCCGGGCGACGTGATCCGGGTCCGGAAGGCGAGCGGTCGCTGGATGCTTTCCCAGGTGCCTGAAGTCCAGGGCGCTTTGGTCAGCATCAGCCCCCGCGATGGGCGGATTCTGGCATTGGTGGGGGGCTTCGACTTCGTCAGGAGCGCGTTCAATCGCGCCACCCAGGCGCGCCGCCAGCCGGGATCGAGCTTCAAGCCCTTCCTTTACGCGGCTGCTTTCGACAATGGGTTCACGCCCGCTTCCATCATCAACGACGCGCCCATCGAGTATGCGCAGGGCGCCAACGGCGAAGTCTGGCGACCCGAAAACTACACCGGCCGCTTCTACGGGCCGACGACCTTGCGCGAGGGCCTGGTGCATTCACGCAATCTCGTCTCGGTCCGCCTGCTCGAGCAACTGGGCGTGCGGCAGGCCGTGCGGTACGTCGAGCGCTTCGGTTTCCCGATGCAGCACATTCCCGCCGATCTCTCGCTGTCGCTGGGAACAGCCGAGCTGACACCGTTGGAGTTGGCGCGGGGCTATGCCGTCTTTGCCAGTGGCGGCTATCTGCTCACGCCCTATCTGATCGCGCGGGTCGAGGACCACGAGGGCAGGCTGCTCTATGCGCGGACACCGGAACTTGCCTGCGAGGAATGCGGCGCCGCCGCCAGTCAGCCGCGTGCACCAGCACCCTCCTGGCTGGCGGATCATCCCCCCCAGCCTCTGGGCGGCCCGGATTTCGTTCCCGAACCTGTCCGGCCTGCACCGCGCGTCATGGACGTGCGCACCAGCTATCTCATGACGAGCCTGATGCAGGATGTGATTCTGCGGGGAACCGGGCGGCATGCGGCCCGGCTCAACCGTCCGGATATCGCGGGGAAGACGGGTACGACCAATGGCTTGATGGATGCCTGGTTTGCTGGTTATACGCCGGATCTGGTCACGGTCACCTGGGTCGGATTCGACCAGATGCGCTCGCTCGGACCCGGCGAGTCGGGCGGCGCGACCGCGACACCGATCTGGACGAATTACATGGAACAGGCGCTCCAAAACGTACCGGTCCGGCAGATCCAGCCGCCCCCTGGCGTGTTCGCCGTATGGATTTCCTCGGAAACCGGCCGGCAGACCGCGCCTGAGGATCCAGCCGGGCGCTATGAATACTTCCGTACCGATACGCCGCCGGCCCCGGCGCCGGACCCCAACGGCATCGAACCGGTTCCGCGCGACGATGCCGTTCGACAGGAGGAGTTGCGCGATCTGTTTTGAGCCGGATCGGCGAAAAGTCGGCCGGATCTTTTGCTCACGGCCAAGGGAGTCACTTCATGGGACGTGGAACCGGCGCGAAATCCTGGCAGCAGCGCGAACGCATCGTGCAGACCGCCGCGCGCATCATGGCGGAGGAAGGGGTGAAGGACTACTTCTCGGCCAAGCAAAAGGCCGCAGATCGCCTCGGTGTCGCCCGCAACAGCCCCAACCTGCCGCGCAACGCAGAAATCGAGGCGGCATTGGCCGCCTACCAGCGATTGTTCCGCGCCGATACTCAGCCTGCGCAGTTGCGCCGCATGCGCGAAATCGCCTGCGAGGCGATGCGTTTTTTCCGACCCTTCCACCCGCGCCTGGTCGGACCCGTGCTGAGCGGCGTCGCCGATGGTCATTCCGAGATCACCTTGCACCTGTTTGCCGAATCATTGGAACAAGTGGCCCTGCATCTGGACGATGCCGGCATTCCGCATCACCTGGAAGAGCGTCGGTTTCGCATGGGGACCAGGGAACGGCCGTTCCCCTTGTTGCGGTTTCTGGTGGATGGAACGCCCATTGCCGCAGTGGTTTTCGACATGGCCGCCATCCGGCAGGCGCCCGTCAGCCAAGCGACGGGCCGGCCGATGGAGCGCGCCAGCCTGGCACGTGTGCAGGACTTGCTGGGGGCCGCCGTGTGATCCATGAAAAAGGCGGCCGAGGCCGCCTTCTCGTTCCGCCGGCGAGGCTTGCCGTCTACCGTCTCTGGTCGAGGGCGACATAATCGCGTTGCGCGGCGCCGGTATAGATCTGCCGCGGGCGACCGATGCGCTGCTCGGGATCGTTGGTCATCTCGATCCAGTGCGCGACCCAGCCCACAGTCCGGGCGATGGCGAACATCACAGTGAACATGTTGGTCTGCAAGCCGAGCGCCTTGTAGATGATGCCGGAATAGAAATCCACGTTGGGGTAGAGTTTCTTTTCCTTGAAGTATTCATCGTTCAGCGCGATTTGCTCGAGTTCCAGGGCCAGCTCGAACAAAGGGTCGTTTTCCTTGCCCAGACGTTGCAGGATCTTGTGGCACATGCCACGGATCACCGTGGCACGTGGATCGTAGTTCTTGTAGACGCGATGCCCGAAGCCCATGAGCCGGAACGGATCGTTCTTGTCCTTGGCCTTGGCAATGAAGTGCGGAATCTGCTTCACGTTGCCGATCTGCTCGAGCATGGTCAGCACGGCTTCGTTGGCACCGCCGTGGGCCGGACCCCACAGGCAGGCCACCCCGGCCGAGATCGCAGCATAGGGGTTGGTGCCGGAACTGCCGGCCAGCCGCACCGTCGAGGTGCTGGCGTTCTGCTCATGATCGGCATGCAGGATGAACAGCATGTCCAGCGCCTGGGCGGCGATCGGATCGACCTCGTAGCGCTCGGCGGGGACGGCGAACAGCATGTGCAGCAGGTTGCTGCAATAGTCCAGATCGTTGCGCGGATAGACGAAGGGTTGACCGATCGAATGCTTGTAGGCGCAGGCCGCGATCGTCGGGATCTTGGCGATCATCCGGTGGGCAAAAATCTCCTGGTCCGCCGGGTTGCGCATGTCCTGCGCGGCATTGTAGAAGGCGGACAGCGAGCCGACCACACCGGTCAGCATGGCCATGGGGTGTGCGTCGTGATGGAAGCCGCGGAAGAAGTCCCGCAGCGACTCGTGGATCATCGTGTGGTAGCGGATCGAATGGCTGAAGGTATCCAGTTGCGTTTGCGTAGGCAGTTCGCCGTACAGCAGCAGATAGGCCACTTCGATGAAGCTGCTTTTTTCGGCCAGTTGCTCGATCGGATAGCCCCGGTACAGCAGTACACCCTGGTTGCCGTCGATGTAGGTGATGTCGCTGCGGCAGCTGGCGGTGGAGACAAAGCCGGGATCGTAGGTGAACATGCCGTGATCGCGGTACAGGCCGCCAATGTCCGCCACGGCTGGACCGTGTGTGCCTTTGCGGATCGGCAACTCACTTTGCTTGCCTGTGGCGGGATCGGACAGGATCAGCTTCTGCTCGCTCATCGACAGGACTCCTGCGGGGGAATTCAGGCGGCTGGATGGAGGTCCACCGGCGGTTGGGGATAATGGGACGGGTAGCCGGACCGCGCCACACCGGAGTCGACGGCGGCCTTGGCAACGGCGGGCGGGACATAATCGATGAGGCGCGGATCAAGCGGTGTCGGAATGATGTAGCCGGGCCCGAACGCCAGTTCCGTCTTGCCGTAGGCGCGCAATACCTCGCTGGGCACCGGTTCGTGCGCCAGAGCCCGCAGGGCCTGTACGGCGGCGATGTGCATTTCCCGGTTGATGCGCTTGGCACGCACGTCCAAGGCGCCACGGAACAGGTACGGGAAGCCCAGCACGTTGTTCACCTGGTTCGGGTAATCGCTGCGGCCGGTCGCCATGATGAGGTCGTCGCGCGTGCGCAGCGCCAGTTCGGGGCGGATCTCCGGATCGGGGTTCGAGAGAGCGAATACCACCGGACGCGGCGCCATGGTCTTGAGCATGTCCGCAGTCACGAGATTGGGGCCGGATACGCCGATGAATACGTCGGCATCGATCAGCGCATCGGCCAGCGTGCGGCAATCCGTGTCGAGGGCAAAGGCTGCCTTGGTGGGGTCAAGGCCGTCGCGGCCC
>DAOKZK010000026.1:0-25838 GCA_035325645.1 Candidatus Macondimonas sp. | reverse complement strand
GTCAACTCGTCTTCCGTCATCATGGAGCGGGCTGCCGATGGGGTCGTTACAAAAGTCTTTTGGCGGGCATCTCCGATGTCCGTCCGGTCTGTCCGCGTCGCACGCGACGGGTGGCGTTGCGCTTACTTTGCGCCGTAACGTCGGCGGAACTTGTCGACGCGACCGCCAGTATCGACGATCTTCTGCTTGCCGGTATAGAAAGGATGGCAATGGGAGCACACTTCGATCTGCAGATCCGATCCCAGGGTAGAACGCGTTTCAAAGCGATTCCCGCAGCTGCAGGTGATCGTGACCGGCTTGTAGGAAGGATGGATTTCGGGGCGCATGGGGCGTGACCTCGGTAATCTGGGCAAAGGCCCATCTCGTAAACCGGGCATTGTAAGGTTCGAACGGAGTCAGGGCAATGCTGTGCCAGCCGACGCCGGATATCATGCCCCTCTGAGGCGGTTTTTCGCTATCATGCGCGGCAAATTCGACCGCACCCATCCCGGATCGATATGGGGGATGACCATGACCGCCGAGCAGATTGCTGCCTTGATTTCCGAACGCATGCCGGAGGCCGATCCCGTCCGGGTGGAGGGTGATGACGGCGTGCACTTTTCGGCTCTGGTCGTTTCGCCGGCTTTCGAAGGCATGCGGCCCGTGCAACGCCATCAGCGCGTGTATGCGGCGCTGGAGGGTTTGGTCGGCGGGGCGATCCATGCCTTGGCGCTGGAAACCCTGACGCCTGCGGAGTGGTCGGCACGCGACGCGCTCAACTGAGAGGCCGGCATGGACAAGCTCGTGATCGTCGGCGCGCGACCGCTGGAGGGCGAAACCCGCATCTCCGGCGCAAAGAACGCCACCTTGCCGATTCTGGCCGCCTGTCTGCTGGCAGAGGGAGATTGCCTCGTTCGCAATGTTCCTCATTTGCATGATGTGACGACCAGCATCGCCCTGCTGTCCGGCATGGGCGTTCGTGTCACGCTGGCCGACGGCATGGGGGTCGAAGTCGACGCACGCGCGGTGGAAAACGTGCATGCGCCCTACGAACTCGTCAAGACGATGCGGGCTTCCATTCTGGTGCTGGGCCCCTTGCTGGCCCGCTTCGGGCAGGCCGAGGTGTCGCTTCCGGGCGGGTGCGCGATCGGTTCGCGTCCCGTCAATCTCCACATCGATGGCCTGGCAGCGATGGGCGCGGATATCCGTGTGGAAAACGGCTATATCCGCGCGAGCGCCGGTCGACTGCGGGGTGCGCGCATCGTGCTGGATACGGTGACGGTCACGGGCACCGAAAACCTCATGATGGCGGCGACCCTGGCGGAGGGCACGACGGTGATCGAAAATGCTGCCCGTGAGCCGGAGGTCGTGGACCTCGCCTGTTTTCTCAACGCCATGGGCGCCCGTGTCCAAGGAGCGGGAACCGACACGCTCGTCATCGAAGGCGTGCGACGGCTACATGGCGCCGAGTACGAGGTCATGCCCGATCGCATCGAGACGGGCACTTATCTGATCGCCGGCGCGATCACCGGCGGACGCGTGACGCTGAAAAACGTGCGTCACGGTACGCTGGACGCGGTCCTCGCCAAGCTCGAGGAAGCTGGCGCGCAACTCGATCAGGGCGAGCATTCGATCACCCTGGACATGCGTGGTCGCCGTCCGCGAGCGGTGGACATCCGGACGGCGCCCTATCCCGCTTTTCCAACCGACATGCAGGCTCAGTTCATGGCGCTGAACGCCATCGCCGACGGCGCGTCCACCATGATCGAGACGGTGTTCGAGAACCGCTACATGCATGTGCCGGAGCTCGAACGCATGGGGGCGGACATCCGGGTGCAGGGCAATGTGGCGGTGGTGCACGGCGTCGAGCGCCTGACCGGGGCGCCGGTCATGGCGACGGACCTGCGTGCCTCGGCCGGGCTGGTGCTCGGGGCGCTGGTCGCCGAGGGCGAAACCGAGGTCGATCGCATCTACCACATCGACCGCGGCTATGAATGCATCGAAGAGAAGCTGGGTCAGCTCGGCGCGTGCATACGCAGAGTGCCGTCGTGATGGGAGTCATGACCATGGAGGCGGCCGTTCATGGCTGAGCCGATGCTGACCGTGGCGCTCTCCAAGGGGCGTATCCTCGAGGAAACCCTGCCGCTGCTGGCTGACGCCGGCATCGTGCCGGACGAAGATCCGGCAGCCAGCCGACGTTTGATTCTCGGTACCTCCCGCGCCGGCGTCCGCCTGCTCATCGTCCGGCCGACCGACGTGCCCACCTATGTCTTGCATGGCGGCGCCGATGTCGGCATCACGGGCAAGGACGTGCTCGCAGAGCAGGAGCAGGCCCTGCTGTACGAACCCCTGGATCTGGGTATCGGGCGATGTCGTCTCATGCTGGCCGGGCGCGCAGGGGTTGATCCCCCGCGAGCGCAACCCCGTGTCGCGACCAAGTACGTGACGTCGACCCGGACCTTCTTCGCTGAGCGCGGGCAGCAGGTCGACGTCATCAAACTGTACGGCTCCATGGAGCTGGCGCCGCTGGTCGGGCTGGCCGACTGGATCGTCGATCTCGTCGATACGGGCCATACCCTGCGCGCCAATGGCTTGGTGCCCCTGGAGACCGTCATGGAGGTCAGTGCCCGGCTGGTGGTCAATCCCGCCTCGTGGAAAACCAAGCACGCCGCGGTACGCGCCCTGGTGGCGGATCTGTCGGCGGCGGTCGAACGACACGGAGCGACCGCATGACGAATCTGCGTTCCCCCTTGGCTCTGCGGCGGCTCGACACGCGCGAGGCTGGTTTCGATCAGGCATTGGCCGCCCTGCAGGTTCAGGCCGAAACCCAGCAGTCCGAGATCGTGCAGGCCGTGCAGGACATCCTGGCGCAAGTCCGCCTGGAGGGCGATCGGGCGCTGCTGGGCTATACGCGCCGCTTCGACGGCTGGGAGCCTGCCACGGAGGGAGGTTTGCGCATCGATCGCGCGGACCTGTTCGCGGCCAGGGACCGCATCGCCCCGTCGCTGCGCGCCGCGCTGGAAGAGGCTGTCGGTCGGCTGCGTGCATATGCCGAACATCAACGGCTCACGTCCTGGCGCCACACCGACGCGCTGGGCAACGTGCTGGGCCAGGAGGTGCGGCCGCTGGATCGCGTCGGGGTCTATGTGCCGGGCGGCAAGGCAGCCTATCCCTCCTCGGTGCTGATGAACGTCATCCCCGCGCAGGTCGCGGGTGTCCCCGAGATCGCGCTGTGCGTGCCGACGCCGGGTGGCCAGCGCAGCGATCTGGTGCTGGCCGCGGCGGCCATCCTCGGCGTCGAGGAGGTCTTCGCGATCGGCGGGGCCCAGGCCATCGGCGCACTGGCTTACGGCACCGAGCGCATCGGACGCGTGGACAAGATCGTCGGGCCCGGGAATCGCTATGTCGCCACAGCCAAGCGCCTGGTGTTCGGGCAGGTCGGTATCGACATGATCGCCGGGCCGTCCGAAATCCTCATCGTTTGCGACGGGCAGACCGATCCGGATTGGATCGCGCTGGATCTTTTTTCCCAGGCCGAGCACGACGAAGATGCCCAGTCGGTGCTCGTCAGTCCGGATCGCGTCTTTCTCGATCGAGTGGCGGAACGCATGGCGGCCTTGCTGCCCGACCAGCCGCGCCGGGGGATCATCGCGCGCTCCCTGTCCCAGCGTGGGGCACTCATCGCGACGCGCGATCTGGCCGAGGCGGCCGAGATCGCCAACCGTCTGGCGCCCGAGCACCTCGAGCTGTCGGTCGAGGATCCAGACGCCTTGCTGCCGCTGATCCGGCATGCCGGCGCGATTTTCCTGGGGCGCCATACCCCGGAGGCCATCGGCGATTATTGCGCGGGCCCCAATCACGTGTTGCCCACGGCCGGCACCGCGCGCTTCTTTTCGCCGCTCGGCGTCTACGATTTCCAGAAGCGCAGCAGCATCATCCGCTGCAGCGCGCAGGGCGGCGCGGCCTTGGGGCGGCTGGCGGCCGTGCTGGCCCGCGGCGAGGGGCTGGAGGCCCATGCCCGTTCCGCCGCCGCGCGGGCCGATGCACCATGAGCTGCGATGCGGCGGCGCGCGTGCGGGACCATGTGCGCGAGGAGATCCAGGCGCTCGCGCCCTATGCGGTGCATCCGGCGGCGGGTCTGGTCAAGCTCGATGCGATGGAAAACCCCTACGGCTGGCCGGACGAGCTCGCCCAGCCCTGGCTCGAGGCCATCGCCGGGGCGCCGCTTAATCGTTATCCCGATCCGCGCGCCCAGGGTCTGCAGCCCGTGCTGCGCGCCGCGCTGGGTATTCCGGACGCGGCCGACATGCTGCTCGGCAATGGTTCCGACGAACTGATCCAGATCATCATCATGGCGCTGGCGCGTCCCGGGGCCGTCGTGCTGGCGCCCGAGCCCACCTTCGTCATGTACCGGTTGATTGCGCGCTGGCTCGGGGTGGAATTCATCGGCGTTCCGCTGCGCAGCGGCGATTTCGGTTTGGATCGGGCGGCGCTGCTGGCGGCGATCGCGCGCCACCAGCCAGCGGCGGTGTTTCTCGCCTATCCCAACAATCCCACCGGCAATCTGTTCGCGCGTGAAGACGTCGTCGCGGTGCTGGACGCGGCGCCGGGTGTCGTCGTGGTCGACGAGGCCTATGCGCCGTTTGCCTCCGACAGCTTCATGGCTGAGGTCGGCGCGGCGGCGAATCTGCTCGTGATGCGGACGCTGTCCAAGGCCGGTCTGGCGGGCTTGCGGCTGGGTGTGCTCGCCGGTCCCGCTGAGTGGATCGCACAGTTCGACAAGGTACGGCTGCCCTACAACATCGGTTCATTGACCCAGATCACGGCGGAGGTGGCGCTGCGCCATCCCGCGCTGTGGCAGCATCAAACCGCGGCGATTTGCGCGGAGCGGGGACGGCTCGCAGCCGGGCTTGGCGCGCTCGCGGGGGTTCGGGTTTACCCGTCGGATGCCAATTTCCTGCTGTTTCAGGTTCCGACCGGTCTTGCGCCGACGATCTATCATGAGCTCCAGGCCGATGGCATCCTCGTCAAGCTCTTGGACGGCAGTCATCCGGCACTGACGGATTGCCTGCGCGTCACCGTCGGTCGGCCGGAGGAGAACACGCTGTTTCTGGAAGCACTGGCTCGGGGCCTCGATTCTGCGGGCGACAAGTAGGCAATGGATGGCCGGGGGTGTAGAATCGCGCTCGAATTTTTGCCTGCCCGGGCAGGTTTCCGATGGGACGAGGCGCGTTCGGCGGCAGGTCGGCCAATCGTTCCCGATCCAGACAGTTGCTATGGAGAATCCCACGAATGAGCAATGACGGGGGTGTCGATACCGGTCGGCGGCGCTTTCTCACCGTCGCGACGGTGGCGGTCGGCGGCGCAGGCGCTGCCTTTGGCGCCTATCCTTTCATCGCAGCCATGCAACCCAGCGCACGCGCGGAAGCAGCAGGCGCGCCGGTGGAAATCGACATCGGCAAGCTCGAGCCGGGCGCCCGACTGACCGTGGAATGGCGCGGAAAGCCGGTCTGGGTCGTGCGGCGCACGCCTGAGATGCTGAGCAAGCTGGACAGCATTGCAGGGGAATTGCGCGATCCCAATTCCGATCAGGATCAGCAGCCTGCGTATGCCAAGAATACCTACCGGTCCATCAAGCCGGAATATCTGGTGTTGATCGGCCTGTGTACGCATCTGGGATGCTCGCCGACCTACCGGCCCGAGCCGGGCGCGAGCGATCTGGGCAGCAACTGGCCCGGTGGTTTTTTCTGCCCGTGCCACGGGTCCCGTTTTGATCTGGCCGGGCGGGTATTCGCCGGGGTGCCGGCGCCGCTCAACATGCCGGTGCCCCCGCACCGCTTTGCGGGCGACAGCCGGATCGTGATCGGCGACGACAAAGGAGCAGCCTGATGCGCGGTGTGGTCGATAATGCCCGTGAGTTGATGCTCTGGGGCCTGGATTGGGTGGATGCGCGCCTTCCCGTCACCAAAATGTGGAAGGAGCAGGCGTCGGAGTACTACGCGCCCAAGAACTTCAATTTCTGGTATTTCTTCGGCAGCCTCGCGCTCGTGGTGCTCGTCAACCAGCTGCTCACCGGCATCTGGCTGACCATGAACTACAAGCCGAGTGCACATGAGGCGTTTGCGTCCGTGGAGTACATCATGCGTGACGTCAGCTGGGGCTGGCTGATCCGCTACATGCACTCCACCGGCGCCTCCCTGTTCTTCGTCGTGGTCTACCTGCACATGTTCCGTGGCCTGCTCTACGGCTCCTACCGCAAGCCGCGCGAACTGGTGTGGATCTTCGGCGTGCTCATCTATCTCGTGCTGATGGGCGAGGCCTTCATGGGCTATCTGCTGCCTTGGGGGCAGATGTCCTACTGGGGTGCGCAGGTGATCATCTCGCTGTTCGGCGCCGTGCCCGTCGTCGGCGAGGCGCTGGCGCAGTTCATCCGCGGCGATTTCGTGGTGTCCGATGCCACGCTCAATCGCTTCTTTGCGCTGCACGTCATCGCCATGCCGCTGGTCTTGCTGGGATTGGTCGTGGCGCATCTGATGGCGCTGCACGAGGTCGGCTCCAACAATCCGGACGGCATCGAGATTCATGACAACGTGGATGCCAAAGGCATCCCCGTGGATGGGGTTCCCTTCCACCCCTATTACACGGTGAAGGACATCTTCGGCGTGGTAATTTTCCTGGCCGTGGCCTCGGTGATCATTTTCTTTGCGCCGGAGTTCGGCGGATATTTTCTGGAGCACGCCAACTTCCAGGCTGCCGATCCCTTGCAGACGCCCGAGCACATCGCACCAGTGTGGTATTTCACGCCCTTCTACGCCATCCTGCGCGCGGTACCGGACAAGCTCGGTGGTGTGATCGCCATGGGCGGCGCCGTCATGATCCTGGCGCTTCTGCCGTGGCTCGACCGCTCGAAGGTCCGCTCCATCCGCTATAAGGGGCCGATCTACAAAACGGCACTGACGCTGTTCGTGATCAGCTTCCTCGGTCTGGGCTATCTGGGGATGAACCCGCCCAGTCCGACCTACACCGTGATCGCTCGGGTGCTGTCGGTGATCTATTTCCTGTTCTTCCTGGCCATGCCGTTCTATAGCCGGCTGGATCCGACCAAGCCCGTCCCCGATCGGCTGACCTGACAGAAGGGAACACTGATGAACATTCGCAAATGCGTCGCCGCGATCGGGCTGTCCTTGTTGCCTTGGATGGCCGCGGCATCGAGCGCCGGCGTTCATCTGGAATCGGCCAACATCGACGTCGGCAATGTGCAGTCCCTCCAGCGTGGCGCCCAGCTCTTCAATAATTATTGTTTGAGCTGCCATTCCGCGCAGTACATGCGCTACTCGCGCATGGCCGAGGATCTCAAGCTGCCGGCCGATCTGGTCATCGAGAACCTGATGTTTGCCGGCGAGAAGATCGGCGAGACGATGACCGTGGCGATGCCCGCCAAGGATGCGGCCGTGTGGTTCGGCAAGGCGCCGCCCGATCTGACGCTGACCGCGCGTCAACGCGGTGCGGACTGGGTGTATACCTATCTCAAGTCCTTCTATCTCGATCCGGCCAAGCCCATGGGAGTGAACAACCTGGTGTTCAAGGACGTGGGTATGCCCCATGTGCTCTGGGAACTCCAGGGTTGGCAGCGATTGAAACCCGCGGGCGGTCACGAGGATGACGTCGGTTCGCACGCGACGGCACATGAAAGCGCAAAGGAATCGCCGTTCGAACAGGTCACCGAAGGCGCCTTGACGCCCGAGGAGTACGATCGGGCGGTGCGGGATCTGGTGGCCTACATGAGCTATGTGGCCGAGCCCGTGCAAATCAAGCGTACCGCGGTGGGCGTATGGGTCTTGCTGTTCCTCGCCGTGTTTGGCGTGCTGGCCTACCTTCTGAAGAAGGAATATTGGAAAGACGTGCACTGACCTCGACTTCGTTGGCCATGACGCGCGGGCATGCGCGCCATGGCCCGGCGGACAGGCGGGATCAAGGGGCATCAGCCGATGGTTTCAACCGCATCGCGCCGTTCGAGCATGACCCTTTTTGCAAGGGGCGGCTGTCTCGATTGTCACCGCATCGGGATTATCCTGGCGGAGAAAGGGGTCGCCTGCGAAATCCTCTATCCCGAGCCTGCGCGCATTCGCGAGGATCTGCTCGATCTGAATCCATACGGTACGGTGCCGACCCTCGTCGACCGCGATCTGATCCTGTACGACACGCGCATCATCCTGGAATATCTCGACGAACGCTTCCCCCATCCGCCGCTGATGCCTGTCGATCCTGCCTCCCGAGCGCGTTTTAGACTGGCCATGATGCGCATGGAACGGGACTGGTACCCCATCGCCGCCGCGCTGATGGAGCGTCCAGACAGCACGACCCGTGCGTCCTTGGTTCAGCGCTTGCGGACTTCCCTGGAAGAGACCCAGCGCCTGTTCGCGCAGCCGCCCTATTTTCTGGGTCAGGAGTTTTCCCTGGTCGATGTCACGATGGCACCGCTGCTGTGGCGGCTGCCGCAGTGCGGCATCGAGTGGACGCCTTCACTGGATCTGCTGCACGAATACGCCAATCGCGTCTTCGCGCGTCCGGCGTTCAGCCATGCCCTCGCGCATGCCGATGGAGGCGCGCGTCATGCCGGACTGTTCTGAGCGCCCTGCATGATTTCGCGGAAACCCTACCTGGTGCGCGCGCTGCACGAATGGATCTGTGATAACGGGATGACGCCTCATCTGCTCGTCGATTGCACGCAGGCAGGCGTGCAGGTGCCGAGCGAAGTGGTCCGGGACGGGCAGGTCGTGCTGAACCTTGCGCCCATGGCAGTCCACCGTTTGAGTCTTGCCAATGATCTCATTGCCTTTTCGGCGCGCTTCAACGGCCAGGAGCGGCATGTGAGCTTCCCGCCGCGCGCGGTTCTGGCGATCTACGCTCGCGAGAACGGACAGGGACTGATGTTTACCGCGGCAGATGACGGCGAGGATCCGCCACCTTCAGGGCCTGCACCCGCCGAACCGTCCGGCGGCTCCAAGCCACGCGCCCGATTGAGCGTGGTGAAGTGAGCAGGCACGGGTAAGCCGCGGCGTCATCCGTCCCCGGTAATGGCGTTGCGAATCCAGCGGAGCTCGGCTCCAGTCAATGGTCCACTGATCGCGACCACGTCGAAGCGCATCGGTGATCGCGCCGAGGCCGGGTTACGGGCGAGATAATGCCGCGCCGCGAGAACCAGTCGGCGTTGCTTGTCGGCGCCCACCGTTTCCTCCGGGGTACCGAATTGGCTGCGCGTTCGATGGCGAACTTCCACGAAAACCAGGGTCGATCCGTCCCGCATGATCAGGTCGATCTCGCCGCCACGGCAGGCGTAATTGCGAGCGACAAGAATCAGGCCCTGCCGTTCGAGATGGGCGAGGGCATGGTCTTCGGCTGGGTCCGCGCGTATCGTCATGGTTGCAGCAGCGCTTCTCCGGAGGCGTTCCGAGCCAGCCCCGCTTTGATCTCTCCTTGAGCGATGTGCGCCCAGGGGAGCCCGGTGCGGTGCAGCCTGCCATCGGCATCCGAGCGCAGGACGCCCGTCGCACCGGTCAATTGCACCCCTTGGGGCGCCCCGTCTCTCTGAATTTTCCGCCAGAGGCGATAGGCGTCGATCCCGAAGGCCTGCAGACGCATGGCAGGGGGTGCCCCGCGCGGCGCGGCTGCCGAGTCGATCACCCAGGGCAGATCCGGAAAGCTGATACCCTCGAGATCCCGGACGACCGCGTCAAGTGCATCGGTGTTGATCGCTGAAGTCGCGTAGATCGGGAGCATGCCGGCCCCCAGGAAACGAAGCTGTGGGCGCAGCGCGCCTGCCTGGAGCGGGGCGGCGGCGAGGAAGACCATGTCGGCCTCGCCCGATCGCTGGACGCCCGCGCGCAAAACGTCCTGGAAATCGGTACGCTTGGGATCGTAACGCGTGATGTTCCGGATTCGCCCCCCATTTGCCAGGAATGGATCCTTGAACGCGGCGAGGTGGCGATCGCCCCATTCGTCGGCCGGGATGATCACCCAGGCATTCCGATGTCCGAGTTCCAGCGTTTGTCGGGCGACGATGCGCGCCTCGTCCTCGGGTGCCAAGGCAAATTGGAACAGCCCCGGCCGCGAACGATCGATGTGGTTGAGCGCGAGCATCGGCACGTCGGGTGATATCCGGGCAGCCACGCGGTCGATCATGGTCTTGTCGAGCGGGCCGATGATCCCCCGCGCCTGACCGGCCAGCGCCTGCTGCGTCGCCGCGACCGCACTGTCGGGTGATTCGTCGATGCGCGGAAAGCTCAGGCGCGCGCGCTGCTCCGGCGGCGTTTCGAGGTAGGCACGAAGCATACCGTCCTGGATCGCGGCCGCCACACCGGCCCAGCGGCCGCTGCTTGGCAGGAGAGCCGCGACGGAAGGACTGCCCGGGGCCTTGGTCGCGACCGCTATTGCCGGGGATGCGGGGTGATGAGCCGTTTCCGACGCCTGCCGGAGCGCGACGGCATGACGTGCCCGCCAAGCGGGCGGCAGTGCTTCGGTGCTCCGCGCCAGCCAGCGTCGTGCTTCATGCGGGCGCCCGCTGGCAATCAGGGTCTCTGCGACCAGCAGCGCGTATCGCGCCTGTTGGCTGGGGGTTCCTGGCACGGTCTCGAGCAACCGCAGTTCTGCCTCGGCCGCCGGTGCCTGCCCGCGCTCCAGCGCCGCTTGTGCCGCGGCGAGACCGCGCTCGATGCGCAGATCGGTCGCTGCAGGGTCGGTCGGCACTGGCGGCTGTGGGACGCTCGCTGGGGGCTGCGGTTGGGCCCAGAGGTGGGGGGCGCAGCACCAGAGCAGGACCGCTGCGGCCGCAGGGCTGCAGGCGCGCAGAGGCAGCATGGCGCGGAGCAAAGCGGGATGAATCATGCGCGAGGGAGTATCCGGTGACGGATGAAGCCATGTCAACGCAAGGGCGCAGCGTCGTGGGCGGCGTCCTGTACGTGGTCGCGACACCGATCGGCCATCTGGGCGACCTGTCGGCGCGCGCCCTGGCGGTGCTCAAGGATGTCGATCTGATCGCAGCAGAGGATACACGCCATACGCGCGCGCTGCTGACCCACTTCGGCATCCGTACGGCGCTGATCTCGATGCATGAGCACAACGAGGATCGGCAGATTGCCGGTTTGCTGGAGCGGCTCCGAGACGGCGCGGCCATTGCGCTGGTCAGCGACGCCGGCACGCCGCTCATCAGCGATCCGGGCTACGGTCTGATCCACGCGGCGGCGGCGGCCGGGGTGCCGCTCAGTCCCATCCCCGGCCCATGCGCGGCGATTGCAGCGCTATCCGTCAGCGGCCTGCCGACGGATCGCTTCGTGTTCGAAGGCTTCCTGCCTGCGCGTTCGGCGGCGCGACGCGCGCATCTGCAAGGTCTTGCACGTGAGCCCCGCACGATCGTGTTTTACGAGTCTCCTCGCCGGATGGTCGACGTTTTGTCCGATTGCGCCGATGTGTTGGGCGTCGATCGGGCCGCCTGTGTTGGGCGCGAAGTCACCAAGCGCTTCGAGACCTTCTATCGAGGGACGCTCGGTGAGTTGCGGACGGCGATCGGCGGGCAGTCCGAGCCCTTGCGCGGAGAATGTGTGCTCATCGTTGCCGGCTCCGCCACGGAGCCGGCGTTGGGCGACACCGTCGAAGCCGACCGCATATTGATCGATCTCGTGGGGCAACTGCCGGCATCCCAAGTGGCCCGCCTCATGGATCGATGGTTCGGCGGCGGGCGTGCCCATTGGTATGACCGCGCCATCACCCTGCGCGCGAAGGATTGAAATATAATAGCCGTTGGAGTCGGCCAGACAGTCGCTCTGCCGAGCCATTCGTTCGGTGGGGAGGAAAGTCCGGGCTCCGCAGGGCGGGATGCCAGGTAATGCCTGGGCGGCGCGAGCCGACGGAAAGTGCCACAGAAAACAGACCGCCGACGGCCTTCGGGCCGGGCAAGGGTGAAAAGGTGCGGTAAGAGCGCACCGCGCCGGTGGCAACACGCGGCGGCACGGTAAACCCCATCCGGAGCAAGATCGAATAGGGGAACGCGGAGCGTCAGGCTCCGGCGCGCGGCCCGTGCGTTGTTCCCGGGTGGATCGCTCGAGGTGCGCGGCGACGCGCATCCCAGATGAATGACTGTCCCCGACAGAACCCGGCTTATCGGCCGACTCCTCTTCCTTCAGCCCGCTTCGCCCTGCTGATGATCAGCTTCTGCTTCATCTTTTTTTCCTAAAAACTTGATTCTAAAAGGCTCGTCGTTTTCTAACGGCGGCCTGGCCGACGTGCTTTTAAGCGATTGAAAGCAAAGGGTAAAAATTCCGATCGGCGGGCGGATTTCGGCTTGACACGCGGGCGCGGGCGACCCATAGTGTGCTTGTGGTGGGGCATAGTGGTGAAAAGTGGGGGAAGGGGGGCAGGCGCGTCATGTTTCGGGGGGCCAGCCAGATCGCCATCGACGGAAAGGGCCGCATGGCCATTCCCGCGCGGTATCGCGATCCGCTCGCTGCGGCCTGTGACGGACAGATGGTCGTCACGGTCGATCCCGACGAGTGCCTGCTGGTTTACCCCCTGCCCGCATGGGAGGCGGTCGAGCGGGAGCTGGTCAGCCTGGCCAACCTGGATCGGCGCGCGCGCCAGTTGCAGCGGATTCTGATGGGTTATGCCACCGAGATTGCCATGGACGGTCAGGGCCGATTGCAGCTCACCCCACTGTTGCGCAAGTTCGCCCACCTCGAATCGCGAGGCATGCTCATCGGTCAGGGCAACAAGTTCGAACTGTGGGCCGAAGAACACTGGAACGCCAGACAGGCCGAGTGGATGAACGATCTGAGGCAGGAAGACGGTGCGATGTCCGCTGCGCTTCAGAAGCTGTCGATTTGAGACCGTCGGGGCGGACGCGCGTGAACGGCATGCATCAGCCCGTGTTGTTGGCGGAGGTCATGGAAGCACTCGCGCCCCGGCCCGCGGGCCGCTACATCGACGGGACCTATGGGCGCGGCGGGCATGCCGAACGGCTGTTGTCGCATCTGGGGCCAGAGGGACGACTGATGGTCATCGATCGTGACCCGGAGGCGATTGCCGATGCACAGCGGCGGCTGGGTCAGGATCCGCGCGTGAGGATCGTGCACGGCAACACGTCCGATCTTGGCGAGATGGTCAGCGCTGCCGGCTGGCGCGGGACCGTCGACGGGGTTCTGCTCGATCTGGGCGTTTCGTCTCCGCAACTGGATGACGCTGAACGCGGTTTCAGTTTCCTCAAGGATGGTCCGCTGGACATGCGCATGGACGTGACCCAAGGACCGAGCGCGGCGCAGTGGCTCGAAACCGTCGCGGAGGCGGAACTGGCCGACGTGCTGTGGCGATTCGGCGAAGAGCGGCAGGCCAGGCGGGTTGCGCGGCGGATCGTGGAAGCGCGCGCGCGAGGACCGCTCGTGCGCACCGGTGACCTCGTGGAAGCGGTCGGCCAGACCCTGCCGCCCGGCGCGCGTCACAAGCATCCCGCGACCCGGACCTTTCAAGCCGTGCGCATGTTCATCAACCGCGAGCTGGAGTCCCTGGAGCGTGCCCTGGTCGCGGCCGTGGATCAGCTCGCCCCCGGCGGCCGCCTCGCGGTCATCACGTTTCATTCCCTCGAAGACCGGGTGGTGAAGCGGTTCATGCGTGCCGGGGTCCAGCCTGCGACGGATCCGCTGGGATTCGTCCGACCCGAACCCAGCCT
Organism: Candidatus Macondimonas sp.; assembly: GCA_035325645.1. Taxonomy (GTDB): domain Bacteria; phylum Pseudomonadota; class Gammaproteobacteria; order UBA5335; family UBA5335; genus Macondimonas. The sequence goes on along the minus strand of DAOKZK010000026.1, from coordinate 12,145 downwards.
CGGGTGGGTCGTCCGCCAGACGCGCCCCGGCCCAGCCGAATGCGAGGCGAATCCGCGGGCTCGCAGCGCGACGCTGCGAGCGGTGGAGAAGCGGACGTGAAGGCCGCCCTGCTCGTGGCAGGCCTCAGCGCGGCTGTTTTCTCCAGCGGCCTTGGTCTGGTCTATGTCAAATTCGAGAACCGGGAACGCTGGTCCGTCCTGCAACAGCTGGAAGAGGAGCGCGACGAACTCAACGGGGAATGGAGCCGGTTGCAACTGGAACTCGGCGCTTGGGCGATGGCGCCGCGTGTGGAGCGGATCGCCCGGGAACAACTGGGCATGATGGTTCCACCGGCGAAGGATGTCAGGCTGGTGCGTGATGAATAAGCGCTTGGGCAATCCCGGTTGGTCATGGCGCAGCCGTGCCGTCGGCGCGTTCCTGTTGCTGCTGGGTCTGTCACTGGGCGTCCGGGCCGTCCATCTGCAGGTGTTCGACAAGGGCTTTTTGCATGGCCAGGCGCAGGACCGGCACATGCGTGTCCTGGAAATCCCTTCGCATCGTGGCATGATCCTCGATCGGCATGGCGAAACACTGGCGGCCAGCACGCCTGTGGATTCCATTTGGGTCAATCCCGGTCCCTTCCTGGCGCATCCGGGCTCGGTGGAACGACTGGCCGCTGCCCTCGGGCTGCCGCCGACCCGGCTGCGCGAGAAGCTGAAAGGGCGGGAAAACCGCGAGTTCGTATACGTTCAGCGGCACCTGCCGCCCCATGAGGCCAGGAAGATCCTCGCGCTGAAGCTCCCCGGCCTGTACGCCCAGCGGGAGTATCGGCGCTACTACCCCACCAGCGAGATCAGCGGGCAGCTGCTGGGGTTCACCAACATCGACGATCGCGGGCTGGAAGGGCTGGAACTCTCCTACGACAGCTGGATGGCGGGCCAGCCGGGCAGCCGTCGGGTGTTGATCGACGCCGGCAAGAAGGTCATCGATGACTTGGGCGCGATCCGGGAGGCCCGGCCGGGCCGCGATCTGCAGCTCAGCATCGATCGCCGCATCCAGTATCTCGCCTACCGGGAGCTGAAGGCCGCCGTGGTGGCCAATCAGGCCAAGGCCGGCACGATGGTTGTTCTGGATCCGCGTACCGGCGAGATCCTCGCCATGGTGAGCCAGCCGGCGTTCAACCCGAACAATCGGCAGGGTGTCTCCCCGGCCATGACGCGCAATCGCGCGGTCATCGACCTGTTCGAGCCAGGGTCCACGCTCAAGCCATTCATCGTGGCCACGGCGTTGGAGCAGAAGATTTTCAAGCCGACCAGCGTCATCGACACCGCTCCCGGCTGGTTCACGGTCCAAGGCAATACCATCCGCGATCTACACAACTATGGCGCACTCGATCTGGGTGGCATCCTGGCCAAATCCAGCAACGTGGGCGCCAGCCGCATTGCACTGGCGATGCCGGCCGAACACCTTTGGGCGGTGCTGCGCGACTACGGCTTCGGCGAGATGACTGCGAGCGGATTTCCGGGCGAACGCGGCGGAACCTTGCGTCATTTCCAGGACTGGCGGCCGATCGACCACGCCACGGTCGCCTATGGATATGGCCTGTCGACGACCGCGCTCCAGCTCGCCAGCGCTTATGCGGTCATCGCCAACGGTGGTGAGCGGCGTCCGGTAAGTTTCTTCACGGCCAAACAGTTGCCGCCTGCACACCGCGTCATCAGCGCCTCGACGGCTGTCGACGTCAGCCGGATGCTGGAGCGCGTGGTGCGTGAGGGTACGGCGACCGCTGCTGCCATCCCAGGCTATCGTGTGGCGGGCAAGACCGGGACGGCGCGCAAGTCGGGGATCGGCGGGTACGCCGAACGCCGGTACCAGGCCGTCTTTGCGGGTTACGTGCCTGCCAGTCGACCCCGTCTGGTGGCGGTGGTGGTCATCGACGAACCCAGCGCTGGCGCGTATTACGGCGGCGCCGTCGCGGCGCCTGTGTTTTCGCGCGTCATGGCGGGCGCGCTGCGGCTGATGGAAATCCCGCCCGACGATCTGCCGGACGGGGCGGGTCTGGTCCATTCGGCGGGCAGTGCGGAGGAGCTGGGATGAGCCGGCGGGCCGCGGTGACAAGCTGGACGCTGCAGGACTTGCTGGCACCGTGGGTGACCGTAGAGGGGTCCTGCGCGGGACTGGCCATCCGTGGCCTGACCGCTGATTCACGCGCGGCGCGCCCGGGGGACCTGTTCCTCGCGCGCGCCGGCCGGTCCGCGCATGGCATGGCCCACGCCGAGGCGGCGGTGGCGGCTGGTGCGGTGGCCGTCGCCTATGATCCCGAGACTGGGCCTGCACCGCTGCCGCCGCTTGGCGGGGTGCCGCTGATCGCAGTTCCCGGTCTGACGCAGCGGACCGGCGATCTGGCGGCGAGGTTCTTCGGCCATCCCTCGCAGAGCATGCGCGTCATCGGTATCACCGGCACGAACGGCAAGACGAGTTGCGCCCATCTGCTTGCCCAGACGCTGGGCGATCCGCCCGGGACGGCCGGAATGTTGGGAACGCTGGGCAACGGGTTCCCGGGCCGGTTGGTGCCTTCTTCGCACACAACGCCCGATGCCGTCCGTGTACAGGCATGGCTGGCCCGGCTGCGTGACGAGGGCGCGCGTGCGGTGGCCATGGAGGTTTCATCCCATGCCCTCGATCAGGGCCGGGTTGCCGCCGTGCAGTTCGACACGGCGATCTTCACCAACCTTACCCGCGATCACATGGATTATCACGGGACGGAGGCAGCCTATGCGGCCGCCAAGCGTCGCCTCTTCGCGCACCCCGAACTGCGCCTGGCGGTCCTGTGGGCCGAGGATCCTTCCGCGGCCCACATGGCGGCCGCGCTGCCCGTTTCCTGCCCGACCGTCTGGGCGGCCTTCTCGCGCGCCGCGCTTCAGGGGCGCCGCGGCAGCGGACTGTGGCCGCGCGCCTTGACGCCTTTGGAGGACGGTGTCGCCCTGACGCTGGAGGGCGACTGGGGCGCCGGCACCCTGCACCTGCCTTTGCTCGGGCGTTTCAACGTCGCCAATGCGCTGCTCGTGCTGGGCGCGCTGCTCGGAGGCGGGATGTCATGGGGTGAGGCCTTGAGCCGGCTGTCTGCCGCTCAGCCCGTGCCGGGACGGATGCAACGCATCGGCAACGGCTCCGGCCCGACGGCGGTCGTCGATTATGCACATACTCCCGATGCCATCGAGCAAGCGATTTTGGCCTGCCGCACGCATGGCGCCAAGCGCGTCATCTGCGTGTTCGGCTGTGGCGGCGATCGTGATCGAGGCAAGCGCCCGCTGATGGGCGCAACGGCTGGCCGACTGGCCGACGCCGTGGTGCTGACCGATGACAATCCGCGCAGCGAAGCGCCCGAGGCGATCATTGCGGCAATCCGCGCCGGCATGCCGAGCGGCACTCCTGTCCATGTCGAGCATGATCGGCGCGCGGCGATCCGCGGCGCGCTGGCGGCTGCGACGGCCGGCGACTGGGTGCTGATCGCGGGGAAAGGTCACGAGACCAGCCAGGTCTTTGCGGATCGTGAGGAGCCGTTCTCCGATCTTGAGGTCGTGGAAGACTGGCTCAGGGAGGCCGCGTGATCCGGGGGCATCTGGGCGAGATCGTTGGGTTGCTCGGGGGGCTGCTGCGCGGCGCCGACCGCCCATTCACCGGCGTGAGCATCGACACGCGCCAGTTGACGCCAGAGGCGTTGTTCATCGCCCTTGGGGGCAGCCGTGTCGATGGCCACGCCTTTCTCGCCCAAGCACTCGAGCGGGGTGCTGCCGGCGCCTTGGTCAGCCGCTTCGCTCCCGATGTGCCCCTGCCCCAGCTCGTCGTGACGGATGTACGCGCCGCGCTGGAGGCTCTGGCCGTCCATTGGCGCGCGACTTTCGCAGGGCCGGTCGTGGCGCTGACCGGCAGCAACGGCAAGACCACTGTCAAGGAGATGATCGCCGCCATCCTCCGCACGCGGGGCGAGGTCTGGGCGACACCGGGCAACTACAACAACGAGCTGGGCGTCCCCTTGAGCCTGCTTGGTCTCGATCCCGCGCGGCACGAGGCAGCCGTGTTCGAGCTGGGTGCCAACCATGCGGGCGAGATCGCACAGCTGACCCGATGGGTGCGTCCGGATGTGGGGCTGATCACCCAGGCCGGGCGGGCGCATCTGGAAGGCTTCGGGTCCTTGCAAGGCGTGGCGCAGGCCAAGGGCGAACTCATCGCAGGCCTGGCGCCGGGCGCGGTGGCGGTGATCAACGCCGATGATGCCTTTGCGCCTTACTGGACGACGCTTGCACCCGGACGGGTGGTGCGGTTCGGACTCGCGCCGCAAGCCGATGTCCGCATGGATCCGGCCGCCTGCCGTCTTGCCGCCGATGCGGACGGCGTAGCCCAGATCTTTCTGCTGCAGACGCCGTCCGGGGCGACGGAAGTGAGGCTGGGCTTTTTGGGTCGCCACAACCTGCGCAACGCGCTGGCGGCGGCTGCCGTGGGCGAGGCCTTGGGGCTCTCCGTCGAGGCGATTGCGGCCGGTCTCGCAGCGGCGCGTCCGGCGCCCGGGCGACTGAACTGGCTGATCGGAACGGGCGGCGTCCGAGTGGTCGACGACACCTACAACGCGAACCCCACCTCGATGGCCGCTGCGATCGAAGTGCTGGCCGAGTTGCCCGGGGAGCGCTGGCTCGTGATCGGCGACATGGGCGAGCTCGGCCTTGATGCGGCCGCCCTGCATGCCGAGATGGGCGCCTACGCTCGCACGCAGGGGATCGACCGGGTATATGCATGCGGGCCGCTCAGTGCCGCAGCGGTCGATGCGTTCGGCGCCGGGGCCAGCCACTTTGCAGACCAGGGCACACTGATCGACGGTCTTCTCGGCGATCTGGGCCATTGCAAGGCGCTGCCCACGCTGCTCATCAAAGGATCGCGCCGTATGGCCATGGAACGGGTGGTTGCCGCCCTGGAACAGGGAAATTGACGTGCTGTACTGGTTGACTCAGGAACTGGCCGCTCATTACAGCGGCTTCCACGCCTTCAGTTACATCACGCTGCGCGCCATCATGGGCATGCTGACCGCGCTGGGCCTGGGCCTGCTGCTGGGGCCGGTGCTGATCACGCATCTGACGCAGCGGCAGCTCGGCCAGCAGATCCGCAGTGATGGCCCACAGTCGCACCTGTCCAAGGCGGGCACGCCCACCATGGGCGGCGCGCTGATCCTGCTCTGCATCAGCCTGGGCACCCTGTTCTGGGCCGATCTCTCCAATCGGTACATCTGGGTGGTGCTGGTCACGACCTTGCTGTTCGGCTTCGTCGGCTGGCTGGATGATTACCTCAAGATCTACCGGCGCACCAGCAAGGGACTCAGTGCGCGCCAGAAATACCTGGGCCAGTCGCTCATCGGCCTGGCCGCCGCGCTCACACTCTACCTCACGGCGCGTGTGCCGGCGGAAACCACCTTGATCGTGCCGTTCTTCAAGGACATTGCCTGGGAGATGGGCTGGGTCTTCGTGCCGTTTGCCTATTTCGTCATCGTGGGCGCCAGCAATGCCGTGAACCTCACCGACGGGCTCGACGGCCTGGCCATCATGCCCACCGTGCTGGTCGCTGGGGGGCTGGGTGTTTTTGCCTATGTTGCGGGCCACATGCAATTTGCCACCTATCTCGGCGTGCCGCACATTCCCGGTGCGGGGGAACTGCTCATTCTCTGCGCCTCCATCGGCGGCGCCGGCCTGGCCTTTCTGTGGTTCAACACCTATCCGGCGATGGTGTTCATGGGCGATATCGGCGCGCTCGCACTCGGCGCCGCGCTCGGCACCGTCGCGGTGGTCGTGCGCCAGGAAATCGTGCTGGGCATCATGGGCGCCGTGTTCGTCGCCGAGACGGTCTCGGTGATGCTGCAAGTCGCCTCGTTCAAGCTGACGGGCCGGCGCATCTTCCGCATGGCGCCGATTCATCATCACTTCGAACTCATGGGCTGGCCCGAGCCGCGCGTGATCGTGCGCTTCTGGATCATCACCGTGATCCTGGTCTTGATCGGCCTGTCCACGCTGAAGCTGCGGTGAAGGAGGGCGCGATGAGTATGCATGCAGCCGCCTCCTCCCTTCCCGCAACGGTCATCGTCGGTCTGGGCGCGACGGGCTGGTCGGTCGCGCGCCATCTGCACCGGCTGGGCGTACCCTTTCACGTGGTGGACAGCCGCGCCGCACCGCCCCATGGGGACGCGCTGCGCCAACTGTGCCCGGAAGTGCCGGTTCACTTCGGTCCCTGGTCTGCCGATTGCTTCGCCGGCGCGCGTCGCATCGTACTTTCCCCCGGTGTGTCGCCGCAGGAGCCTGCGCTGGTTGCGGCCCGGGCTCGTGGGGCGATCGTGGAGGGCGACATTGCCCTTTTCGCCCGCGCAGCGCGCGCGCCGATCGCCGCGATCACGGGTTCCAACGGCAAGAGCACGGTGACGGCATTGCTCGGCGAAATGGCGCGCGCCGCGGGCCTGCGGGTGGGCGTCGGCGGCAACCTGGGAACGCCGGCGCTTGATTTGTTGGCCGACGACGTCGAGCTCTACGTGCTGGAGTTGTCCAGTTTCCAGCTCGAAACCACCGAAGTCCTGAACGCCCGGGTCGGTGCCGTGCTGAATCTTTCCGAGGACCACATCGATCGGCACCGCTCGATGAAGGAATACGCCGCCTGCAAGGCGCGCATCTTTCGCCATGCGCCGGGTCATGCCACGCCTGTGCGCGTGTTGAATGCCGAGGACGAAGGCGTGGCGGCGATGGCTGAGCCGGGTGTGCCGGCACGCTGGTTCGGTCTGGCCAGCGAGCGCGCCGATCACTACCGTGTGGTGAAGCGCGCCGGGCAGCACTGGCTGGCGGCAGGAGATGACCCGTTGTTGCCCGTGGCGGCACTGTCGCTCATCGGCGAGCATCATCAGGCCAATGCCCTGGCGGCGCTCGCCATGGCCGATGCGCTGGGCCTGCCGCGGGACGCGGCGCTCGAGGCGCTGCGTCAGTTTCGCGGCCTGCCTCACCGGACTCAGCTCGTGGGTGAAATCCGGGGGGTACGCTACGTCGACGACTCCAAGGGAACCAACGTGGGCGCTACGGTCGCAGCGCTCAAGGGCGTCCCGGGTCCCTTGGTACTCATCGCCGGCGGGCAGGGTAAAGGACAGGACTTCAGGGCGCTGCGGCCTTGGGTCGCCGGCAAGGTGCGGGCGGCGATCCTGATCGGGCAGGATGCCGATGCGCTCGCGGCAGCGCTGAACGGCGTCACGGATCTGCACCGTGCCGTGGACATGGCCGAGGCGGTCCGTCTGGCCATGCGCCAGGCGAAAGCCGGCGACGCCGTGTTGCTGTCTCCGGCATGCGCCAGTCTCGACATGTTCCGGGATTATCACCACCGGGGCGAGGTCTTTGCCGCCGCAGTGCGGGAGCTCGCGGCATGAGCGCGACGTCCGTGCCGATTGCAGAGATCCGTACGCCGGGGCGCGCACTCCTCGCTCGTCTGGACATGCCCCTGGTGTTGGCGGTGCTGGCGCTGTTGATGCTGGGACTGATCATGGTGGCTTCCGCCTCGATGCCGCTGGCCGATCAGAACTTCAACGATCCCCTGCGGTTCTTCCGGCGACAGACGCTTTACGCGCTGCTCGGACTCGGGCTGGGCGCGATGGTGCTGCGCACGCCGCTTGCGCGGATCCAGCAGTTGAGCACGGTGTTCCTGGTCGGCGCGTTTGCGCTGTTGCTCGTGGTGTTGATTCCGGGTATCGGCAAGGAAGTCAACGGCAGCGCCCGCTGGATCGATCTTGTGGTGATCCGGGTCCAGGTCTCGGAACCCGCGCGGCTGGGATTGCTGATCTATCTCGCGAGCTTTCTGGTGCGCCGACAACTCGAGGTGCGCGATCGCGTGCTGGGCGTGGGCAAAGTGGCCGTGCTGCTGGCCGCAGCCGGATTCCTGCTGCACGAGGAGCCTGACCTCGGCGCCGCCGTTGTGTTGGGCTTTTCTGCGATGACGATGCTCTGGGTCGCCGGGGCGCCGCTGAGATACTTCGCCGTTCTGGTGACGGCAGCGGTCGGCGTCGTGTATCTGCTGATCCTCATGCTGCCTTATCGCATGGCGCGGCTCACCGGCTTCATGGACCCCTGGGCGGACCCCTTCGGTAACGGTTTCCAGCTCACCCAATCCCTGATGGCCATCGGCTCCGGGCACTGGTTCGGCTTGGGGCTCGGCAGCAGCGTCGTCAAGATGTTCTATCTGCCGGAGGCTCATACCGATTTCCTGTTTGCCATTCTGGCCGAGGAACTGGGGCTGGTCGGCTCGCTGACCGTGATTGCGCTCTACGCCGTGGTGTTCTGGCGCAGCATGCGCATCGCCGATGCGGCGGCGCGGTCGGGGCGCTGGTTCGGCGCCTATCTCGCCGTCGGGCTCGGTGTCTGGATCGTCGGTCAAGCCTTCATCAACATCGGCGTCAACATGGGGATGCTGCCGACCAAGGGCCTGACCCTGCCGCTGATGAGCTACGGCGGCAGCAGCCTGCTGGTCGTCTGCGTGCTGGTTGCCCTCATTCTGCGCGTGGGCATCGAAAACGCCGACCCACCGCCGCAAACCCGTGTGCGGGAGCGTGGATCATGAGCGAGCGCGTGCTCATCATGGCCGGCGGTACCGGTGGACACGTATTCCCGGCGCTGGCGGTGGCGCGGGCCCTGCGCGCGCGCGGCATCGCCGTCGACTGGCTGGGCAGCCGCGGCGGCATGGAAGAGCGGGTGGTGCAGGCCGATGGCATTACTTTTCACGGGCTGCGCATCCGGGGCCTGCGGGGCAAGGGCGCGGCGGCGTGGCTGTTGGCGCCGCTGCGTCTGGCGGTGGCGGTCGGCGAGGCGCTCACCGTCATGATCCGGCTGCAGCCACGGGTGGCCTTGGGCATGGGCGGCTTTGCAGCTGGTCCTGGGGGGGTGGCGGCCTGGCTGTTGCGCCGACCGCTCGTGATCCATGAACAGAATGCCGTGGCGGGCTGGACCAATCGGGCGCTGGCCCATCTGGCGCGCCGCAGGCTATGCGCTTACCCCGACGCGCTGCCGGCCGCCGAGCTCATCGGCAATCCCGTGCGGCCCGACATCGCGGCGCTGCCGCCGCCCGATGCGCGACTGGCGGACCGCACGGGGCCGCTCCGGTTGCTGGTGCTGGGCGGCAGTCAGGGCGCGCGCGCGCTGAATCAGTGCCTGCCCGAGGCCCTGGCCCGCGTGTCCGGAACGACGGCGGTCGAGGTCATCCACCAGACCGGCGTCACCGATGAGGCGAGCGTACGCGACGCCTATGCACGGGCGGGCGTCCCCGCGCAGGTGCACGCCTTCATCCAGGACATGGCAGCGGCCTACGCCTGGGCCGACCTGCTCGTCTGCCGCGCCGGCGCCCTGACGCTGGCCGAGGTGACGGCGGCCGGTGTGGGCGCCGTGCTGGTGCCCTATCCCCATGCGGTGGACGACCATCAGACCCGCAATGCCGAATATTTGGTGGCGGCCGGCGCCGCCGTTCTACAGCCTCAGAATGCCCTGACGGCCATCGGTTTGGCTGAGATGCTCAGTGACTTGCTGAGCGATCGGAATCGGTTGCGCGACATGGCCAATCGGGCGCGAGGCCTGGCTCGCCCGGATGCGACTGCGGCGGTCACGGCGGTGCTCTGCACCGAAGGCGGCCTGCCATGAGCGGCATCCTGCCGGCTGCGCTGTTGCAACAGGCCTGGATGCGGCGGGTGCGACGCATCCACTTCGTCGGCATGGGCGGGGTCGGCATGGCCGGCATCGCCGAGGTGTTGCTCAACCTGGGCTATCAGGTCTCCGGCTCGGACGTGCGCGACAACGCCGCGCTGCAGCGTCTGGCTGCCCTGGGCGCCGTGGTCATGCTGGGACATGGCGCCGAGCGGGTCGCGGGCGCGGACGTGGTGGTCGTCTCCAGCGCCATCGGCGCCGACAACCCCGAGGTGACAGCCGCACGCGCGCAGGGGACACCGGTGATCCCGCGGGCGCAGATGCTGGCCGAACTGATGCGCTTTCGCTACGGCATCGCCGTAGCCGGCACCCACGGCAAGACCACCACGACCAGCCTCATCGCCAGCGTGCTGGCCGACGGCAATCTGGATCCCACCTTCGTCATCGGCGGCCGGCTCAATCAGGCCGGCACCCATGCCCGGCTGGGCGCGGGGCCCTATCTGGTGGCCGAAGCGGACGAAAGCGACGCTTCCTTCATGCATCTGCAGCCCATGATCGCCGTGGTCACCAATGTGGACGCTGATCATCTCGACACTTACGGCGGCAGCTTCGACCGCCTGCGCCAGACTTTCCTGGAATTTCTGCACAACCTGCCGTTCTACGGGCTCGCCGTGATCTGCGCGGATGATCCGGTGTTGGCGGCGATGCGAGCGGAGATCGGCCGGCCGGTGCTGACCTACGGTTTTGCCGAGGACGCCGACGTGCGCGTCCTGGTGGCCGATCCGGATGCCGGGCGCAATCACCTGCAGGTCCGCTTTGCCGATGGCGGCGAGCACGCGCTCACGCTCAATCTGCCGGGGCGGCACAACATTCTCAACGCGCTGGCGGCGCTGACCGTGGGCCATGAACTGGGTGTGGCACCCGCAGGCATGGCCCAGACGCTGGAGCAGTTTCAGGGCATCGGTCGGCGCTTCCAGCGCTATGGGGCGCTCGCGACGCCGACCGGGACGGTGGAACTGGTGGACGACTATGGACACCACCCCACCGAGCTCGAGGCAACCCTGGCCGCCGCGCGCGAGACCTGGCCCGAGGCACGACTGGTGGTGGCCTTCCAGCCTCACCGATATAGCCGCACCCGGGATCTGCTGGAGGACTTCGCGCGGGTGCTGTCGGGCGCGGATGTCTTGCTGCTGACCGAGGTGTATGCGGCCGGCGAGGCACCGATCGCGCAGGCCGACGGCCGCGCCCTGGCGCGTGCGACCCGGGCCTGGGGCCGTCTCGAGCCGGTCTTCGTGCCGAGCGTGGAGGCGCTGCCCGAGGCGCTGGAAGGATTGCTGCAGCCGGGGGATGTGCTGCTCACCCTGGGCGCCGGGGACATCGGCACGCTGCCGGCGCGCTTGCGCCAGCGCTGGGAGGAAGGCGCATGAACGCACTGCGTACGGACGTTCGCGGCACTTTACGCTATCACGAGCCTTTGGCGCCGCATACCAGTTGGCGGGTCGGCGGGCCGGCGGAAATCTTTTTCGAGCCGACGGACGTGGACGATCTCGCCGTTTTTCTCGCCGGCCTGCCGGCCGACATGCCGCTGTTCTGGATGGGGCTCGGCAGCAATCTTCTGGTGCGTGACGGCGGCATCGACGGCGTGGTCGTCGCCACCCAGCGCGGTCTCGGCGCCCTGCAGCAACTGCCGTCCGGCGCGGTGCGCGCAGAGGCCGGTGTGCCCTGCGCCAAGCTGGCGCGACTGTGCGAACGGGAACGCCTGGCGGGTGGCGCCTTTTTCGCCGGCATTCCGGGCACGCTGGGCGGCGCGCTGGCCATGAACGCAGGCGCGTTCGGGGGTGAAACCTGGGCGCAGGTGACGCGGGTCGAGGTGATGAATCGCGCCGGCGCGCGGTTCTGGCGGGACGCCGCCGCCTATGAGGTCGGCTATCGCCATGTGGTGACACCGATCCCCGGCGAATGGTTCATCGCCGGTGAGTGGCGTTTCGAGCCGGCGGACGAGGCGGCATCCACGGGTCCGTCGCGGGTTCGGGAACTCCTGGCCCGGCGCGCCGCGACCCAGCCCTTGGGTCTGCCGAGCTGCGGCTCGGTGTTCCGCAACCCGCCCGGGGATCATGCCGCGCGCCTGATCGAGGCGGCCCATCTGAAAGGCGCGCGCTGCGGCGATGCGGAAGTCTCGAGCAAACATGCCAATTTCATCATCAACCGCGGGCAGGCTCGTGCGGCCGACATCGAAGCGCTGATCGAGCATATTCAAGCCGAGGTGTGGAGCCGTTTCGGCGTCGAGTTGGTGCCCGAGGTGCGCATCGTGGGGAGGCCCTCATGACGGCGCGGCACCTGCAGGACGCGTCGGCATTCGGCCGGGTGGCCGTGCTGATGGGCGGGCGCTCCGGTGAGCGGGAGATTTCCCTACGCAGCGGCCAGGCCGTGTTCGAGGCGCTGCAGCGCTTGGGGGTCGACGCAGTGG
>DAOKZK010000025.1:0-37190 GCA_035325645.1 Candidatus Macondimonas sp. | reverse complement strand
TACGCCGTTGCCCCATTCTGGCAGCTGCAGGGCAATTTGTTCAGACATTCCCTAAGGAAACCATGAATAGCTTTCAAGAGAACCTAGCACTCGGAAGGGAATGGGAGACCAAGGTTTCCCTCTGGCTCCAACAGAACCAGAATTACGTTCTGGATGTTTACGAGTACACCGGCACAGGCGCCGATGGAAGCAAGGCTCCTAAGCTAAAAATCCTGCCTTCCGAGGAGTCACTTATTCTTCCCGATCTACAGGTCGCATCCTCAGGTGCAACGCATTGGGTCGAAGTGAAATCCAAGTCCTCCGTCGGAATTCCGTTCAAGGAGAACCCGTCGTATAGGACCACTGGTTTCGACCACAAGTATTGGGAACACTACCTGAGAGTCAGACAAATTACCGGTCTTGCGGTTAGCGTCTTCTTTGTGCACTACAACGAGGGCGAAATTCGATCAGCGTCCCTTGAGGAACTGGACGCCCATCCAAAGATGTTCATTAATTATGGAAACGGCATGGTGTATTGGCCCTATGACCAACTCAAGGTCATTGCCAAGATCAACAATGGAAACATTTATTGATGGGTAGCGGTAACGCCGTGATGCCGAACCCATCATTCCACCGGACCTGCGCGAAAAGCCGCGCAGGCCGGTGAATTCAAACGTTAGATTTCTCTACAAACAGGAGCCACTATGAAAACTTGCATGATTTGGGGTGATATGTCGTCTGATCGCGCGAGCGAGCAATATCCTAGCGTTACCGTCTGCAACGACTGCGTTTCTGCTGAACAATCCTCCGGTGAAGACTCCCAAATAGTTACGGTAAGCGAATACGACTCAAGCCTTGGGGATACCTGTGAATTCTGTGGCAAGACCGCAGAAGAAGAGGCAGAGGAATAAACCATCTAACATGGCGCTCAAGCCGACCCGCTTCCGCTGCGCTCCAACGGTCGGCTTAGCTCTACGTTAGGCGCACACACATAAGGAACAGGAATGCAAATCGAAAACAGGTTATCGCCAGAGCAATGCGCTGGAATGGACGACATCCGCGCCGAAATCGACTCGCTTGATCGCGCTGTTGTCAGCCTCATCGGCAAACGCTACAAATACGTCCTAGCCGCCGCAAAGTTTAAAACTTCGGCCACCTCAGTTCGTGCACCCGAGCGCTTCAAAGCCATGCTCGAACAGCGCCGCCAATGGGCCGCGCAGGATGGTCTCAGCCCTGACGCCATCGAGCGCATGTTCTCCGACCTGGTGAACCACTTCATCGAAGAAGAGATGCAACGTTGGAAGAGCAATCATGCTTGAGTGCGTTCCATATCACCAGCGCCTAACTGTGCGGTCAAGTGGACGCCAACACAGGCCATGGCTTCGCCATTTTCATGGCCTGTGTTGGTGCCCTACGCCCCTGCGGGGCTCCGGCGCCGCTTACCTATGTAGTTAGGCACTTAAGGAAAACTCATGCGTACCGAGGAAAAGCAGATTGAAGGTGACCTGACTCTCACAGACAGCCTCGCTCTCTACGGGCAGGCCACGGGAAATATTATTGTCGCTGAAGGTGGCGAGTTGCTCCTCTACGGTATGTGCGCTCGCAACCTCACCGTCCAAGAAGGAGGTAAAGCAATCATCTATGGCATGGTCAGCGGCCACGTTGTTAATGACGGCGGGGAGCTTCAAGTCCTGGGGACAATCGTGGGTTCATTGCGCACGCCCAGCGGCAAAACAGAGGTCAATCCAAATGCAGCTGTTCTTGGTGGTCGCGCCTAACAATTCATTCAAGCCGACGCCGCTTCGCGGCGCGGCTTAATTCAAGCGTTGGGCCTATTAAACTATGTCCTCTTCAAAAGAACTCAAACTGAACGTCACAAAAGACAAGAAGTTGCTGGTTTCTTGCGGCGAATGCAGACGTAAAACAAACCACACTGTCTTGGTTTCCGTAGATCTAAGCGGAACCGATGAGATTGGTAGCGGCTACGAAGTTCATTGGGCGTCCAATCATCAAATTATCCAATGCCAGGGCTGCGACATAATTTCGTTTCGAAGGGTAAACTCGACTTCTGAGGATGACTACATTCAGATCGGGCCTAACGAATGGGAACAAGATATTCATGAGGAACTCTATCCAAATCGGACTGAGGGGCGTGTCCCAATCAAGGATATTCATCTTCTTCCAACGGACATCGAGAGGATTTACGCCGAGACACTCAAAGCAATGAATGGAGGCCAACCAGTCTTGTCCGGAATTGGTATTCGCGCGTTAATCGAAACGACGACCAAGGAGCGAAATGCCAACGGAAAAGACTTGATGGAGAAAATAAACGATCTTGTGACGCAAGGGGTTTTGACAAAAGATGGCGCGCACATTCTTCACAAACTTCGAATTCTTGGTAACAAAGCAGCCCACGAAGTAAAACCGCACTCTACCGACCAACTCGATCTCGCAATGGATGTAATTGAACATTTGCTACAGGGCGTCTACATCCTTCCTCATCATGCAAAGCGCAAACTCAAGTAACTACCATAGGCCCAACCCATCATTCCACCGGACCTGCGCGAAAAGCCGCGCAGGCCGGTGAATTCAGACGTTAGCGGCCAAGGAAAATGCGTGCTGAATCCATAAGCCTCAATACGGAAGTCGAGGCGCTTCTCATCGAAGCCCAGCTTCCCGTTGCCGATCTCGCTAGTAGCCGCAGCCTCAATCTGCTTGGCTATCGAGATCGCGGCCGCCTTGTGGGCGTTGTTGGGGTAGAGATCTACGGTAGTGTCGGCATGCTCCGCTCTCTGGCTGTGGAGCCGGCACACCGCAATGCCGGGTTAGGGGCTGCCTTGGTGTCTATCGCTGAGACCTGGGCGGCAGAGCAGGGGGTCGAAACGTTGTACCTTCTGACCACAACGGCGGCTCAGTTCTTTGCCAGGCGTGGCTATGAAGCGGTTCCAAGGTCCGAGGCGCCGGCCGCAATTGCGGCAACGGCCCAGTTCTCGGAACTATGTCCGGCTTCGTCCACGTTCATGCGCAAAGTGTTGGCCGCTAACAATTCGCTGCAGGCGCGACTGCCCTGACGGGTCGCGGCCTGAGCTCAAACGTTAGACCTCACACCATCGGTCGCCGCAGGGTATACGGAGTCACAAATGCCAGAGCATAAGGTCTTCTCTATGCCCTTTGCCAAGGTCTATCCGCTGTACGTCGCGAAGGCCACGCGTAAAGGAAGAACACAAGAGGAAGTCGACCGCGTCATTTGCTGGCTTACCGGCTACGACCGCGAGCAACTGCAGCAGCAAATCGAGCGGGAGACTGATCTAAAGACGTTCTTCGCCCTAGCGCCAGCCATGCATCCCAACCGAAATCTCATCAAAGGCGTTATCTGCGGGATACGTGTCGAAGAGGTCGAAGATCCGCTGATGAAGAAAATCCGACAGCTAGACAAGCTTGTTGACGAACTGGCCAAAGGAAAGTCGATGGAAAAGGTTCTCAGGCAATCAGTCACCACCGCCTTCCCTTTGCGGCCAGGCCACCAGTGAGGCCTAACCCTTCCATCGAGAGGACATGGCCCGGCAAGCCGGGTCATGCCTCTCATGTCAAACGTTAGCAGCCTGTTGAAATACGCATGAACTTCCCGGGTTGGATGGCCAATTTGGGGGTTACGCGGGGGAATCTGGTGGTTCGGACGTCCGTAATGCCATCCCCGCAGTGCCATCAACGCTGTTGCAAGCCTCGATCGGGCGCTGTTCTGGATTTTCACCGTTATCCGGCTGCTCCGGCCAGCAGATTGCGCATGCGCAACAGATTGAACGCGGTGGCCGCCAAAGTCACCGTGGCACTCATCCGCGCCAGATCGCGAACCATCGGCCGGCGCAAGCCGCCGTACTGCTTAAGCCAGCCAAAGGTGGTCTCGATCAGCTTGCGTTTGCGCTGGCTGACCTCGTCGTAAGCTTCCCCTGCCTCGGTGATGCGCAGCCGGCGTGTGCCGCGCTCGATCAAACGCACCCCGAGCCGCGCCTCGAGCCGGGCCAGCCGACGGGCGACCGTCGACTTGGGCGGCCCGGCCCGGATCGCGGCGGTGGTGAGCGTGCCGGCCTCCACGATGAGGGCGAAGAGCGCCATGTCGTTCAAATCGCGCATCATCGTTCCATGGACAGAACAATCAATTTGCTAATTTGTCATTTATCCATGCCCCGCCGGCGCGTAAGGTAGGGCGACGTCGAGACGATCATCCCGACCACCGCGATCGGCGGCTGAATCTGGTTCTTATCCTGTCCTGTCATCACAAGGAGTGCCTCATGGCCAAGATTCTCGTGCTCTATTACTCCATGTACGGCCACATCGAAAACATGGCGCAACTGGTGGCCGAAGGGGCCCGGTCGGTCGCCGGCGCCGAGGTCACCGTCAAGCGGGTGCCGGAAACCATCCCCGAGGAACAGGCGCGTCAGTTCGGCGCCAAGCTCGATCAGGCCGCCCCCGTCGCCACCCCGGACGAACTGGCCGATTACGACGCCATCCTGTTCGGCTCTCCCACCCGCTTCGGCAACATGACCGGGCAGATGCGCAGCTTTCTCGACCAGACCGGCGGGCTGTGGGCCAAGGGCGCGCTGAACGGCAAGCTGGCCAGTGTGTTCACCAGCACGGGCGTGGGCGGCGGCCAGGAAACCACCGTCATCTCCTTCTGGCACACGCTGGCCCATCACGGCATGCTCATCGTGCCGCTGGGCTATGGGGATGTCGCCGGGCAGATCCTCTCCGATCTCTCGGAGGTCACCGCTGGCTCGCCCTATGGCGCGGCGACCTTGGCCGGCGGCGACGGCAGCCGGCAGATCTCCGAGAAGGAAGCCACTGTGGCCCGCTACCAGGGCCGCCGCGTGGCGGAGCTGGCGGTGCGTCTGGCTGGCTGATGGCGCGCGCGGGGTGGCGGGCTCACTGCCATCCCGCGAGGCTTTGTCCAGTTATGAGCCGAGACGTCCAGCCGGTTTTGAGTAGCACGGAGGGGGAAATTGGGGACGGACCACGGTTCCATTCTTAACGAAGCCGGCTTACCCGATTCCTGCGCCTGTTCCGACACCCGACGCGCTCGCAGACTTCCGGTGACAACTTCAGTAACTTGATCATGGCCGCATCTTCTCAAGCGCTGGAGCCTTCTCAAAACCAGGGGCGGTTCAGATCATCAAGCGTGTAGCGAACGCGCTCAGCCGTGACGGCGCGACGATCTGCGATCGCTGCCCCGGTGGTTTCCTTCCCACCCATGCGGTGCCCTCACTTCATCGCGCCGGCAGCCATTGGCGGGCGATGTGCACCAGCGCCAGCACCCAAACCGTGCCCCCGTCGATCTCATAGACCAGCCGATAGATTTCGTGCGGTATCAGCTCGCGGGTGCCTGCGATCTTTGCTGCCGTGCCCATCGTCGGATGCGCGGCCAGCCGGGCGGCCGCATCGCTGAAAATCTCGTCCATGCGAACGGCTGCGCCGGGGTTGTCCGCCGCGATGTAGTCCCAAATGTCGGCGCGGTCCTGTTCCGCCTCTGGCGTCCAGACGACGATCACTCCTGGCCCGCTACGAGCAGCAGATGCACGTGATTGGTCATCAGCACGTAGGCATGAATCCGACAGCCCGTTTTGTCGGCGTATTCGGCCAACCAATCCCGATAAAAACGGTAATCCTCGTCGGCAAAAAAGCAGGCTTGACGGTTGTTGCCGCGCTGGATCAGGTGGAGTGGCACATTCGGCAGCGTGATGCGAGCGCGGCGGGGCAGCGCGGGGTTCCGTGGGAGATTCTGGCCAGAGTCTGGCAGTCAACCGTGGTCTGTCCCCGGTTTTCCACGGTTTTCCATGCCTTGCTGCCGCCCGCGGATGCGTTTGCTCCGTCGGACG
Organism: Candidatus Macondimonas sp.; assembly: GCA_035325645.1. GTDB lineage: Bacteria > Pseudomonadota > Gammaproteobacteria > UBA5335 > UBA5335 > Macondimonas. Next base: position 31,341 of record DAOKZK010000025.1, on the reverse strand, counting down.
GGTGGAGGGTTGCGGGTCAGAAGCTGCAGCGCAGGCGCGCGTCGTCGGCGTTATTTGCGTATTCCATGTCCACCGTCGATGTCATGTTCGCTCTTGCGGTACCGACGAGACGGCTGAAAGATGCCCCGTTTTCACCCATACCTCGGCGCCGTCCGATCCGGCGATGGCGTCCAGGGTCGCGCCGGTCGGCAGCCGCAGCCACGACAGCCGGCTGAAGCGTTCGCCGCTTTCCTCGAAGTCGCCGGCGAGGACCAGCACTTCGGCGCCGCCGGCGATGTCGGGCCAGCGCACACGGGCATGAGGCGCCCAGCGCTGCATCCGCACGGTTTCGGTGCTTCGCTCGAAAAGCGTTTTGGACGAGACGCCCGGCGCTTCCACGACCGGCTGGTAGGGGAGTCTATCCGTGTCGATCCGCACGAACGCCCGGTCGGATGGGTCGAACTGCCAGAGCTTGACGAAGATCGTGCAGCCGGGATGGGAGCCGGGCGTGTGGCGGCTTTGCGGCGGATTGCGCACGTAGCTGCCGGCCGGGAACGCCCCGCTTTCGTCCTCGAACACACCGTCGAGCACCAGGAACTCCTCGCCGCCACCGTGGGTGTGGGCCGGAAAGGCGCTGTTGGGGGCGTAGCGGACGATGGAGGTCGCCCGCGCCACCTCATCCCCGATGCGGTCGAGCATGCGCCGATCGACCCCTGGTGTGGGCGAGGGTACCCAGGGCAGATCGGCGGCATGAACCGACACGCGCTTGGAAAAATCGGCATTCAGTTCCATCGTCGACTCCCCTGGGTTGGGTGTTGCGCTTAGGCCGCGGCCACGCTGGGCCGCTCGGCGACGCGGCGGCGCCAGGCGTCGACATGGATCAATCCTTCCGGAATCGCGATCTTGGCGAATTCCGCGAAGCCCAGGCCGACGAATGCCGTGATGTCGGCAACGGAAAACGCGTCACCGGCCAGATACGGCGTTTGTGCGAGTACCGAGTCGAGGTAACGCAGCGTCCAGCCGACGCGCTCCCCGCGCGCCTCACCCCAGGCCTTGTTCTGGTTCAGTTCGAGCTTCGGGCCGAGGCCCGGCGTGGCGTGGTGGAAATAGTCGGTCGCGGCATCGAGCAGGCCGGATTCGGCGCGGCGCTGCATCATGTGGATGATGGCGCGCTCCCGCGCAGAGCGGCCGGTCAGGCTCGGCTGGCCGTCGAGGTGGTCGATGTATTCGGTGATCGCCGTGCATTCGGAGATCACCGTCCCGTCGTCCAGTTCCAGCGCGGGCACGGTGCCCCACGGATTCTTGGCCAGGAACTCGGGTGTGCGGTGCTCGCCTTCCGGCACGTTCACGCTGATGAAACTCACCTGTTCGATCAGGCCCTTTTCAGCCAGCGCGATGCGCACGCGGGACGGGTTCGGGAAGCCTCTGAATTCATAGATCTTCATGTTTCTCTCCGGTATGGCAGTGAGGTGGGGCATCGATACGGGGAACGGGTGTCGGCGGCTGGGGCCCGCGGCATGCCCAATCGGTCGTTCAAAGCAACATGTTCGGGTTGTCGCGGTCCAGCCGAGTGAAATCCAGCATCCACTTCGGGTAGAGCCGGGGCGGCTGGGAGACCTCGTCGAGCATGCGCATCTCATCGGCGGTCAAGGTCCAATCGACGCTCTTGATGTTGTCGTGCAGTTGCTCGGGCTTGGTGGCGCCGATGATGACGGAGCTGACCGGCGATTTGCGCAGCAGGTAATTGATGGCGACCTGCGCCGGACTGACGTTGCGCTCGGCAGCGATACGCTGCGCGACATCCAGGATGGCGTAGGCCCGGTCTTCATCGAGCTGGATGAAGTTCTGCTCTTCCTTGCTGCGACGGGCATCGGCAGGGCCCTTGCCGCCCCGCGGGTACTTACCGGTGAGGAATCCGGCGGCCAGCGGCGACCAGGGAGTCAACCCCAGCCCTTGATCCTCGCACAAGGGGGCCAGTTCATATTCGACATCGCGTGCCACCAGCGAATAGTGGGCCTGGAGGGAGATGAATTTCTCCCAGAGGTGCTTCTCGGACAGCGCGAGCGCCTTCATGAGTTGCCAGGCGAAGAAATTCGAGCAGCCGAGATAGCGCACCTTGCCTTGTCGCACCAGATCGTCCAGGGTCGACAGCGTCTCTTCGAGTGGGGTCAGAAAATCGAAGCTGTGGACGATGTAGAGATCGATATGGTCGGTTCCGAGCCGGCGCAGGCTGTTCTCGCAGCTTTGGATGAGGTGCTTGCGGCTCAGGCCGACATCGTTGATCTCGGGGCTCATGCGTCCGCGCACCTTGGTGGCGAGGACGATCTGATCACGCCGCGTTCCGAGCGCCTTCCCGAGGATTTCCTCGGATTGGCCATGCGAGTAGACGTCGGCCGTATCGAAGAAATTGACGCCGGCATCGAGCGCGATGTCGACGAGACGTTGGGCGGCCTGATGATCGAGGCCGCCGATCTTCTCCCAGTACCCGGCAGCACCAAAGCTCATGGCGCCGAAGCAAATCTCCGATACGAGCAGACCGGATCGGCCCAGTTGGCGATACTGCATGGTTTCAGCCTCCTTGTTTCACAGTTGAGGTCTCGGGTTCTCTGCCGCACAAGGCGGCGATGAAGGCGTGCGTGGCCTTGCGCAATCGCTCGGCATCGTCGGTTGCAAAGTTGAGCTGACGCGCCAGACTGGCGGGGACCTCGGCGGCAGATTCCCGCAGCCTGTGACCGGCAGCGGTGAGTGTCACCAGGACGCGCCGCTCATCCGCCGGGTCGCGTTCGCGCCGGATCAGCGCGGCGCGTTCCATGCGTTTGAGCAGCGGCGTCAAGGTGCCGCTGTCCAGATGCAAACGGTCGCCGAGAGTGCCGACGCTCTGGATGGGGTGTTCCCAAAGCACCAGCATGACCAGATATTGCGGATAGGTCAGGCCCAGCTTGGCCAGCAGCGGGCGATAGCGGCGCGTCACGAGATTCGATGCCGCATAAAGCGGGAAACACAATTGTCGATCCAGCCGCAGCAGATCTCCGGCCGGCTCGGCGCGGGCGGCAGGGTCATTGCTCATGGACGATTCGCTCCGGTCACCGAAGATCCCCTTTTTTACCGGTTGGTGGCAGCAAGAGCAGGGCGCGGAAGGCGGCCTGCTCATGGGGCGGCGGGCGCTTGCCTGCTACTCCGGATTCTTGTCGCGCAAAAGAACATTGCGCGCAATATGTTTTTCGTGGCATTTCCGTGTCACTTTTCCGATGTCAAGGACGCCGAGCGAAGAGCGGCGCGGCCCGGCAGGGGAACTCACCTGCAGACGCCAGATTCATGGGGCATTGGCGCGAACGCATGCCCTGCCAAATCTCTTGCTGCCCCGTGAAACCAGAGGCAGGTTTCCTGACGGACTGCATCTGGTATGGCTAAAAAAGCGGCCTGGATGTCCCGGCAGGCCGCAGTGCCTTACGGCTTCCCGCGGAATGGTCGCGCGCTTCCGCAGGCGGAGGGTTTTGGCTCAGAAGCTGTAGCGCAGGCCCAGATCGATCGATTGGCTGTCATATTCCATGTCGACCTTGCCGCCGGCCCGGTCCTTGAACTGCGGGTCGTCGAGCGACAGATAGCGATAGGCCAGCACGCCCTGCAGGTTGGGCATGAAGTCGTAGGAAACACCGAGGATGCCCTGGTAGGCCAGCACGGTATCGTCGTCGTCGATGACCGAGATGTTGCCGAGGTTCACCTTGGCGTCGACCTGGGTGTAACCCACGCCCAAGCCGATGAAGGGAACCAGCGGGCCCTCGAGGAAATCGTAGTAGGCGTTCAGCATGCCGCCCCACACGCCGACGTCGCCGTTCAGGCCGCCCAGGGCGGAGAGCTGCACCGGGCCCAGTCGGCCGCTGTCGATGTCGTTTTCCTGCCAGAACAGCTCGCCTTCGACACGGAAGCGCGAGGGCAGCTTCATGCCCAGCGCAACGCCGACACCGTAGCCGTCTTCGAACTTGGAGATGACGTTGCCGCCGGCCGGCACGGGGCCGAAGTTGGAACCGAAAATCCAGTCGGCATCGTCGGTCATGATGTAGCTGCCGCGGGCGGCGACATACGGTCCTTCGTTGGCTTGCAAGCTGGGGCTGACGGCGACGGCGGCAAGTGCCGCGGCGGAAATCAGATGAGTGCGCATGGAAAAGACTCCTTGGGTTGGGGATGGCGGTGCAAGAGCCTGTACAAGTCCGCGCCATCTTGTACAAGAATAGTACACATATTTTGCCCTCCGCAAGTGTGCCGTAACTCTTTTACTCGCGCCATTGGATCCTGATGCCGCCCTGCCTTCGCGGTTGACGTACAACTGTTGTATAGGGAGCGCCGCTGCGAGTCGTCGCGATGTGTGCCCGACAGTGGCTGAGGAACCTTCGCCCGCTCCGGGCGCCAAAGGAAGAAGGATGGGGGACCTCATGAAGCGTATCGGACTGCTGGTCATCGGAGACGAACTGCTCAATGGCCGTCGCCAGGATCGCCATCTGGCGCACATGATCGAGGCACTGGGCGGACGCGGCTTGGAGCCAGCCTGGTGCCTGTTGGCGGGCGATGACCCCGAGTTTCTGACCGATACGCTGCGCCGAACGCTCGCAACATCCGACATCGTGTTCTGTTTCGGCGGCATCGGCGCGACTCCCGACGACTGCACGCGGCAATGCGCAGCCCAGGCAGCGGGCGTCGGGCTGAGCCGCCACCCGGAGGCCGCGGCGCTGATCGAGTCGCGATTCGGGGAGGCGGCTTATCCCTATCGCATCCGCATGGCGGACCTTCCCGACGGCGCGCAACTGATCCCCAACCCGGTGAACCAAATCCCCGGTTTCTCGCTCGGCGATCACCATTTCGTCCCGGGCTTTCCCCAGATGGCCTGGCCCATGGTCGACTGGGTGCTGACGACGCACTACCGGGCGCTGCAGCGGCCAGCCAAGCCGGCGTCATACGCGCTCCGGATCGAGCGAACTCCGGAAAGCGAGTTGATTCCGATCATGGAGCAGGTGCTGGCGCAGCACCCGATGATCAAGCTGTCGAGCCTGCCGCACATCGGTGAGCAGCCCCATATCGAGCTTGCGGTGCGCGGCGAGCCGATCGAGGCGGGGGCGGCATGGGAACGCCTGACCGGTGCGCTGAGCGCTGCGGGCATCGGCTTCACGACGACGGCCGTGGACCGGCCGCGCGGGGAGGGGGGTGATGGACGTTGAACCCGAATTGCTCCACCAACGGGTAGCGGTGGTGACTGGCGGCGCCGGCGCCATCGGTATCGAGGTCTGCCGCATGCTGCTGAAAGCAGGCATGCAGGTGGTGTTGACGGCGCGCAGCCAAGCTCGCGCGGAGGAAGGCGTAGCGGCGCTGGCAGGGCAGGAGGACCAGCGCATCATCGCCCGCGCACTTGACGTCACCGATGCGGACGATGTCCTGGCCTTCATCCGCGGCGTCGAGCAGACGCAGGGCCGGGTCGATGTCCTCATCAACAACGCCGGCGTGCCGCCACGGGGACATGGCTTGTCCGATATGGGCGATGAGGAACTCGATCTCGCCATGGGGACCCATTTCCACGGTCCCCTGCGTCTCATTCGCGCCGTTTTGCCCCTGATGCGCGCGCAGGGCTATGGCCGGATCGTGAACGTGTCGTCCAGTCTGGGGCAGTTGTCGCAGATGGGTGCGCGCTGGCCGGCCTATCGGCTCTCCAAGGCGGCGCTCAATGCGCTAACGGCGGTGGTGGCGGCCGAGGTCGCGGGCAGCGATATCCTCGTCAATGCGGTCTGTCCGGGCTGGTGCCGCACCCCGCTCGGTGGGCCGGAGGCCCCACGCTCGGCAGCGGAAGGTGCGGCGGACATCGTCTGGGCCGCGATGCTGCCGGACGGCGGTCCGTCCGGGCATTTCTTCAGGGATCGGCAAATCCGGCCCTGGTGACCGGGCGTTGGGATGCGGCCAACATGGTGCGCTCGCATTGCGCGGGCACTTGCCACGCCCGCCCGAACGGCGGCGTGCGAAAGCAATCGGCATGCGCGCCCGGGTTGCCGTGGAACTGGGTCGGCAACGGTTTGACGTCATCGCCCCCTGCGATGGCCGAGGGGGCGTCCGGCATCGACAACGCAGCGGCGAGGTCGGCAATCGGTTGCTGTTGGCCTTCTTCCGCCAGGCGGAAAGTGCCGTAGTGGATCCCCAGTGCATGCCCTGCGCCGAGCGTCCGCCAGGCCGCCACGGCCTCGCTGGGATTCATGTGCACCGGCTTCATGAACCATCGCGGCAGGTAGGCGCCGATCGGCAGCAGGGCCAGGCGGAGATCCGGGAAGCGGGCGCCGATGGCCGCGAAGTGGGGCCCGAAGCCGGTATCGCCAGCGAAGAACACGTCCCCGCCCGGCGTTTCGACGACATATCCGAGCCATAAAGTGCGGTTGCGGTCGAACAGGCCGCGCGATGTCCAGTGCTGGGCAGGCACGCCGTGCACCCGTACGCCCGGGGCAAGCACGTGGCTTTGCCACCAATCGGTTTCCACCGCCCCGCCGATGCCCGCGGCTTCCAGCGTCCCGCGGTTGCCCAGGCCCACGAAGATGCGCGGCTGGTCGCGTTCCCAAAGGCGCTTGAGCGTCGGCAGGTCCATGTGGTCGTAGTGGCTGTGACTGATGAGCACGGCATCGATAGGCGGCAGATCCTCGAAGCGTATGCCGGGCGGCACGTGCCGGTCCGGTCCGGTGAACGAAAAAGGACTGGCGCGATGTGACCAGATGGGGTCGGTGAGGATATTCAGTCCTGCGGTCTGGATCAGGACGGTCGAGTGGTTGATGGGCGTTGCCTGCAGCGCAGTGCCGTCGACCCGCAGCGGGGGAGGCGGACCCGGCGGTCGATCGACCCAGGTTTCCCAGCGCCCCGGCTCGCGCTGCACGAGCCACTGGACGTAGTCGGTCAGGTGGCGCTCGCGCGCAATGGCCATGTGAAACCGCCGGCCATCGAAATGATCGCTGATCGGCCCCGAATACCCGCTGCCGTCGAGCGCGGCGCCCAGATACAGCAGCGCAACGGCCAGCGCCAGCAGCAAGCCGCGGATCATGTGTGGGGTCGCTTCCGGTTCATGAGCGACAGTTTAGCAGCATCCGTGGCGGCCTCTCGTGGCCCGCGAGCGTCGTGCGGCTTGACAGCGGGGGGTGTGCGGTCGAAAATTCCGCTTCTGCGCGAGCAGCGCAGACCGGAGATCGTGGCTAGGTAGCTCAGCCGGTTAGAGCGCATCACTCATAATGATGAGGTCGGCGGTTCGAGCCCGCCCCTAGCTACCACATCCCCAGAAAGCGGCCTTGGCGCCGCTTTTTCTTTGCCTGTCGCTCCGCGCTCAGAATGGCTTGGTGACCGCCAGCAGAACGATCGCGACCAGAAACAGCGAGGGGATCTCGTTGATCCAGCGATAGAAACGGGCGCCGTGGCGCGCCGTCCCCTGCGCCAGCGATCGCGTCAGCTGCCACAGATAAACGTGGTAGCCCGCGAGGAGCGCGACCAAGGTCAGCTTCAGGTGCAGCCAGCCGTTGTGCGAATAGGCCTGCCAGGCATACGCCAACAGCAGCCAGATACCGAACAGCGCCGTGCCGATCGCGCCGATGGTCATCATCACGAACAACCGGCGCTCCATGAGCGCGAAGCGTTCGCGCTCGGCCGCCGTGACCGCATCGCAGTGATAAACGAACAGGCGCGGCAGGTAAAATAGACCGGCGAACCAGGTCACCATGAAAATCACATGGACGGCCTTGACGGTGAGCATGCGGCGTGGGCTCCTGCGGTAATGCGGACGGCAGCGGAATATCCGGCTGCGATGATGGCAAGCGGGTCGCCGCGTCGCAAGCGGGCAATCGAATCCGGGCACAACGGGAGAACACTGTGATTTCAGCGGGCATCGTGGGCGGAACCGGATACACCGGTGTGGAACTGTTGCGCCTGCTGGCGCATCACCCCGAGGCGCGGGTCGACTGCATCACCTCGCGCGGCGCGGAAGGCACGCCGGTCGCCGATCTGTTTCCCAGTCTGCAGGGCCGTTGCGATCTGGTGTTCAGCGGGATGGATGTCGACCGGCTGTCGGGCTGCGACGTCGTTTTCTTTGCGACGCCTCATGGCGTAGCCCTCGAGATGGCCGGCCCCCTGCTGGCCGCGGGCGCCCGGGTGGTCGACCTGTCCGCCGATTTCCGGCTTCCCGACGCCGATCTGCTGGCGCGCTGGTACGGGCTCACGCCGCCGGACATGACGGTCTACGAGCGGGCGGTGTATGGCCTGCCGGAAGTCCATCGCGACGTACTGCGCTCGGCGCGGCTGGTGGCCAATCCCGGCTGCTATCCGACCGCAGTGCAACTGGGCTTGCTGCCGCTGTTGGAGCAGGATCTGGTCGATCCGGGCCGCCTGATCGCCAGCGCGGCGAGCGGCGCCAGCGGCGCGGGGCGTGCAGCCAAGGTCGACACCCTGCACTGCGAGGTGGCCGAAAACTTTCGCGCCTACGGGGTCGCCGGTCATCGACACCTGCCCGAGATCGAAAGCCAGCTTGGGCGGGCGACGGGCCGACGCGTGGCGCTCACCTTCGTTCCCCACCTCGCGCCCATGAACCGCGGTATCCATGCCACGTTGTTCGCCACGCTGCGCGAACCCGTCGAGGAAGCCGAACTGCAGGCCGTGTTTGCCGCACGCTACGCCGATGAGCCCTTCGTGTCGGTCCTGCCCGCCGGCCGGCATCCGGCCACAGCCAGCGTGCGCGCCGCGAACACCTGCCAGCTCGCCGTCTTTAAACCCCAAGGTCGGGATACCGTCGTGGTCCTGGCCGTGATCGACAATCTGGTCAAAGGCGCGGCCGGGCAGGCGATCCAGAACATGAACCTGATGTTCGGTTTGCCTGAAACGATGGGGCTGGAGAGTGTTGCGGTTGCGCCGTGAAGAATCGCAGCTCGGCGAGGGGGCTTCAGCCGCGGCGTCTGGTGCTGACCGATCGGAATGTGATATTGATTAACGGATGATCGCGGGCAGGCCCAAGCCGCTTCGGTGGGAACCTGGGACGGTCCGACCTCCCGTGAACTCCGGATTTTATTTCGATATCCGATCGTTCCAGAAGCACCCCGGACGGTGTCATCCCGGCCGGTTCCAAAGTAAAGCTTGAGAAGGAGTTCAAGCGATGAATTTCAAGTTTTCCCAAGATCAGGAAATGATGCGCGACTCGGCCAAGCGCCTGTTGGCCGACCTGTCGACCTACGCCGCGGTCCACAAGATCCTCGATTCCGACGCCACCCACGATGCCAACCTCTGGAAGCAGATGGCCGAGGCCGGCTGGCTGAGCACGGCCATCCCCGAGGAATACGGCGGCGCCGGCATGGGTTATCTGGAACTGGCCGTGCTGGCCGAGGAAATGGGCAAGGCGCTGGCCTGCACGCCGTTTGCTTCCTCCATCTACTTCGCCGCCGAGCTGATCAAGGCCGCGGGTTCCGAATCCCAGAAGACGACCTACCTGCCCAAGCTGGCCATGGGTGAGTCCATCGCCACCGTCGCCTATGCCGAAAAGGGCCGCATCGACGCGGCCGGCGTGCAGGTCAAGGCCCAGGGCGGCAAGCTGACCGGTACCAAATCCCCGGTGGCCGACGGCCTGTGCGCAGATCTGGTCATCGTGTCGGCGCGGGACGATCAGGGCGTGTCCCTGTATCTGGTCGATCTCAATGCCGGTGGCGTGAGCCGCGAACCGGTTGCCACCATGGATCGCACCCGCAAGCAGGCGCGGCTGACCTTCAACGGCGCCCAGGGCGAACTGTTGGGCCAGGCTGGGCAAGGTGGTGCCTTGCTGGATGCGGCGTCCTACAAGGTTGCGGCGCTCCTGGCCTTCGAACAGGTGGGCGGCGCACAGGATGCAATGGAGATGGCCACCCAGTACGCCAAGGAGCGCTACGCCTTCGGCCGGCCCATCGGATCCTTTCAGGCCATCAAGCACCGCATCGCCGATATGTTTGTGAAGGTCGAAATGGCCCGCTCCAGCGCCTATTACGCGGCCTGGGCCCTGGAAAGCGCGCCCGAGAAGTTGCATCAGGCGGCCAGCGCAGCGCGCGTGATGGGCATCGACGCCTACAGCTTTGCTGCCCAGGAAAACGTCCAGATCCACGGCGGCATCGGGTTCACGTGGGAAGCCAATCCCCATCTGCACATGAAGCGCGCCAAGCATCTGGAAAGCCTGCTCGGCGGCGGCATCGTCTGGCGCGAGCGGCTGATGCGCAGCATGGAAGCGGCGGCCTGATCGGGCCAACCAAACGGATCTGGAATCTTCAGGAGGATAGGGAACATGGATTTCAACGATACCCCGCAGGAAGCGGAATTCCGCGCAGAGGCCAACCGCTGGCTGTCACAGAACGCCAAGCCCCGCAGCGAATCGGGCAACATGATGAGCATGTTCGCCGAGTCCGAGGGCGGCGATCTGCGCGGCGAGGCAGAATGGCAGATGGTCCGCGAAGCCCAGGCTTGGCAGCGCAAGAAGGCTGATGCCGGCTGGGGCGTGATCACTTGGCCGAAGAAATACGGCGGTCGCGGCGGCAACATCATGCAGAGCGTGATCTGGGGCCAGGAGGAATCGAAGTTCGAGACCCCGGCCAACATCTTCATGATCGGCATCGGCATGGCCGGCCCGACCATCATGACCCACGGCACCAACGAGCAGAAGGACCGCTACCTGCCGCCCATGTTGCGTGGTGAGGAGGTGTGGTGTCAGCTCTTCAGCGAACCGGGCGCGGGCTCCGACCTCGCCGGCTTGCGCACCCGTGCGGTCAAGGACGGCAACGACTGGATCATCAACGGCCAGAAGGTCTGGACCTCGGGTGCCCACTACTCCAAGTGGGGCATTCTGGTCACCCGCCACGATCCAACGCTCCCCAAGCACAAGGGCCTGACCTATTTCATCGTCGACATGGAATCGCCGGGCATCGAAGTGCGGCCGATCCGCCAGATCACGGGCGGGGCCAACTTCAACGAAGTGTTCTTCAACGACGTGCGCATCCCGGACAGCAACCGCCTCGGCGCGGTGGGCCAAGGCTGGGCAGTGTCCATCACCACGCTGATGAACGAGCGCATGAGCATCGGCGGCGGTGGCGGCCTGTTCGGCGGCGACAACGGCCTGGGCAGCATCATCGCCCTGTTGCGGGGCCTCACGGTCGACGGCCGGCCAGCGCTGGAGCACGACGCCGTGCGCCAGAAAATGGCCGAGTTCGCCGCCCGCTTCAAGGGCCTTGAACTGACCGGCTACCGGACCCTGTCGGCGCTGTCCCAGGGCGCGATGCCAGGTTCGGAAAGCTCGATCATGAAGCTCGCCATGGGTCTGCTGGTACAGGAAATGGCCGCATTCATCATGGAACTGCAGGCGGCCTCCGGTGTGCTGACCGACAAGCAGGAAACCCTGATGGAAGCCATGTGGCAGCAGGCCTATCTCGGCATCCCTGCGATTCGCATCGCCGGCGGCACCGACGAGGTGCAGCGCAACATCATCGGCGAACGCATCCTCGGTCTGCCGACCGACATCCGTCTGGACAAGAACGTGCCCTTCAACGAAGTCCCGACCGGCGCCAGCAAGAAGGGTTGAGAATCCGCCCAAGCAATTCCGGGCCCTGCACCGTTTGACGATGCAGGGCCTCGACCGATTCGGCCCGCCCTGACCCTGGGGCGGGCATTTTGATTTTCATTCACCAAGGAGATTGGCCATGGCCAAGCAAGTGCCTCTCGAAGAGGGCTATCTCGTCATTCCCGAAGCCGAGGGCGAACGCCCGCGTCTGCTCGGGTCCTACAGCCCCGAGGCAAAGAAATACTTCTTCCCGCGCCGGATGCAGTGCCCCATCACCGAAACCCCCGTCGAGGACGTGGAACTGTCCTCCGAAGGCGTGCTGTATTCCTGGACTTGGGTGCTGATGCCCTTCATGGGCGCCGCCAAGATGGGCGACGGCAAGGCCCACGGCGTGGGCCAGATCGATCTGCCCGAAGGCGTGCGCGTCCAGGCCGTGATCAGCGGCCAGATGGGCGACTGGGAAATCGGCATGCCCATGGGGCTGATTGCGCTGCCGGTCAAGAAAAAGGGCGACACGGAATTGTGCACCTTCGGCTTCGAGCCGATCCGCAAGGGGGAATGAGGGATGTTGGAAGACGTCTATGTGGCCGGCGTAGGGATGCACCCCTTCGGCAAGCACGGCAAGAGCAACAAGGAAATGGCCTATGTCGCCGGCAAGGCGGCGCTGAAGGATGCGGGTATCAAGTTCCGTGACGTCGGCGCGCTGTACAACGGCTACATCATGGGCGACATGACCGAAGGCGTGACCATCGCCAAGGATCTGGGCCTGACCGGCCTGCCAGTCGTGCACGTGGAGAACGCCTCGGCCACCGGCTCCACGGCGTTTCGCGAAGCCTGCCTGCGCGTGGCTTCGGGTCAGGCCGACATCGCCATGGCGCTGGGTTTCGACGACATCGTGCGCATGGGCCAGATGATGATGCAGATGTTCGCAGCGCAAGGGCCGCGCATCGAGAGCATGGTGCTGCCCGCGGCCTTCTTCGCCATGTGGGCCGTGCGTCGCACGCACGAGTACGGCACCACGCCGGACATCTACGCCCGCATCGCCGCCAAGAACTGGAACCACGCGCGCCACAACCCCATGGCGCAGCGCCAGTCCGACCATCTGGTCACGGCCGAGGAAGTGCTGGCGTCCAAGCCCGTCGCCCACCCACACACCACCATGATGGCCTGCGCCACCGGCGGCGGTGCGGCCTGTGCCATCGTCACCAACAAGAAGTGGGCGAAGAAGCTGGCCAACGGCCGGCCGCTGGTCCGTGTGCTGGCCTCCCAGCTGCAATCCGAGCAGTACGTCGACGGGCACATCTTCATGGGCGCCGTGGTCGGCCCCAGCGAGCTGACCCGCACCACCTCGCAGGCGACCTACGAGGAAGCCGGCCTGGGTCCCCAGGACGTCAGCCTGGTGCACGTGCATGACGCCTTCCCGATCGAGGAACTCATGTACTACGAGCTGATGGGCTTCTGTGGCGACGGCGAAGGCGACAAGCTGGTGCTGGAAGGCGCCACGGAGATCGGCGGGCGGATTCCGTTCTCGACCGACGGCGGCCTCATCGCCCGCGGCCATCCGGGCGGCCCCACGGGTCTGGCCCAGGTGTGGGATGCCACGATGCAACTGCGTGGCGAAGCCGGCCAGCGTCAGGTGAAGGACGCGCACACCGCGCTGGTGCACATGATGGGCGCGGGCTCGGTCTGCGTCATGCACATGCTGCACCGCGAAAACGCCTGAGCCGAATCGGGGCGCACGCGCCCCGATTCTTCCCCATGAACGACCCCCGGCGCTCCCGGGGGTTTTTTGTGGCCGTGCATTTCTCGTCCTCGACCAAAGGTATAGAGCATGTCTACAGCCGTATTACGTATCGGCACGCAGCCAGAACAGCTTTCTGCTACCAACGCGCAGAGCTTCCACGAGTTTCGTATCGCCCGAAAGCCGGCCCGAAAAGAGGCTGGGTTTAGGGTCGACTGCCGACCTCTTGAACGCAGCGACCCGATGGTAGTCGGGGGTTGCCAGCCACGTCCGTCCGTCCCCCTCGTCGGTGACGACCCGATAGAGGCCGGCGGGTGGGACGGCCTCAATATCCAGCAGGCGTTTATAGCGTTCAACCGACCATTTCTGAATGCCGCCGCTGAGAGCTTCGGTTCGGAAGCGTGCCCATAGCGCGGCGGTGTCGGGCGTCGGCCAATCGTCGGCATCGGTGTAAGCCGTAATTTCGTCGGATTCTAGCCAGGCCCGCATCTCCGCCGGTGTGACGAAGACTGGCTTGGCGGCTTCTGTCGCTGCCATTGCCGCGCGCCGTGACGGCAGGCCGGCGCGGATCAGCATTGCCATCATGAACTGCGGGACGCCGGTTTCGACCGTTGCCGCTGCTCCACCTGCTACCCTACCCGGTGACCATCCAAGCGACATGCGACGGGCGCGAACAGCTTCCAGCGCCCAAACCAGGCGATAGGTGAAGGCCTCTTCGACCGCTCGCATGTTCTGGGCTCCGATCTTAGCGACATCTTCGCCAGACACCCAGCTGCGCAGGATGGCCTTCCAGTTCGCCGGCAGCGCATTCGCCTTGTCGGGAATGAACGGACGCATGAATAGTAGGCGCTCGCCTAGACCCCCGATGGCGTCGGCGAGTTCATCGACGTCACCACGTAGTGCTGCGTCGTCGGCCCGATCGAGCAGTTCGGCGAGTTCATCGGCCATTGCGTCGATGGAGAGACCAGCTTCGAGTCCGACCCCCATTGCAAAGTGTCCACGCCGCACTTGCGTCGTGGTGGTTCTCCAAATGAGGTCCGCGCGCGCCTCAAACACCTTTTTGTGTAATGGAGCAACTTCCTCATTCTCGCGGGCGATCTGACGCGCCCACAGCGATCCTTTGAGCGCCTCGTCCAAGAGCTTCGGCAAATCAGCACGATCAGCGTCTAGAGCTTCGATCAGACCAAATACGGTCGCATCGAGACGTTCGACGAGCTGCGACAGCGGCTCCTCCTCAATAGTCTCTTCCTCTTCATTGCCGCCGTCTTCATCGTCGTCCCCATCGGCATCGTATTCCGCACCAGCGGCCAAGCGTTCAGCCACGGCGGCTTCTTCATTGGATAATCGCCAGGCTTCACGGGCGTTGGCGAGATATTCCCAGGCGTCATCGCGATCCAGCACACCTTCGCGGGACAGACGATCAAGAATCTCGGCAACGATCTGGATAAGGCCGCTCTTCAGCGTTCGGGCCTTGGCGGAGGCGACTAGATTTCGCCACTCCTTTTTTCGCCAATCGATCTTATCGAACATGACGTGGACGATGAGGCCTTCGACGTCAACGAAGGCCCGCCCAGCGCGACCGGCAACATTCGCAAACTCCTCGCCTTTGATCTTCTCGGACGCCCGATACAACGCTGGCAGCAACAGCACCGCAGCGTTGAGGTTGAGGCCCTGCGACAGCGTCGGGGACGCGACAATGATCTTCAGTACCCCCTCGGACAAGAGGACTTCCAGCTCGCGCAGGAACGGGCTCGGCAGCCGGCCGTGGTGAATGGCGACGCCCTCCTTGAGGCAGGCGACGGCGGGATGATCCTCGCCCAGCCATTCCTTGCCGACCTCCAAGGCTCGGGCAATCGACGCCTCGTTCTCCAGCAATGAGTCCAGATAACCACGCCTGCAGAGGTCCATGACCTGCTTTCCATAGCTCTCGACCCAATTTGCCTGAGTGGAGAAGATTAAGGTCCGCTTGCCTTGGCGTGCGAACTCCCACGCCGCGAATAAGGTGAGGTGCGAGTTTTTGCGCGGATAGGGCTTCCTTTCTCTCCCTAGGGGGGCTTTCTCTACAACGAATTTGTCGAGAAAGGGTCCATTGTCGTCGAGGTCGAGCCGGAGCAGTGCGTCCTTGCCCCGCCAAGTGAGCGCGCCAAACCGCTGCCGCGTGGGACGCCAGTCGGAACGCACCGGCTCGCCCGGCTCGTCAGAGCGTATCCATGCGGTGAGATCGTCCAGTTCGTCGCCGCTAGGCAGGATCGCCGAGAGGCAGACGATCCGGCGTTCGCCCGCGTCCGCGCGGCGCAGTAGGCGTTGCACAAGCGTCTCGTAGCGGATTTCGCGCTCCTTCGGGCCGATCATATGGCCTTCGTCGAGGACGATCAGGCCAACATCATCGATCAGGGACGGGTCACTTCTGAGCGCAAAATCAAGCTTTTCCGGCGTTGCAATGATGATCTCGCGGGTGCGCAAGGCGTCTTCATCACCAGCCGAAAGGCCGCTAGCGCCATAAAGCGAGGAGACGCCGAAGCCGAGAGGCGCGAAGGTCTTCCTGAAGGAGCGCTCCGTCTGAGCGGACAATGCGCGTAATGGTGTGACAATCAGCACCCGGCGCTCCGAAGACAAGGTCATTAGCGCAGCAATCTCCGCTACTCGCGTCTTGCCGGCGCTGGTCGGCAAGGCGACGACCAAGTCATCGGTGATGTCCGTTGAACGCTGGGCCGCTTCGCGCTGCGATGGCCATAGCTCGACTTCGGAAGTTTTGCGGGCATAAAGCGACGAAATGAATAGTCGGCGCAGGTCCGGGTATTTTTCCTCCGCTCCCTCTGGCGGTTCGGTCGGCAGATTCTGGTGCAACGACTGCAGCCAAAGATCGTCGATCAGATGGCGACAAAGGTTTGATATCCACCACAGCGGAACATTTCCCGCGTTGTCTGCCAAGCTAACCGTGATGGCGAGCAACGCGCGTGCGCTATCGATCGGTTCAGGCTCTCCCGTTTCAAGCGCGAAGTCAAAATGCGCTAGGGCGCGGCAGATAGTCGTATTGAGTATGGTCGACAGTACCTCGTCGATGTCAGATTCTTCTCCTCGTAGCACTTCGGCAATCTGCGCATCACTGTGAGTTTCGTCGTCCAACCACTCGCGAACAAAGCCACGCAGCTGGTCGAGATCGCGCAGGATCAGGTGACGGATCGCCGTTTCGCCCGGCGTGGTGTTGAGGTCTTCCGATGTCTCATTGAAGAGAGAATAGGCCACAGCCGAATAGCCAGCCAAGTGATAAGCAGAAGCGGCAATGGTGCGACGAAACCCCCGATCTGGAGACTCAGGGTCACCATTCTTCACTAAAGCCTCGAAGGCATTGGCGGCTCGCTCGAAAGCTTTGTTCGTCAGATCGGATGCACCCATCTGTGCGCGTAGTGTCATAGCGGCCTGTAGTAGAGCGAAGCCATGTTCGGCAAGGTCGGTTTCGATGGTCTCACCTAATGGCGGTGCGTTTTGCGGCAACACTCCCCCTTTTCGCATCAGCGACCAAGCAGTGCCACGATAGAGGAGCCGGCCGCGGATGCCGTCGGCGGTCGCGGCTGTGAGGAAGGCGGTCAGCTCGTCAGGCGTCTCCAAGGTCTTTTGCCTCTTGGTACATGGCCGCTATGAAATCTTCGTGGTCCTCGACGTGGATGTTCACGACGTAGTGGTCACGGTTAGTCCCGGCAGCGTCGAGGTCATCCTTCAGTGAGGCGTGAGGGCCGTTACCCGACAAGGTGAAGATCATGTGATCGATACGATCGGCGCGGAGGGACCTGAGGCCCACCTCATCGCGGAGATCACGCCCTAGCGCGTTATCGTCGGGGTCATTGCTTTCCAACAGGCGTTTGGCGACGAACAGCAGCGAGTCTGGCGTGCAGTGACCATTGTCGCGGTCGAGCACCTTGCGGGCGCTGGTGACCGTGGATTTGCCAAGCTTCTTGCTGCTCTTGGCCTCGCCCTTCAGGAGCCGAAGCTTTTTATCATTAACGTAGCCGGCACCAATGAAATCATCGCCGCGCATGGCCATATTGCGGCCATCCTTGTAGCGAAGTCGGCGCACCGGGACGCGCAAGCCAATCTCTTCCTCTACCAGCTCTGTCGCGAGAATTTCACCGAGATCGCCAGAGCGACCTTTGTCTGTCTGAGGCATCTCCTCGCTGAGAATTTTGGCGGCGACCTTGTACCCGAGTCGGTTCACATCTTCAGCAATGCGTTCGAGCCAGTCGTAGTGCGATCGGATGGTCTCAGCGAGGTCACGGCGGATCTCGTTGCGGCCGCCATCCTTCTCGACATAGATCCAGTAGTGCTTGCGCCTGTCCCTTTCTTTGGTGGAATCGCACCATCTCTCATACAGCCCCACAGTGCTCGCTCTCCGATCAATCAGTTGTTTTGATGGTTATTAGCCGCGCCGACACTTCTTCCACGATCTTTCAGCGTATCAACTTACCTGCGGCCGCTGTTTTTAATCAAGGGGTTTCGCAGTGAGTATTCCCAATAAGCCGTGGCTCGGGTCGCCGCCCAAGACCGAGAGCATAAAATCGTACTTTACATGCGCAGCCGTCCTAAAAGCGGCCCGCGAGCACTACACGGCAGTGGAAGTGGCCGCCTTGGCGTATCATGCACACTCTGTTTGGGCGAGACCGCCGCGATGCCATCCGAACCCTGTCCCTGGTGCGGACAAGACCCGCTGTATCGCCGCTACCACGACGGCGAATGGGGCGTGCCGGTGCATGACGACACCGTGCTGTTCGAGCTGCTGGTCCTCGAGGGCGCGCAGGCGGGCCTGAGCTGGCTCACGGTGCTGCGCAAGCGCGAGCATTACCGGCGGGCATTCGAGGGCTTCGATCCGCGTCGGGTGGCCGCCTTCGACGCGGCGCGCATCGAGGCGCTGCTGCAGGATCCCGGCATCATCCGCAACCGGCTCAAGATCGCCTCCGCCGTGAGCAATGCGCGTGCCTTTCTGGAGGTGGAGAGCCGCTTCGGCAGTTTCGACCGCTACATCTGGGATTTCGTGGATGGCCGGCCGATCATCAACCGGTTTGCATCCATGGCCGAGGTGCCGGCCGTCACGCCGCTGGCCGAGACCATCAGCCACGATCTCAAGCGCCGGGGGTTTCGCTTCGTCGGCCCGACCATCGTCTATGCCTACCTGCAGGCCACGGGTCTGGTCAACGACCACCTTGTCAGCTGCCCGCGCCATGCCGTCTGCGCCATGCTCGCGGCCTGACGGGAACGTCGCACCAAGATGCACGGCCGACGGCGGTCAATCTCACGTCATGGCCTGCCGCTAATGTCCACGCGTTCCGTCTGTCTTCCGTCATTCTGAATTTTGCGAGAACCGATGATGAGCCTGAACACGCCAATGCCGCTCGATGATCCTCATGCCGCGATGCCGCTCGCGCATCACCTGCGTGCAACAGCGACGCTGCACAGCGAACACGCGACCGACTGGCAAGGCTATCGCCCGCGCGGCCTGTATTTCGTCAAGACCACGCGCAAGGACAATCCGGCAGGCGAGGGTCGGCCCGTCCTGCTGATGCCCGGTGGCTTCGATCCCCTGCGCGGCGCGTATAGCGATGAGCTGATCCACGGCATGCTGCGTGCGCCCGGGGTCGGCTCGGTCTGGGAGGCGCATTACCGCTATCAGGGCCAATGCGGCTTCGGCTACGCGCCGTATTTGATCGAGGACATCCACGCCATTTGCGCCCGTTCGACCACGCCGCCCCTGGTGGTCGGCATGAGCGGCGGTTCCCTGTTGCTCGCGGCCGGGCTGTTGCTGGCCGCGCAGCACCAGCCCCAGCCGACCGTCAAGGCGGCCCTGATCCTGGGCATGTATCTACCGGGGTTCGAGAATCTCTTCGTGCGCCTGCTGCTGCCGTATTATCGCCGTCCCAGCATGCAGGAGCGCATCAACCGGCATTGCGGCCATCCCTATCTGTTGCAGACCGACGTCGAAACCTGGCGCTGGTGGGACACGCAGCCGGAATTCCGGCGCTTGCTGGAGAACCCGAGGATGAAATCCTGGGATCGCTTCCCGGTCCCGGTCGAGCTGCTGTTTTTTCGTATCGATACACTTTCGCGTCGCGGTATCCGGCGCATGCATGAGCTGTTCGATTGCACCGTGCATCCCCGCAAGATCCCCGGCCATCACCGCAGCCTGCGCCGGGACGTCCCCTTGGCCGAGGAAACCATCATCGATTTTTGCAGGCGCCAGGCTTGATCACGGCGTCGCGGGCGCTGCCGCTTGCGGATCGGACGCCGCGTCTGCCGGCAGGAGCTCGGCGAGCGTGCGCTCGCCCAGCACGTGCTCGCGGCATTGGGCCAGTTCCTGCGCCAGCTGGCGCAGCGGCCCGGGCCAGTGGCCAGAAAGGGTCTGGGCGGGCGCCGAGAGCACCGTTTGCAGGCTGACCTGTTCGGGCGCTCGCGCAAGGACGAGGCGTGGCGGGTCCTCGTTCGAACGCACCAGCAGATCGCGCTCGACGAGGTCATCCACGGCGACGCCCAACGCACTTGCGGGCACGCCCATGTCCCGTGCGAGGGCCTCGAGCGTCGCCGGCGCCAGCCCGTGCACGTGGCGCGCGGCGACGGCGAGGAGCAGGCCCAGCGCGCGGTATTCGGGCGCATCACGCTCTGCCGCTCCGGCATCGGCCGGTCCCGTTGCCGCCGGATACTGGACATAGAAGGCAATCTGAGCGCCGACCAGCAGGATGGTCCAGATCACGTTGAGCCAGATCAGCAACAGGATGAGGATCGCAAAACCGGAATAGATGGCATCGTAGCGGGTGCTTCCGGAGACGAACAACGCAAAAGCCTGCCCGCCGACCAGCCAGGCCACTGCGGCTGCCGAGGCTCCCGTGAGAGCGGCACGCCACTGGACTTTGGTATTGGGGAGGTAGCTGTAGATGAAACTGAAAATGGCCGTGATGACCACCAGCGGTGCCACGCGGGTGACGAGCGACAGCGCGATACCAACCGGTTGCCAGTCGCTGAGGCTGCGCACCATCTCGGCGCCCATCACCGACGCGAACAGACCGGTTGCCACCAGATACAGCACCGGTGCCAGCAGCACCACGACCAGGTAGTCGTTGAAGCTCCGGGCCAGGGACCGTGCCTCGCTCACCCGCCAGATCTGATTGAAGGCCTGTTCAATCTTCTGGATCAGGGAAACGACCGTGTAGAGCAGGAAGCCGAGGCCTACCGATCCCAGCACACCGACCTTCATGTTTTCCACAAAGCCGACGATGCGCGTCGTCAATTCCGTACCTTGCGGCCCCAGGGGCGCCAGCAGCTCGGCGATCAAGGGCTCGGCGACGTTGTGCGCCCCGAACGCCTTGAGCACCGAAAACGCCAGCGCCAGCAACGGGACCAGCGAGAGCAGGGTGGTGTAGACGAGGCTCATCGCCCACAGCGTCAGCGGGCCCTGGGCGAGATCGCGCCCGACGGCGAGCGCGATCCGCAATGTCAAAAGCGCGACGCGCCGCGGGAGCGAAAGTCGGTTCGGATCAAGCGATTCGATCCGGCTCAGCCAGTCGCGCGGCGCGCCCCGCCTCATGCCGGGGCGACCTCCGGCACCAGACCCAGCTCCTGCTTGAGCTGATTCTTGAGGATCTTGCCGTTGGCATTGCGCGGCAAGGGTTCGCTCCGCATCTCGATGCGTACCGGCACCTTGAAACGGGCCAGGTGGCTCCCCACATGCGCCTGCAGTTCCTCGACGCTGACCGTGTGGCCCGGCGCGATCTGGACCACGGCGCCGACTTCCTCGCCCAGCACCCGGTGCGGGATGCCGATGACGGCGGCGTCCATCACGGCCGGATGGCTGTACAGGGCGTCTTCCACCTCGACGCAGTAGATGTTCTCGCCGCCGCGGATCAGCATGTCCTTGGCCCGATCGACGATGTAGAGATAGCCGTCCTCGTCCATGCGCGCCAGATCGCCGGTGTGCAGCCAGCCGTTGACGAAAGTCGTCGCGTTGGCCTCGGGCCGGTTCCAGTAGCCCTTGATGACGTTCGGGCCCTTCACCATCAGTTCGCCGACCTGCCCGCGTGGCAATTCCGCGCCGTCCGCGCCGACGATCTTGATTTCGGTGACGGGCGCCGGGCAGCCCACGCTGTCCGGCCGACGGTGGTATTCCTCGGCCGAATTGCTGGTGCACAGCGCGGAGGTCTCGGTCATGCCGTAGCCGTTGCCCGGATCGACCTTGGGGAAGGTCTGGCGGATGCGCTTGAGCAGTTCGGGCGCGGCCGGGGCGCCACCGTAGGCGATGTTGGTCACGCAGGACAGATCGTGGTTGGGCAGGTCGGGGTGTTCCAGCACCTGCCAGACCATGGACGGCACACCGCCGAAGGTGGAGATGCGTTCGGCCTCGATCAGTTCGATGGCGCGCTGGGCGTCCCACTTGTACATCATCACCAGCTTGCCGCCGGCCAGGGTCATGCCGATCAGGAAGCCATGGCAGCCGGTGACGTGGAACAGCGGCACGGACAGCAGCATGCTCGGGCCCACCATCTGCATGCCGGCAGCCGGATCCTCGCCGCGCAGCACACTGGCGCGCATGCGCACGAAGGCGCCGCTGATGAGGTTCTGGCAGACGTTGCGGTGTGTTCCGAGCGCGCCCTTGGGTTTGCCGGTGGTGCCTGAGGTGTAGAAGATCGTGGCATCGTCGTCCGGCGCGATGGTGGCCTTGGGCAGCACCGCTTTTTCCGGCAGCGCGCCGCGAAAGGTCTGGAAGTCGAGCACGCCCGTGGGCAGGTTGGCCGGGCCGCGGGCGACGATGATCCGTTCCAGCGCCGGCAGACGGTCCAGATGGGGCGCGATGCGCTCCAGGCGCTCGGCGTCGCAGAACAGCACCCGGGCGCCGGAGTCAGCGAGGCCGAATTCGAGTTCATCGCCGGTCCACCAGGCATTGAGCGGCACGATCACCGCGCCGATCGAGACCGTGGCCCAGAACACCATGGGCCATTCGGGCAGGTTGCGCATGGCCAGCGCGACGCGGTCGCCTTTCTGGATGCCCAGGTCCTCGACCATGCGGGTTGCCAGCGCTGCCACGGCGCGGTAATGCTCGGCGAAGGTCCAGCGCTCGTCTTCATAAACGAGATAATCCTTGGCGCCGTGGCTGCGGCTGATGTCCAGCACGGTGCGCAGCGAGGGCGGGGCGGCCTTCCAGACGCGCGTGGGCACGCCGCGGATCTCGATTTCCTCGAAGTTGAAGAGGCCGGGCTTTTCGGTGAGCAGGGCATTGGCCTGCTCGATGGTCAGGGACATGGGTGCACTCCTTGGCTGGATCTTGTTGCGCCGGCGCGTCTTTGGCGACCGACGTCATCCGTAAACAGGAGGTCGAGTTTACCAGCGCGCCTCCCGGCCCGTCGCCCCAGGTGGGTTCAGGCGCCGTAGCGCAGCCGGGTGCGCTGCTCCAGCCGGCGCAGAAATTCGGCCATCAGCTCTTCGTAAAGCTGCTCTTTCAAGACCTCATCTTCGACGCCGGCGTCGAGGTTGGGGTTGTCGTTGATTTCGATGACACACACGCCGCGCTGCGTCTGTTTCAGGTCGACGCCGTACAGGCCATTGCCGATCAGGCGGGCCGCCTTGACGGCCGTCTTGAGCACGGCAGGCGGCACCCGTTCCAGCGGCAGCGTGCGCGAATTGCCGGCCACGGTGCCGCCGGCCTTGTGATCGTAGATCTGCCAGTGATCCTTGCTCATGAAGTACTGGCAGGCGAAAAACGGTTGCCGATTGAGGACGCCGATGCGCCAGTCGTATTCCGTGTACAGATATTCCTGGGCCAGGATCAGATCGGACTTCTGGAACATCCGTTCGGCGACGGTTCTGAGTTCATCGGCGTCGGCAACCTTTCTGACGCCGACGGAGAACGCACCGTCGGGAATCTTCAGCACCACCGGATAGTGAAGCGGCGCTTCCAGTTCGAGGTTGCGTTCACGGCGCAGGATCTGGGTGGCGGGCGTTTTCACCTGGTGGGTGCGCAGCAGTTCGGCGAGGTAGACCTTGTTGGTGCAGCGCAGGATGGAGGTCGGATCGTCGATGACCACCAATCCCTCGGCTTCGGCCCTTTTGGCGAAGCGGAAGGTATGGTGGTTGATGGATGTGGTCTCGCGGATGAACAGCGCATCGTACTCGGCCAGCCGTCCATAGTCCTTGCGGGTGATCAGTTCGACGTCGAGTCCCAGGCGCTTGCCGGCGCGGATGAAGGATTTCAGCGCCTTGGGATTGGACGGCGGCATGGTCTCGGCCGGGTCGTGCAGGATGGCCAGGTCATAGCGGCCGGTCGAGCGGCGGCGCGGACTCTGCCAGGCACCGGCCAGATAGTGCTCCATGGCCGCAGCGAACAGGCCGCGCTGTTCGGCCGTTAGGTCGCTGAACGCTATGGGCCGGACGCGATGGATCTGCCAGCGGCTGTTCTGGTGCAGATCGACTTCCAGCAAGGGGCATGGCAGGCGCTCGAACAGATCGTCGGCCAGATCCTGAAACTCGGGACGCGAAGCGCGTCCCAGGAAGATCCACAGCCGGATGTTCGCGTCGGCATGGCCGCGCAGGTATTTCTGCAGATCCTCGTCGAGATCCTCGGTCAGCGGCTCGTAAATGGTCTTGCGCGACAGATCGAGCGCCGTGCCCACGCTGGGCAGGACGCGCTGGCCGCGCGCCTCGGCCAGCAGCGAGCAGTAATAGCCGATGCTGCCGTAGCGGTAGTTTCGGCACAGGTTGACGACGCGCAGGTCGCGGCTGCTGGCCAGTCCCGCCGCATCATCCGCGTCGATGTAATCCTTGGCGCTCATGACCGGCAGTGCCGGCAAATCCGCGGGCCAGTCCGCGGGACGATCGACGAGAATCAGGTGCTTGCTCATGGGCGGTCGAGGGGTTCCGAAAAGTCCGGTGCGCGGCGACGCACGATGATGACAGCGCGCTGGCCGCTTCTGCCATAGCGCGCCATGCCCGTGAACTCGGCCTTGAGAATGGGCAGATTCACGCAATCGGTCGGGGTCTTGCCGGCCTTGTAGTCGACATACGGGTCATGCACATACAGAAAATGTTCGTCGAAGCCGGTGACGACGACCCAGTGCGGGAACTTCTCGCCATACAGGCGATAGGAACTGATCATCACCAGCGGCACGCCGCCGCTGCGCAATTCGCGTTCCAGATCGTGCGGCGAGACCAGCCCGTATTCCAGGCGGATGTCGCGCTGGCGGATTTCCTCGAGCTGATCTTCCTGGACCAGCGCGATGACCGCCTTCTTTTCCGGCGAGCGGACCGAATCGACGAACAGCGCGCCTTCATCCTTGACCCGCAAGGTCACCGCGAAGCCGCGCCGGTGAGCAGCGAGCGCAAGGCCATAAGGCCCGCAGCCGCCGTGGCCCGAGGTCATGAAAATGGTCGTCGCCTCGCGCCACAGCCGAAGTTCGAGCTTGCGGTCGAGCACCAAGGTCGGGTCCAGCGCCCGCATGGCCATCATGAGCGCGGCCGGGCCGCAGGTGAATTCCAGGGTCTGTTCATAGAAGGGCACCTGGACCAGCGATGGCTCCGGGCGCGACTCGAGGGTCTTTTCCAGCCGCAGACCATCGGCATGATCCTCGTAGTAGCCGGGCAGGCGCTGCATTTCGCGGTAGCCGGCCCGCTGGTAGAGCGCCCGGGCGGCTGTGTTGTCGGCGCGCACCTCGAGCCGGAGCGTGGCATAGCCGTGCTCCAGCGTGATCGCCTCGGCCGCAGCGAGCAGCCGTGCACCGATGCCGAGACCCTGGCGCTCGGGCAGCACGGCGAAGGAATACAGCCGGGCCAGTGCCGTGCCGGCGTGGAAGAGGACCAGCGCGTAGCCGGTCACGGCCCCATCGATCTCGTGCAGCAGGGTGACGGCTTTGGCACGGGTCAGGAAATGGCGAAAGCTGCGGCGGCTGAGGCGGTCGGTCTCGAAACAGCGCTGTTCGATCGCAACGAGCGTTTCCAGGTCGTCCAGCGTCGCCGGGCGGATATGGCCGGCGGCGTCTGGGTCATCGTCTGCGATGGGGGCGTTCATGGGCCGCGGAAGGACAGCGCCCAGGCCGTCTGGCGCAGGCGGGTGAGGCCACGCTCGGCGAAGCGCGGTTCCGCCCCAAGCGCATCCTCGATCTCGAGCTCGGTAACCTCGGCCAAAGGACCGTAGAGCGTTCGCACCTCGGCTTCCGGCACGGCGAAGGGCGGTCCCGCCATCTCCACCTGCGGATAATCGAGCGTAATCAAGAGGCCCCAGGCGCCGGGGGCGAGCAGGCGGACGGTGTGGGCGGCGTAGGCCGGCCGGCGCTCGGGCGGCAGGGCGATGAGTGCGGCGCGGTCGTACAGCCCGGTGCAGGGCGCGCCGAGATCGGCCGCGGAGAACGCGAAGTAGTCGCCTTCCAACAGCGTATAGGGTCCGGCCTGCCAAACGCGGCCCGGACCCTGCGTCGTCACGGCCGGCTCGAGTCGCCGTTCCTCGAAAAAGGCGCCGATCGCCGTCGCGCTGAGCTCGATGCCAACGACGGTACAACCCAGCCCGGCCAGGTGCACCAGATCCAGACTCTTGCCGCACAAGGGCACGAGGACGCGCCGGCCGGCGAGGGGCGCGCCGTGGCGGACGAGCAGTGGATGCACGTCGCCGCGGTGGAAGCCGATTTCGCCCCGTGCCCATCGCTCATGCCAGAACTGCGGGTCCATCTTCGTCTCCTGCGCGGTTTTTCTGGCGTCCATGATAGCAATCCTGCCGCCCGTTCCGGCCGCGTCACGGTCTTGACACGAAGCCCGCCCATGCTGATCCCGAGGCAGATCCGGGAGGCCGAGATGGCGGGAACGCGGGTGAGGGCACGATTGCTCAAGGTCGTCGACGGGGACACGATCAAGGTCGAGCTGGGCGGACGCAGCGAATCGGTGCGGCTGGCCTGCCTCGACACCGAGGAAAGCTGGCCGGGCGGCAGCAAACCGGTGACTGAAGCGGGCCGGCAGGCGTCGGCCTGGGCCAAGTCCTGGTTCGGCGCCGATGCCGAGGGGCAGCCGACGGCGGAGGTGAGCCTGGATCTCGAATTCGACACCGCCGATCCACCGTCGCTGGCGCTGGTGCGCCATCGTGACAATTACGGTCGTTTATTGGCCTACGCGTGGCGGGGTACCGAGCACTACAACCTCGCAGCCGTCTCAGTTGGCTGGAGTCCCTACTTCGTCAAGTACGGCCGTTCCCGGACCCACCATGGCGCGTTTCTGCGGGCCGAGGCGCGCGCCCAGGCTCAAGGCATCGGTGTCTGGGACCCTGGCATCAACGGCGCCGGCCCCACGCGCGATTACCGCCAATTGCTGCCCTGGTGGCAGATGCGCGACGGTTGGGTCGAGGATTATCGGGCCATGGGGCCCCAGGCCGGGGTGTTGTCGGTGCGGCTCGATCACGCCCATCTGCTTGCCGCCGCGCAGCGGGGGGAGCAGGTGACGGTGTTCTGCGACCTGCAGGGCGGCATCAATCGCTGGGTCGGCGATGGGGCCCTGATTTATGCCGGTTCGCCGGCCCAGCCGTTCAACCTGTGGATCGCCGACCGGCGCGCGCCGGAGGCCCAGGATCTGCTGCGGCTGCTGGAAACGCGCTACACGGGGGAGGGGCGGCAGAATTACGTCTACGTCACGGGTCGCGTGAGCCTTTATCCGTCTCAGGGCGACGGCAAGCCGCAGATCGTGCTTGCCGATGTGGATCAACTGGCCGATCTGCCGCCGGCCTGAGGTTGCTCAGCGGCCGGTGCGCCGCGTGAGCAGGGTCTGGGTCACGCGGCCGATGTAGCCGGCCGGGTCGTAGAGAGTGGTGTGCACCGCGCCGAGCCCGTGATCGAACAGCTCCGCGCGTGCCTCGAGGCAGATCCATTCCCCGCTCGGCGGGCGCAGCAGGTGCAGGCTGATGTCGGCGTTGATGCAGCCCGTGCGGCTGTCGACATAAAGCTGCCCCAGACCGTTGCCGAAGTCGGCCAGCGCCGCCACGCGGCCGAAGGGCGACAGCGCCGCGCCGTGCACGACCGGCACGGTGCTGCGCAGCCAGGCCGTGCCCTCGCCGCGCAAGGCGAAGCCGTGCACACGCCTGGCCTCGATGCAGTGGTGCATGCTCGGCCGGCGCTGGGCGATCTCGGGCAGTGCCCGACCCATGAGGTCGGTGACAGGAATGGTGTCGGGATCGGCGGGTACGGGACGGTCCGGGCGGGCATGCTCGGGTACGGCAACTGCGCCCGGCATCAGCTTGAGTGCCTGAGCCTTGACGACGATCTTGTCCTCATGGCGCAGCTCGGCCTCCATGACGCACAGGCGCGTCCCACTGCGCACCACGCGCGCCTCGGCCGTCAACGGGGCCAGCGGCACCGGCCGCAGCAGGTCGACGCTGAGCCGCACGAACTGCAACGCCGGCGCCGGGTCCGCGGCCTCCAGCACGTGTGCGACGAGGCCGCCCGTCGCGCCGCCATGCAGCAGTCGCGGATCCCAGGGCCCCACGGCGTAGCGGGTGGGGTGATAGTGTCCCTGCGCATCGGTCACGAACAGGGCGGGCGTGGTGTCGTCGATCATGCCGGCTCGGGAATGACGGTGAAGCGATCCCCTGTCCGAATGTGCAGGCGATAGCGAAGGCAGGCAGTCTAATGACTCTGCGCAGCGACGCAAGGCCTACGCCGATCGCGCTGTTCCAAAGTCTCGCCTTTGAAGCAGCTAGTGCTTACCATCGGTGTTTTTCCGTCGATCTGGAATTCATGGATAGAGATCCGCGGCGCCCGGCGTCGCGGCTGGAGCCCTGCAAGACATGAACACCGAAGTCACCCTCACCCAGGAGCGCGCCGAGTTGCTGCGCGACAGTCTGGCCGGCATGTTGCAAAAGCTCTACGAGGCCGGCCCACCCGATCCGGCCGATACGCGCAGCCCCATGCAGCGGCTGATGGAAGGTCCGGCGCGGGATGAGTTCATGACGCTGATGAAGCTCATCACCTTTGCCTTCGTGCAGAAACTGATGCCCTACATGGGCGGCGGCGATCCCATGGATCCGTCGATTCTGGGGCTGGCCGGCGCGCCCGTGAGCGTGAGCGGGGAAACCGCCACCTACCGGCTCAAGCCGGGCCGGCTGATCACGCACTGGGTCAACGAAAAAGGCCAGTACAAGGTTCAGGACATCGGCTTCAAGGTGAGCTGGTGGTGGGTGCTGCGCAACTGGCGCTTCGTGCGCGACATGCGCCGCAAGATGAAAGAGCGCCAGGCCGCGCTGCCGGCGCCAGGCGCGTCCTGAGGCGACGCTCATCGGAGGTTGTTTGCGGGCAGAGGCCGCGGCGACCGATCGGCCGTCGCGGCTTCGCCGGGGTCTCAGTGGTGGTGGCCGCCGGGCCCGTGTACGTGGCCGTGAGCCATCTCCTCGCGCGTCGCGGGCCGCACTTCCAGCACGGTCACGTCGAACACCAGGGTCTCGCCGGCCAGCGGATGGTTGGCATCGACGATCACCTCGTCGCCTTCCAGCCCGGTGACGGTGACGAGGTGCACCTCGCCTTCGGCCTCGGTCTGGAACTGCATGCCGATTTCCATCTGTTCGATACCGACGAACTGGTCGCGGTGCACCACCTGCACCAATTCGTCATGGCGTTCGCCGTAGCCCTGCTCGGGCGGCACGGACACCTGCAGCGAATCACCCACACGTCGGCCGGTCAGGGCATCTTCGAGGCCGGGGACGATATTGCCGGCGCCGTGCAGGTAGGTGAGGGGTTCGCCGCTCTGACTGGAGGAATCGATCAGCTCGCCCTCGGGCGTCGTGACGGTGTAGTCGATGACGACGACAGTGTTCTCGGCGATTTGCATGGCGGCGCTCCCGGCGGGCTGTTTGAAGGTGGCCCATCGCCGGGGCAGCCCGGGAGGGAGTGGGCTGCAGCCTAACCCAGCGCGCGCAAAAAATCGATCAGCGCCCGCCGGGCGCCGCTCGGGAGCTGCCCGAAGGCGTTCAGCAGTTCCTGCTCCTCGGGCGCCAGCATGCCGTCACGCGCGGGGCGGCTGCTGCGGCCGCGCATCGGGCCGCGGCCCGTCGCCAGCCATTCGTAGTTGACCGACAGCAACTGCGCCAATTGTTCGAGACGCTCGCGCCGCGGCGAGGTCCCGCTGCCGGATTCCCATTGGCTGCAGGCACTGCGGGTCACGCCGAGCAGCTCTGCCAGACGGGTTTGCGACATGCCCGATTTTTCGCGCGCCTGTTGGATGCGTTGCCCAATGTTCATGAGAACGTTGCCTTCGATTTGTTTTGGATCAGTGTAGAAACAATGCGGCCTTGACACCAGACGGCCGGCTTGGTAAGCGCTTCTTCATAGGTCGGCATGTTTCGCGCCGACTTGAGCGGTGCCCGGAGACCATGTCGCTGCGAATCCCGTCGCGTTTTCCGGCGCTGATGCGCGGCAACAGACGATCCCGCATTCGCACGGAATTCGGTTCAGGGTACAGCAGCCGCGCCGGCGGCGGGTTCCGCGACGGGCGGTCCCGCTGCCAGGAGGAGTCGGCGCGCCGTTGCGTCAGTGGCATCGAACTGGATCACGATGCGGGCGAAGCCGATCGCCGCAAGCGCTTGACCTGTGCTTTCCGACAGCGTCATGCCACGCCGATAGAGACGCTGCCAAGCCTCCACGCCGGCGTTGGAGGTTTGGGGCACGCGGGCCCAGGGCAGCGCTGCGACCAGCGTCTCCAGCGCCCGGTCCGGGGCGCGCTGAACCTCCTCCTGATAGCGCGCGAGCAGCAGATAGAGCTCGGCATCGATCCAGTTGCGCTCGATGGCGCGCCGCAGGATGGCCTCGGGCTCGGCGGGAAACTCCGGCGCCAGATGCGGCCCGAGCACGGGGAAGTGCCAGGCGAGCTGGCCGATCGCCATGTCCACATAGGGGTTGCCCCGGCTCGCCGCCTGCCAGGTGCGGGCGTGGGTCAGGGCGAGACCCGCCCAGACGTTGCCGGTCGGGCCGGTTTGATTGGCGAAGGCCAGGTCGATGGCAGAGGTCGTGAGCGCCTGTTGCGCGGCGACGTGATGGGGCCGCAGGGCCGCAAACGCGGCTGCCATCTGGTAGCGCGCGAGCGGGTCGGCGCGGCGTTCGACAAAGACCGGCCAGCGGTTGCTGCGATCGAAGGCCTGGGAGGCCAGCCAGTCGATGGTGAGCGCGCCGAGCGCGAGGCCGGCGCACAGTCCGTAGGCGGCGCCGACCAGACGCGGGTGCGCGGCGAGGCGGACTTGCCGCAGCGGGACGGGCCCGGCGGCATGCCGCGCTCGGGCGAGCATCAGGCCGGCCAGCAGCGCCAGTGGCGCGACATAGAAGATGAAATTGACGCCGGCGTGGACGAAGAGCCCCAGCACCGGCAGCACCATGCCCCAGCCGGTGAGCGCCTCGCGGCGATCCGCAGCCGCTGCGGCCGGACCCATGCGGCGCCACAGCCGCCCGGCGAGAACCAACGTGCCCAGTCCCGCAAGGATGAGCAGCGCCGGCGGCAGCGGGCCGCCCTCAGCAAGCAACTGCACATAGTCGTTATGGGCGAGGTCGCCCGTGGAGGTGATCTCCTCCGGGCTGCGGTAGTGCAGGTAGTGCAGCTTGTAGCTGCCGAGGCCCTGGCCGGTCAGCGGCCGATCACGCCACATCTGATAGGCCGAGTGCCACATGGCGAGCCGGTCCTGTGTCGACTGGTCGCTGCCCAGATTCACGACCTCGCGCGTCACCGGCGTTTCGGGCACATAACGCACGATGCCGTAGGCCAGCGCGGTGAGGACGAGCAGCATCGCGGTCGGCGCACGCCAGGCCGTGCCCGCGTGGCGCAGTCCGAGCACGAGCGGCACGATCATCAGGACGAGGATGCCGATCGCGCCGCGCGAGGCGGTGGTGAACAGCGCCCACAGGCAGAGCGCGAGAAAACCGCCGAGGATCAGCCGGGCGCGGCGGGCGGGGCTGAGCGCCAGCGCCACCACGGCGGGCGGGATGGCGAGATAGAACAGCGCCCCGAAGGCATTGAAGTCGAGAAAGGGTCCGTTGCTGCGATTTCCGGTCTCTAGCCACTCGACGATGCCCCAGATGGC
>DAOKZK010000024.1:0-37472 GCA_035325645.1 Candidatus Macondimonas sp. | reverse complement strand
CCGGGCACTACCTGATCCGGGTGGTGTCGCATCGCTTCGACGGGGTGTCGGTCATCGGCCGCCATCGCCTGGTCTATGACGCGGTGGCCGCGATGATGCCGGCCGAGGTGCATGCGCTCAGCATCAAGGCGCAGACGCCGGCCGAAGCGGGGGTGACGTGATGGCGCAGGAACTCCAGGATGCCCACCCGAGGGGCGCGACAG
Source organism: Candidatus Macondimonas sp. (assembly GCA_035325645.1). Lineage (GTDB taxonomy): Bacteria > Pseudomonadota > Gammaproteobacteria > UBA5335 > UBA5335 > Macondimonas. The sequence goes on along the minus strand of DAOKZK010000024.1, from coordinate 37,269 downwards.
AAACGCCGGTGCTCATCCGGCACACCCAGGACGGGCGACGGGTGGATGTCATCGGCCGCTTCGTCTGTCTGGACGGGCGGCGTGAGGCCGATGCGCTGGTCGACGTGCGCCAGCATCCCAACCGCATGGCCATCTGGCAGGCCATGCCTGAGGCCACCCACATGGCAGGCCGCATTCCGCTCACCCGGGAGGAAGCGGCGCACGCGCAAGCCATGTTGGACGAGGCGCGGGCCATCCACGAGGCCACGCCGATGGCCATCGCCGAGCGTCATGCGGCACGCGGCACGCGGCGGACGACATCCTGCGGTTGCGCATCGATGAATGAGCGCGCCGCCCCGGCTCGAGACAGGGCGCCGTGATCCACGTCGTGGAAGTGCCCTGGGAAGGCCGCCCGCAGGCGTGGTTCGCTTTCGACGAAGACGATCTCATCGGCAAGATCAAGACCCGACGTATCGTTCCCGGCCAAAAGATCCATGCGGTGGCCACGGCGCGCGAACTGCTTGCGGCCAGCGGCGCGGATTCGGATGCGCCGCCGGACTGGATCGCGGACCTCGCGGCACGGCACGGCTGGGAAACCCCGCTGTACCGCGCTGACGCCCTGATGGAGCCGGGGCACTATCAGAGCGAACCGGTGAGCCTCCTGCACGCGCATCTGGCGGCGCTGGCCGCACCGTTGCAGCGTTGTCGGGTGCACCCGGATGATGAAAGCGCGCCGGAAGCCCTCCATGGCGATCCCGTCTATCAGGGACGCGAGGGGTTTTACGCGCACATGGCCCTGCGCGAACAACTGATCGCGCTGGAAGTGCTGGCCGATGACCTTTGAGACCATGCGTGCCCTGCAGCCGCCGTTGGCGGGGCGCCATGACCAACCGGGAGTCCGCATGAGCTCGATCTTCATCAGCATCAACAAATCCGACACGCTGGAAAAATCGCCCATCGACAAGGCGATCACGCGCATCGCTGCTGCGCTGGCACGCCAGCGCAAGCTCCTCCCGCCCGGCCCTGGACTCGACGTGAGCTTTCTTCCCGCCTCGGAAGATTTTCAGCCGGACTTTACAGGCATGCGCATGGGTGGCTATCACGACGACGATCCGGTGCTGCGCTTTCATGTCGCGATTCCGGCGCAGTTTGCGCACTCCCCGCTGGCCCTGCGCTACGTCCTGGCAACGCTCGAAGACGTATTGAGCAACGCCAGCGATTATTTCTGCGAACGGCACATCGCGTTCGATCACATCGGCTGGCAGCGCGTGTTGAGCGTCGCCGCCAGCACGTCGGAGGAGCCGCCGGAATCGGCATGGAAGGAATATCCGCTCGAATGACACATATTGAACCGGACGTGAACCCGTCTGCCCCGGCGGACGCCGTCCGACACCCCTGCGACAATTTGTCGCATACCGCTTCCTGCCCATCTCCCATATCGTAATAAAAAAATAATATGGGTCCTGTCGTGCCAGTCTCATCGCGCGCCAACGGGAACACTGCTCACGCCATCTTCCGAAAAAACGACTGCAAAGCCGATTAGGAACCCGGCCGGTCCGGCTGGTTCGCCGCATGACCGCTTTGCTTCACGGACAAACGCAATCTCTTGAAGAGGCGCTTCATGACACACTCTCCCACTCATCCGGCGCGGACCGGACCGCTGCCACTGGCCGTGCTGGCCTTGCTCACGCCGATCCTGTCCCTGGCGGCAGAGGTTCAGCAACTGCCCCCGGTGACGGTCACCGGGACCGAGGAATCGACGCGCTTCGACGGCTCGTCCGTCAGTGAGGAGGACCTCGCGGTGCGGCGCGCGATCAGCGGCGAAACCGCCGGCTTGCTCAGCGATGTGCCGGGGGTAGTGCTCAATGCGGCGGGCGGCATCTCCAGCCTGCCCAGCATCCATGGGCTCGCGGATGACCGGCTGCGCATCCTGGTCGACGGCATGAGCCTGATCTCGGCCTGCCCCAACCACATGAATCCGCCGCTCTCCTACGTCGATCCATCACAGATCAAGTCCATCAAGGTCTGGGCGGGCATTTCCCCGGTGAGCGTCGGCGGCGACTCCATCGGCGGCACCATTGCAATCGAGTCCGCGGCCCCCGAATTCGCCGACCCGGGCAGTGGAACGCTGACCAAGGGCGAGATCGGCGGCGGCTATCGCAGCAACGGCGATGCCTATCGCGGGCATTTCTCGGCGACCCAGGCCGGCGAGCACGTCAGCCTGCGCTATGACGGCTCCTACGCCCAGTCCGACAACTACAAGGCCGGTGGGGATTTCAAGGATTTCACCGCCACCGGCCGGCCCGGCCGTGAACTGCCGCTGGATGAAGTCGGCTCCACCGCCTACAAGGTGCAAAACCACCAGCTCGGCCTCGCGCTCAAGGATGGCGAGCAACTGCTCGAAGCCAAGGCCGGCTATCAGGACATCCCCTATCAGAATTACCCCAACCAGCGCATGGACATGGTGGACAACACCCAGTACCGGTTCAATCTGCGCTACCGGAATCGTTTCCAATGGGGCAGTCTGGATGCGCGCGCCTACTACGAAGACGTCGACCACAAGATGGATTTCGGCGACGACAAGCAGTTCATCTATGGCTCTGCGCCCGGAATCGTGGCCCCCGGCATGCCGATGTATACCGAGAGCCAGAACATCGGCGCCAAATTGATGGGAAGCATCGACCTGACCGAGGCCGACGTTCTGCGGCTCGGCGGGGAGTATCAGCGCTACCGGCTCGATGACTGGTGGCCGCCTTCGCCCGCGAACCTGGCCGGCATGCTCAACGCCCAAGGCGAACAGGCCACCTTCGGCGGCATGGCGCCGAACACCTTTCGGAACATCAACGACGGTCAGCGGGACCGGATGGCTCTGTTCGCCGAATGGGAACGCGCCGTCAGCGCCCAGTGGACCACACTCCTCGGCGGGCGCTACGAGCGCGTGACGACCGATGCCGGGCCTGTGCAGGGCTACAACAATATCAATACCGGTTACGCACAGTCGGCAGCCGAATTCAACGCCCGGGATCGTGAACGCAACGACAACAACGTCGATCTCGCCGCGCTGGCGCGCTATCTGATCGATCCGACCAAGGATCTCGAGTTCGGCTACGCCATGAAGACCCGCTCGCCGAATCTCTACGAGCGCTATGCGTGGTCGCGAAACGCCATGGCAGCGATCATGAACAACTTCGTCGGGGACGGAAACGGCTATGTGGGCAATCCGGATCTCGATCCGGAAACCGCGCATACCGTGTCGGCCACGTTCGACTGGCACAGTGCAGACCGTACGCGGGGACTACGGATCACGCCTTTCTACACCTATGTCACCGACTACATCGACGCTGAGCGTTGCGCAGGTAGCGGGATGATGATGAACGCGATCTGCGCCGGGCCTGCCAACGCCACGGCACGCGATCAGTTCGTGATCCTGGAATACGTCAACGCAACCGCGGCACTCTACGGCCTTGACCTGTCCGGTTATCTTCCGCTGGCCGAAACGACCCTGGGCGCTTTCGGCCTCAAGGGACTGGTGAACTACACCAAGGGCGAGAACCGCGACACCAATGATGGTCTCTACAACATCATGCCGCTCAACGCCAAGATCGCACTCACTCATGCGCTGGGTCCGTGGGACAACGCCTTGGAGCTGGTGTTGGTGGATGCGAAGGACGATCTTTCGGACGTGCGCAACGAAATCGAGACGGACGGTTACGCTTTGATCAATCTGCGTGGCGGCTACGACAAGCAGCGGCTGCGCTTCGACTTTGGGGTCGAAAACCTGTTCGACACCAACTATGACCTGCCCACCGGCGGCGCCTATGTCGGTCAAGGCACCACCATGTCGATCAACGGTATCCCTTGGGGCATCGCCGTGCCGGGTCTGGGGCGTACCTTCTACGCCGCGGCGACGGTCAAGTTCTGATCGATCCCGCTGCGACGTCGGGGGCGGATCGCCGCCGACGTCGCAGGCCCCCACGATGCCCCTTGCCTCACGTGTTCAATGCCGGCCTGCGCCGAGCAGGCCTGCATCCTCCTGCCGACGAATCCACCCTGCACCGTCAGTGGCCAACCGCGCCTGATGGGCCGTGGCTTGCCCTGTTCAGGCCGAACGCGTCGGTACAGGCCGGGCGTCGCCCTGAGGCGAAGGCGATACCAACCGCTCGCTCCACTCACTCAGACATGCCTCATCCAGGGTTTCCCGCTGCAGCAGTTCCTGCGCAGCAGCTTCCAGAACCGATCGATTGCACGCCAGAAAACCGCGGGCCCGCTCGAAGGCCTGGGCAATGATGCGCTGAACTGCCTCGTCGATGGCCCGCGCCGTCTGCTCGCTCACGGGCAACATCGTCTGCTCCTGCCCCATCCCATTCAGGAATCGGTTCTGTTCCTGGGCATAGGCGACATGCCCGAGCGCGTCATCCATGCCGTAACGGATCACCATGTTGCGGGCAATGTCCGTGGCCTTGACCAGATCGTCCGCCGCCCCGGTCGACACCTCGTTGAAGATCAGCACCTCGGCCGCTCGCCCACCCAGCAACACGGCGATCTTGTTTTCCAGCTCCCGCCGACTCATCAAGAACCGATCTTCGGTCGGCCGCTGGATGGTGTAGCCCAGAGCACCGACGCCGCGCGGAATGATGGACACCTTGTGCACCCGATCGGTATCCCCCAGGCCCAGCGCGACGAAGGCATGTCCCATTTCGTGATGGGCCACGATTTCGCGCTCACGCGGATTGAGCAGACGGTTGCGCTTTTCCAGTCCCGCGACGATCCGTTCCACCGCTGCCGTGAAATCCTCCATCGTGACCGCGTCCCGCGCGCGGCGGGTGGCCTGCAAGGCCGCCTCGTTCACCAGATTGGCGAGGTCGGCCCCGGAAAAGCCCGTGGTCAGGCTCGCGATCTGCTCCGGATCGACCTCTGGCGCCAGGCGGATCTTTTTCAAATGGACCGCGAGAATCTGGACCCGACCCCGTTTGTCCGGCCGATCGACCAGGATCTGACGATCGAAGCGCCCCGCCCGCAGCAGCGCCGGATCCAGGATCTCGGGGCGATTGGTGGCCGCCACCAGGATCAGCCCACCAGAGGCGTCAAATCCGTCCATCTCGGTCAGCAGTTGATTGAGTGTCTGCTCGCGCTCGTCGTGTCCGCCGATGCCAGGGAAAGCGCCGCGCGCCCGCCCGAGCGCATCGAGTTCATCGATGAAAATGATGGCAGGAGCGGACTTGCGCGCCTGCTCGAACAGATCGCGCACCCGCGCCGCGCCGACGCCGACGAACATCTCCACGAATTCCGAACCGCTGATGGAAAAAAACGGCACCTGGGCCTCCCCGGCCATGGCCCGCGCCAACAGGGTCTTGCCGGTACCCGGCGGGCCGACGAGCAGGACACCCTTGGGAATGCGCGCGCCCAGCTTGCCGTACCCCTTCGGGTCCTTCAGAAAGGCCACGATCTCGCGCAGTTCTTCCTTGGCCTCGTCGACGCCCGCAACGTCTTCGAACGTCACTCGGGTATCGCTTTCGACATAGATCTTGGCCTTGCTGCGGCCGATGGCCATCAAGCCGCTCTGGCCCTGCCCCATGCGCCGCAACAGGAACGACCAGAACAACACCAGCAGCGCGATGGGCACGATCCAGGACAGGATCTCGCGGATCCAGGGGTTGTCCGCCGTGGCGCGAAAGCGCACCCCGGCCGGCAGCAGTTCGTTCGCCAGTTCGGGGTCGACGCGCGTCGTGACGAACTGGGTCCGACCGGACTCGGTCGGCTGGCGCAGCGTACCGGTCAGGTATTGACCGCTGACCGTCACCTCCTCGATTCGGCCGGCATCGAGATAGGACCTGAATTCACTGTAGTCGATGGTTTCGACCTGCTGGAGCTGATGCCAGGCGTCGCGGATCAGGGAAAGCGCGATGAGGGCAAAAAAGAGATAGATGAGGTGGAAGCGAACGCTCTTGTCCATTTCGGTTCAGACTCCGGTATCGCCAGACATGGGCGCCATGTACACGCGGCCCCATCGCTACGGCCGGTTCAGAATGTACTCCAGCCCGAGGCTTCCATGAACCGGTAGCGCAGGTATTTCAGTGGCCATGGCTCGGCAAATGCGCCGTAAGGCAGGCTGAACGCGACCCCGCCCGCGTTGCTCCAGAGCCCTTCGAACAGGCTATCGGCCACCGTGAATACCGCATGATCGGCCCGCCCGTTCACCAGGAGGTCGGTTTCGAGGTTGAAGCCATCCAGATTGCGGCGCGTGAAGTTGGCCGACCCGCTCAAGAGCGTCCCGGATCCATCCCTGCGCCGCAGCAGCAGCCATTTGCCGTGCGCCTGCTCGCCGTGGGTATGGATCCAACGCACGGAAATGCCCGCACGGTTCAGTTCCCAGGCCGCCTGCCGGTTGGGCACGCCGTCCTTGGCCCGGCCGAAAGCTTCGTGGTTGGCATCGAGCAGGACCCGCACCGCCGCACCGCGGCGATGCGCCGCGATCAAGGCCCGGATGACGGTCCGATGGGAGAGATAGAACATCACGAGCCCCGCGGTATCGCCTGGGCCCAGCGCGCCCAGCTCTGCCAGCACGCGATCGCGAATCGCCGTTTCGGTCAGGACGGCGACACGCAGCGCGGCGTCGGCATCGGGTATTGACTCAGGCGCCAACGGTGCCGGCAGAACGACGGGTTCGTGTCCTGCCAGAGCCAGCACGGCGTTCTCGGTCGCGACCAGATCGGCGACGGCCGGCCCGCCGAAGCGCAGCGCCAGGTTGTGATGCCAGCAGCTCGCGTCATGGGGATTGGAGGACGAGATCAGCCCCGTCCAACGCCCCTCGACATCCGCGATGAGGGTCTTGCGGTGATTGGCCTTGAAATGCAGCAGGCGCAGATAGGTTCCGAGCCGCACCTCGCCAGCGTCGAAGGGATGGGGCAGGCGCCCCAAACCATCCAGCGCGAGATGTCGCAGGACGCCGCGCCACAGGGTGGACCAGACAGGGTTGCTGTCGGGCAGGCGTTTCAGCGGCGTGAGCACGATCTCGACCCCGGCCTCACGCAGCTGCTCGAAGTGCGCCGGCCACACGGCCCCATAGGCGGTATTGACGGGGTCGGTGATGAGGATCGCGCGCAGTTCGGGATGGCGGCGGCGCTGGGCAACCAGCGCCTCGGTAAAGGCCTGACACAATGGCAGGAAATCCCCGCTGGCGGCACCGCGCCAGGGGTTGTAGAGAAACTGGTCGGCGAGGACGAGACGGCGCGCCGCGCCGATCATGGCGAGCTCTGCGGCAAAAATCGACTGTTCGCTGCGGCGCGCGCCGGACGCGTCGTGCCAGGTGAGGTCGCTGAGCAGGTGCAAGTCGGCGACCGGATGCAAGGCGCCTGCAAAACCCGCGCGCTTTGTGCTGATCGTGCGCGGATCGCCATCAGACCGGCTTGCGGGCACGGATCGTCTTGACGATGTCGAGATAATGCGGTTCGACCGACTCCACATCGAAGCCGGCCCGCAGCACATTGCCGACCGTATCGCGATTCAGATCCGGACCAACCCGCCGGCTGAGCGGTGTGAGCGCATTGAGCAGATGGTTGAAGGGAAAGCAGCGGCTGCCCGTATGCTCGAACATGCCCAGCGTGCCGCCCGGGCGCAGCACGCGATGCAGTTCGCGCAGGCCGCGCACCGGATCGGGAACCGAGCAGAAAGTGCAGGCCGTGAACGCCTGATCGAAGGAGGCATCCGGGAAATCCAAGGTCCGCACATCCATCACCAGCGCCTGCAGGCGGCCGTCATAGCCCGCAATGCGCGGCGCGGCCCGTTTCAGCATGGCCGGACTGATGTCCAGCGCGGTGATGTCGCGCCCCGGAGGGAAGTGGGCGATGTCGAGCCCAGTGCCGAGCGCCACGAACAGAATCCGACCCTCCGCCATGGTGCGGTACAACGCCCGCTTGTGTGCTTCCCAGCGGCGTTCCTGCGCGCCGCCGACCATGAGGTCATAGCTGATCGACGCCCGATCCCATTTGCGCCGGGTTTGTTCGGCTCCGTTCATGACCAGATCCCCCGTCGGGCCTGGGCCGCGATGCGTGCGTTCCAGATTCTCAATGCCAGGAAGACGGCCACGCCCACGCCAAGCCCCCACGCCATGGCCCCGAGCGTCCCGCCCGGTACCATACAGGCGCCGGCCAGCGCGCCCAAAGCGCCGCATATCCAACTCTGGAACATGGTTTCCATGCCGCCCAGCCAGTGCGAAAAAACCAGCATGCCGAGCATCATGCCGCCCACCGCGCCCGCCAGAACGGCGAGTGGAAAAGCCAGCCAAACCGGCGAAAGCTGCATCGCCAAGGCATGGCCCGCGGCAGCCATCGCTGCGCCGACGGCCGCGCTGGCACCGAGATCACCCCAGAAAAACCATCGTTCGGATTGCACGCCATCGCCCTCCCGCAATCATTCGAGGCTAGCGATTAAGGGGCGAAGACACAAGGTCTGGGCCGGATCATGAAACAGGCAGTGTCGCTCTGCAGTGCAGGACGCGAACGCAGCGAAACAGACATGCCGCGGTCCGGCATCGGGTGATCATCTGGAATCCGGCGTTGATGCAATCCGCAGCGCACCCGGGACTTCCTCATCCATCCGCAGCAGGATCGGCTCGCGCGGGCGCACCACTCGAAATCCCAGCGCCTCGAGCCGAAGCGCCGCATGGGCATCCTGATAGTGATAGAGCCACATGCGCGCGCGCTGCTCCGGCGAATATTCGCGCGCCAGATCCGCAGCGCCGCTGTGCGACGGGTTGCCCTCGATGCGGCAGTCGTGCATCAGCACCTCGCCGTGGCTCGCATGGGCGATGGCCTGCTCCGGTATCGGACGGGTATCGCTGCTGTACCAGAATACCCCGGGCAGGCTGAGCCCGAAGGCCGAGTCCGGCAGGTGATGGCGTGCGGGGAAGACCCGAAAGGCCCGCTCCCGGTGCCAGAAGCCCGCGCTGACCGGGATGAGATGGAAAACATCCCAGAAGTTGGCGCCCCCTTCGGCCAAGGTTCCCGGATAGTCGGCGACGCGACGCTGCAGGACCGGAACCAGCGGCGCAGGCACGAACAAGCGGCATGGCAGCGCCGGTGGGTCGGCAAAGCGCAAATGAAACGCCAGGGCCTCCAGCCCCCCGATGTGGTCGTAGTGGGCATGGGTGAGAAACAGCGCGGCGGGCAGATGTCCGTAGGCGGCTTCGTACGCTTCGGGAATGTCCGGGCCGCAGTCGACGAGCAGCAGCGCCGCGCCGCCCTGCTCGAGCACCCAGGCGGGACTCGCTGGCGCGTCGAAACCCCGGGCCCCCACGCCCAGAAAATGGGCGCGCCAGTCGGTTGCCGGCTCAGTCATGTCCCAATACCCTGATGCGTGACCAAATCGTGCTGAAAACTGCCGGCAAAGCCGTGCCGGGCCCGGCAATAGGCACGGTTCAAAACCCGCTTGCGATGCAGGATCGCCGTCACGGCCTCTCGATAACGGCGTGTCCGGAACCCGAGGCCGTTCTCACGCAAGCGTTGCAGACAGAATCGGTAAGCGGTCTCCGCCCGCGCCACCGCGTCCGGACCGTGACAGATGGACGCCGGATGGACCCGAGACCCATGCAGAGATTCAGCATCAATCACAGCCTGCCCCGCCTGCTCGAGGGCCCGCAGAGTGAACAGGGTATCCTCGCAGAAACCCACATCCTCGTCCCAAGCCGCGCCAATCACCGAAAGATGAAACACGAACAGCAGCGGCACCGAAAATCGGCAGAAGTCTTCCAAGACCAGACATTGCACTTTGGGATCGAGCGGGAAAACGGTCTGCAAACACCGCCCGCCATGCGCTTCGACCACATGCAGATTGTCACCGGCCATGCCGTGGTCGGCAGCCAGCGCCACGAGACGCTCGGGCCGATCCGGATAGTACACCTCATCGGCATCCAGCGGCGCAATGAATTCGCCCGTCGCCACCCGGAGACCCGGGTTGCGTGCAACATGGGGCCCACTGCCATAAACGTATGAGGCCAGAAAGCGCAAGCGACCGTCCGTCAGGCTGTGCTGCGCGAAGCGGGCGCGATAATCCTCGCCGTCGTCGCTGACGATCAGCATCTCCCAATCGTCGAATCCCTGCGCCAACACACTCGCCACCGCACACGGCAGATGTTCGGTGGCCGCAAACGCAGGTGTGATGATGGATACCCGGGCCATACCGATACTCTTGGAAGCACCGGATACAGGATAACCCACTATAGATTGACATCCTGTCGGGAAAACCAGCCGGCCCAACATCGCGGACATCTGCGGCCTTTGCGGATCGCGAAGCAATCCGGCCGCGATTCTGCGATCATCATCATTGATGCGGCAACCGATGAGGCCCGACATGGATTGCAGACTGCGATCGACTCCGTTGCAAGCCGGGCGGCGACCCGCGCGTCTGCTCAAGCAATCCCCCGCCGCGGCCGATAAACTCCCAATGACGGGCGGACAAGGAAGCATTCGTCGTGCCGGCGCGGAGTGAACTGCTCTCTCCAGTGCAACACTGGTTGCTCGGACAACCCACGTGGCGTCTGGCCGCGGGCATCTACACGGTCGTGGTCGCCGGCGCGATGACGCTCGCGCCCATCTTCTACCACCTGACGGAGGGTCGCGTCGATGTCGGCATCTTCGTGGCCGCCTTCGCGACCTCGACCCTGCTGGCGCTGCCGTTGATGGCCTTCTTTCTGTCGATGGCCTACCACCTGCTGGAGCAGGAAAAAAGCGCCGCACAGAGCCGCATCGAAAGCGAGCGTCAACGCGACGTGCTGCGCACACTGCTCGATGCCAGTCTGCTCATCCAGCAAAAGGAAGATCTGGTCGACCTGCTGGACGGGACGATTCAACAGCTGCGCCTGCTGTTCCGGGACCACGAGTTCGGCGTGCTGCTCTACGGCCGCCGACGGCGCAAGGTCCGTCACATGGTCGCCCCGGGATTTTCGCCCGCAGAGCAGGAGCTTTTCCTGGGCCAGGGCCACGCGATGAGCGACGGTCATTGCGAAACCCTCCTCGCGCATCTGTCGGCGCTACCCGAGGCCGTTCCGGCCACCCATTGGCGCTTGCTTCCCCTCTGGAATCGACGCGATCAAACGATCGGCCACCTCGTCATCAAGGGCCCGATGCTCTCGGACTATCTGCGGGGGGCCGTGGAACTGTTTCGGGATCAGCTCGCCGCCGGGGTGGAAAATCACCTGCTCAGACTGGAACTGCTGCAACTCGCAAACACCGACAGCCTGACCGGGATCTACAACCGCGCCTACTTCCAGAAGTCCCTCGTGCAGCAGCAGGAGGCGAAGCAGCAGATCGCCGCGATGGACTTCTCGCTGTTGATCATCGATATCAATGGGTTGAAAGCTGCCAATGACCAGCACGGACACGTGATCGGGGATCAGATGATCATTCGGGTTGCGCAACGCCTGAAGGCCATTTGCCGCTCGGAGGACATCGTCTGCCGCATCGGTGGCGACGAGTTCGCCATCCTGTGCCCCAATCTTCGCCAGGAACCGGCGCTGCGGCTGGCAGAGCGCCTTCGGGAACAGGCGGGCGAGCGCCCTTTGACGATCAGGGATGGTCAGACACTGCCCATCACCCTCAGCATCGGCATCGCCTCCAGCGACGAGACCGATCCCGAGCAAGTGATGGTCGTCGCCGATCAGCGCATGTATGCCGACAAGCAGCGGTTCTACGCGAGCCAGCAGGCCGTTACCGGTTAGCCTCAACAGATCCGCGGCAAGAGTTCACCGCTGCCCCATTCCATCGCGCGCCGCAGCCCGAGCGGATTGTCCAGCCACACCCCTTGCCCCGTGACCACCTGCCCGACACAGACCGCCGCCCTGCCCAACGAGGTCGCGCGCAACGCGGCCAGCGCCGCTTGCTCGGCCTCCGGTGCAACAATGGCGACGAAGCGTCCTTCACAGGCCAGTTGCAGCGGATCCAGACCCAACAGCGCGCAGGCAGAGCGCACCGGCGCTTCCACAGGCACAGCCGCCTCCCGGATGTCGAATGCAAGGCCCGCCGATTGGGCAAGCTCATGCAGCACGCCGGCCAGGCCGCCCCGCGTGACATCGCGCAGGACGCGCAGCGCGGACGGATCGACGGCGTCCAGGAGCCGTTGCACCGGCTCGAGCAAGGGCGCGCTGTCGCTCACGAAGTCGGTCTCGAAGCCGAGGTTTTCGCGCGCGTTGAGGATGGCGAGGCCATGCCGCCCCAGATCTCCGGACACCAGGATGCGGTCCCCCGCGCAGACGCGGCGCGGGTGTAGGTCTTGCCCGGCTGCCACGAGCCCCAGGCCAGTCATGGCGAGGTACATCCCATCGGCCTCCCCTCGTCCCACCACTTTGGTGTCGCCGGCCACCACGCGCACCGCGCAGCGCCGGCTGGCCTCGGCGGCGCTGTCCAGGACGTGCTCCAGCACCGCGATCGGGACCCCTTCCTCGAGGATCAGGGACAGTGTCAATGCCACGGGCTGAGCGCCGGCCATGAGCAGATCATTGACCGTTCCGTGCACCGCCAGGGAGCCGATGTCGCCGCCGGGAAAAAAAAGCGGCCGGACCACGAAAGCGTCGGTGGCCACGGCCCACCGTCCAGCCCGCTCCGGCAGCAGCGCTGCGTCGTGCAGATCGCTGGCGCACCCCCCGAGGCGTGGCAGGATCACCCGTTCCAGCAGATCCTGACTCATGCGGCCGCCGCCGCCATGGGCCATGCGGATTTCGGTGGCATCCAGAATCGGCATCGGGCACAACAGCCCCGATGGAGATGACTCGCGGCTCATCCGTTTCCCTCGGGCGCGCGATAGCGGAAATAGGCGGCGCATGCCCCTTCACCCGACACCATCGGCGCGCCCAAGGGGCGCTCGGGCGTGCAGCGCCGCCCGAAGGCGGGACATTGGGTCGGCTGCATACGCCCGGTCAGGACGGCGCCGGCCAGACATTCCGGCACGGCCGGCTCCGCAATCGGGCCCAGGGAAAAGCGCCGTTGAGCGTCGAAGGCGTGCCAGGCCGGCCGCAGGACGAGCGCCCCATCCGGAATCGCAGGCAGGCCGCGCCAGGGCCGCGTGGCCGGCTCGAACACCGCCTCGACGATCTGCCGCGCAGCGGTCTGTCCCTCCTCGCTGACCGCGCGGCCGTAAGCGTTCTCGAGCTGCGCCCGGCCGGTTTCGAGCTGGGCAATCGTGCGCGCCACCCCCTCCAGAATGTCGAGGGGATCGAATCCGGTCGCCACGATGGGCACCCCGAAGCGCGCCACGAGCGGAGCGTATTCCTGTAAACCCATGATCGTGCAGACATGGCCGGCGGCGAGCAGCCCCTCGATGCGGCGCTCGGGCGCCGACAGCAGCACCTCCACGGCCGGCGGCACCCGCACGTGTGACACCAGAAGCGAGAAGTTGTCGAGTCCCAGCGCCCGCGCCTGCTGCACGGCCAAGGCCGTGGCCGGCGCCGTCGTTTCGAACCCCACGGCGAAAAACACGACCTCGTCCCGGGGGTGCTGCTGCGCCAGACGCACGGCATCCAATGGTGAGTAGACCGCCTGCACCCGGCCGCCGCGGGCTCGGGCAATGGAGAGATCCTCGCCGCTGCCCGGCACGCGCAGCATGTCGCCGAAGGAACACAGCACCACGCCGGGCGTTCGTGCCAACGCGATGGCCCGATCGATGTCCGCGGCCGGCGTGACACAGACCGGGCAGCCCGGACCGTGCAGAAGTTCGATGCCCACCGGGGCGAGCAGGCGATCGAGGCCATGGCGCAGGATGGCATGGGTCTGACCGCCGCAGACCTCCATCAGCGTCCAGGGACGCGTCACCCGCCCCGCGATGGCCGCGACCGCACGCCGGATCGCATCGGTCTGGATGACGGCGGTGTTCATGCCTCGCCGGCTCCGAGGCCATCGATGTCCAATGGCCGGGAGCGGTCGGGATCGATCCGGCCGATGGCCAGCCCCGCATGGACGAGCAACAGGTCGCCCACCTGGGCCTCCGGCACGCAGGCGAGATGGACCGCCTTGATCACCCCGCCGAAATCGACACGGCCGGTGCGGAACAGCGCGTCCTCGCCATCGACACTCAGCAAACGGCCCGCAATCGCCAGACACACGGCTAGCCTCCCCAGATTCCCGCGACCACAGACGCCTGCCCCGCCGCCAGGCCGCCGTCGTTGACCGGCAGACGGCGGGGCCAATAGACATGCCGCCCCTGCGCCCGCAGCAGTTGGGCCGTTCCTTCGAGCAACAGCGCGTTCTGAAAGCAGCCGCCGGTCAGCACCACCGTCGACTCGGAGCGCTGCGCCACGGCCGCCGCGATGAGCGCGGCGAGGGCGGCATGCCAGCGCGCAGCAACACGCTCCACCGGCCGGCCGGCGTCGTGTTCCGCCAATGCCTCCAGCAGGGCGCTGCGCCAGTCGAGGCAGAGCCATCCGGCCTCTGCCGTCACGGCGCCGGGATAAGGATGCGTCGTGCCAGCGTGACGCCGCGCGAGCGCCTCCAGCCTCATCGCGGCCTCGCCCTCGTAGTGCATCGGCCGGTGATGGCCGAGCAGCGCCGCCACGGCGTCGAACAGCCGTCCCGCGCTGGTGGTAGCGACGCAACCAGTACCCGTCTCCAGCATCCGCACCAGCACGCGCAGGCTCCGGGCATCGTAGCCCAGGCCGCGCACCCTGGGACCGTCCAAGGACGCACCCAGCGCGGCCAGGACGCCCAAGGCCGAACGGCGCGGGTCTCGCACCGCGAGATCGCCCCCGGGCAAGGTGAACGGAAACAGCGCCCCGACCCGCTGCACACGGCCCGCATCCCAGGCCAGCAGTTCGCCGCCCCAGATCGTCCCGTCGGAGCCCAGGCCTGTGCCATCCCACACCACGCCAAGCAGCGGCGCGGCGCAGCGGCCTTCCAGCACGGCTGCCGCCAGATGCGCATGATGATGCTGAACCGCAGTCACGACGCCCTCGCCCGCTCGGGCGCGACGAATCGCCGCTTGGGTCGGGACATGATCGGGATGCGCGTCGCAGGCCCAGGCGCGCGGCGCGGCGCCGAACAGGGCCGGGAACGCCTCGCATTCCCGCGACCATGCCGCCTGCGCCTGCGGATGATCCAGATCCCCGCAGTGGCCGCCGATCACCATGCGATCCTCGACCGTCACGGCGAGTGCGTTCTTCCACTGCCCACCCGTGCCGAGCACCGGCTCGGCCGCACGCGGCAAGGCCAAGGTCACCGGCACATCCCCACGGCCCAGGCGCAGCCTGAGCGTCTCGTGCTCGAACACGTGCACCACGCCGTCCTCGACCGGCCGGAGGATGGCGCGATCATGCAGCAGAAAGCCATCGGCCAGACCCGACAGTTCACGCAGGGCCTCGGCGTTGTCGAAACACAAGGGTGCTCCCCGTCGATTGGCGCTGGTCGCCACCACCGCAAAGCCCAACGCGTCCATCAGGAGGTGATGCAAGGGGCTGTAGGGCAGCATCGCGCCGAGTCGATCGAGCCCGGGGGCGATCAGGCCGCTGAGCGGATCGTCCTCGCGCCGCGCGAGCAGCACGATCGGCGCGGCGGTCGAAGTCAGGACGGCGGCCTCCGTGGCATCGACGCGACAACTGCGGCGCACCTGCGCAAGATCGGGGAACAGGACAGCCAGCGGCTTGCCGGGGCGCGCCTTGATCTCGCGCAGACGCGCCACGGCCGCATCGTCCCGCGCATCGGTCAACAGATGAAACCCGCCGATGCCCTTGACCGCGACGATTCCCCCCCGGCGCAGCGCTCTCACAGCCTGCTCCAGCGCGTCCTCGCCGTGCCCTGCGATTCCGCCATCGGCCTGGTGCCAGGCAAGCACGGGGCCGCAGGCTGGACAGGCCAGGGTCTGGGCATGAAAACGCCGGTCGGCGGGGTCCTCATATTCGGCCCGGCACGCGGCGCACAGGGGGAATGCGGCCATGGCGGTATGGCCGCGATCGAACGGCAATCGGCCCAGGATCGACCAGCGCGGGCCGCACTGGCTGCACGTGGTGAACGGGTAGCGGTAACGGCGGGCGGAGGGGTCGAACAGCTCCTCCCGGCAGGCCGGACAGGTGGCCAGATCCGGCGCGATGACCATGCCCGCCGAGCCATTCTCTGCGCTGGGGAGGATACGGAACGGCCCTGCCGCCTCCGGCGGCCGCGCCTGCCGGATCAGGGCGTCGATCCGGGCCGGCGGTGGGATGCGGCGCAGGCCGCGCACAAAGGCCGCCACGGCAGCAGCGCTTCCCTGAATCTCGATGCGCACCTCGCCGGTCGCATTGACGACCCAGCCACCGAGTCCGAGCCTGGTTGCCAGACGGTGGACGTAGGGCCGCAGCCCCACGCCCTGCACATGACCCCGACCGATCAGACGCAAGCGACGGACGCGCTCATGCATGGTGCGGCTCAACCGATCTCGATGGACCGGAGCACCAGATGGGCGGCATCGGGGTGGGTGATTTCATCTGAGCACACCACGGTCAAGCGCGCGCCTTCGGCCAGACTGCCCTGTGCTTCATGCACGAAATGCTCGCGCAGATGGGCCTCGGAAAAACCGCTGAGCGCGCCGACCCACAGCTCGATACCCACCACCCGGCGGGCCGATGCCGCCCGGGCCTGCGTCTCGACCTGCCGCAACAGCGCGCCGATCAATCCCGATTCATGCATATCCGCACACCTTCAGTTCGCAGCGCAATTGCTCGACGAGCACCGGCACCGCGGCCGCCACCGCCGGCGTCAGTCCCTCGCCCGGCGTCACGCAGGCCACCTCGATGCCGAAGATGACCAGATGCGCCGGCAAGGCGTCCAGACGCTCGGCCAGCGCGATGCATTCGGCCAGCCCCAGGCCATGGGTCGACGGCGCGGCGCGCCCGAGCGCAGCGGCAGGAAGCGGCGGCTGCACCCGGTGACAGGTTCCCGCCGGTGCGCCGGACTGGATCGCATCCACGACCCAGACCCGATCGTAGCCCGTCCACAGGCTGAGCAAATCCAGGGCCTGGCGCGGCAGGGCGCGGATCACGACGCCTTTTGGCGCCTCTGCCCGCAGCTGCTCGACCACGATCAGGCCGACCCCGTCATCCCCGCGCTCCGGGGTGCCCAAACCGACCACGAGCGCGTCACTCATGGCTGCCGTCGGATATCGAGCTTGAGAAAGTGGGTGGCACAGGAGATGCACGGGTCGTAACTGCGGATCGCCTGTTCGCACAAGGCCCGCAAGCCGTCGTCATCCAGATCGAGATGCGCCTGCGCCAAGGCCACGAGGTCCGCCTCGATGCGTGCCTGGTTCACCGCTGTGGGCGGCACGATGCGGGCGTGTTCGATGAGGCCGTCGTCCCGGATGCGATAGTGATGATAGAGCGTGCCGCGCGGCGCCTCGGTCGCGCCATGCCCTTCGCCGGCGCGCGGCGTGATGGGTACCGCCGCGGGTTCGAATGGCAGGTAGCCCTCGATCAGCCGCCGCGCCTCCTCGCAGGCGAACAGGATCTCGACCGCACGCGCGATGATCGCCCGATAAGGGTTGCGGCACGCCTCATCCAGCCCCGCCGCCTCCGCTGCGGCGCGGGCGCGCGGTGTCAGTCGCTCACGATTGAGGACATAGCGGGCCATCGGCCCCAGCAGCACCGGTGTCCCGTCCGGCCGAACGCTTTGCAAGGCGGTCGAGTGGGGCACCTGACGCTCGCACAGGGCATCGGCAAAATCGGCCACCGCCCAGGCGGCACCCCGGCTCGACGCGAGACGCCCGCGATAGAGCGGATACTCATCGGGATGCACGAGCGAAAAGAACTCGTAATCGATCTCGAAGTCCGGGAATGGCAGACCCGCCACGAAACGCACCGTTTCCTCAGCCGCCCCGATCGCCCAGTCGAACTCCGGCAACAGCGCGCGCAGCGCATCACGCGCCGGCGCGCGATAGAACCCGCCCACCCGCACATTCACCGGGTGGATGGCACGCCCGCCCACCACTTCGATGAGGCTATTGCCCAGTTTCTTGAGCCGCAGACCGCGCCGCACGGCTTCGGGATGGGCTTGCGCCATCTGCACCGCGTCGGGAAAGCCAAGAAAATCGGGCAGATGCAGCAGATGCACGTGCAGCCCATGGCTTTCGATCCACTCGCCGCAATAGAGCAAACGGCGCAAATCGAGGATCTGTGACGGCAACACCACCCCGCATGCGTCCTCCATGGCCTGGCAGGCGCTCATCTGGTAGGCCACGGGGCAGATGCCGCAGATGCGCGCGGTGATGTCAGGGGTCTCGCGAAAATCGCGTCCCCGCAACAAGGCTTCGAAATAGCGCGGCGGCTCGAAGATCGCCAGCTCCGCCCGCGTCACCCGACCGCCCTCGATATCCAGATGCAGGGCACCCTCGCCCTCCACACGCGCCAGATAATCCACCCGCAGGGTGCGGCTTTCAGGGGTCATGGCGGCGGCTCTCCGTTTCGAAGGCGGGCGCAACAGCATTGAAGGTGCGATACAGGCGTTTGAGCCCGGGGGCGGTTTGTCCCAGTCCCGTGAGCTGGGCGCTCAAGGCGGCGGTATTGGCCTGTTCGCGGGGACCGAAGCAACCATAGCAGCCGCGTCCGACCGCCGGGCACAAGGCTCCGCAACCGGTCTGGGTCACCGGCCCCAGGCAGGCCGTTCCGTGGGCGACGAGCACGCAGGGATGACCGGCCGCCTTGCAGGATTCGCACACGCTGCCCTGGGGAAGACGCGGGGCGTGACCGCGCAGCAATGCGCCGAGCACGGCCAGCAAGTGTTCCTTGCGGATCGGGCAGCCGCGCAGCTCCAGATCCACCGGCACGTGGGCCGCAATCGGTGTCGCCGTGGCCAGGCTCTGGATGTATTCGGGATGGGCATACACGGCCTGGCGATAGGCCGCTTCATCATCGAAGTTGCGCAGCGCCTGAATCCCGCCCGCAGTCGCGCAGGCCCCGATGGTGACGAGGATGCGCGAGTCCTGCCGCACCTGTTGGATGCGCGCGGCGTCATGGGGGGTGGAGATCGAACCCTCCACCAGGGAAATGTCATAGGGGCCAGGCTGGATGTCGCTGGAGGCTTCCGGGAAATTGGCGAATCGGACCCGCTCCCCCAACAGCAGAAGCTCGTCCTCGCAATCCAGCAGACTCAGTTGGCATCCGTCGCAGGATGCGAACTTCCAGACCGCCAGCCGGGGCAGCGCCGCCATGTCAAAGCTCCCGCACGTCGAAAATGTCGGCCACCTCGTCGTAACGCAACACCGGGCCATCCCGGCACAGGATGTAGCGTCCCCACTGACAATGTCCGCAGGTGCCCACGCCACACTGCATGTTGCGCTCCATCGAGACGAAGATCCGATCGTCGCTGACGCCGCGCTGCTGCAAGGCGAGCACGGCAAAACGCATCATCGGCTCCGGGCCGCAGAGAAAAGCCACGGCGTCAGAGGGATCGAAATCGGCCCGCTGCACCCGCTTGGTGACCACCCCGACATGACCGCGCCAGGCGGGCCCGCCGCGGTCGACCGTGACCTCGACTTGCAGATGCGGGCGCCGCGACCAGGCGATGACGTCGTCCCGGAACAGTTCACTCTGCGGATCGCGGCAACCGATCAGCAGGAACACGCGCCTGAACGCCCCGGGGTTTCGCATGGCATGACACACCACCGGGCGCAGCGGCGCCAGACCAATGCCCCCTGCCACGAGGACCAGATCACGCCCGTAGGCGGTGTCCATGGGCCAAGCCGTACCGAAGGGTCCGCGCACGCCGATGGCGTCGCCTTCCTTCAGATCCTGCATCGCCCGCGTCACCCGCCCCACGGCGCGCAGGGTATGCATCAGCGTCCCGGGTTCGGCGCCATCCCCGCTGATGGAGATCGGCACCTCCCCCACGCCAAAGGCATAAAGCATGTTGAACTGGCCGGGTCGGTAGCTCGCAGCCTCCCCGACCTCGGGCCGGATCGACCAGGTAAAGACGCTGCCGTCCGCAACCTCCTCCCGACGCGATACGATACGCCACGGCGTCGGCACAAGGCCCTCGGCGGGCGGGCAATCCCGCTGTTGCTCAAGGCTGTCCATACAGATCCGAAAGCTGCATCCGCGCAGCCTGCAGGCGCTGGACGACGACCTCGAGCAGCCCGCGGGTGATCGCATAACCCACCGCGCTGTCGGCCTGCATAGCCTGGCGCAGGCAATCGGCATCGAAGGCCAGGACGCGGGTAGGCGCACGCGCGACCGCATCGAAGTGCCAGCGGTGCGGCGGCAAGAACCACGACCAACCCACGGCGTCGTCCTTGCCCAGGGTTTCCAGAGGGGCATGACCGACGGCCGTGCCGGCGATCTTGATTTCGACCTGCCCTTCCAGAATCAGGTAGAACGTCATCGCCGGGGCGTTCTGGCGGAGCAGGAAAGCGCCGGGTTCGAAGCGCTCCTCCCGGGCGCAGGCCGCCAGTCGCTCGCGCACCTGTGGCGCCATGTCGGCGCAAAAAGCATGCTGTGCCAGTTGATCAACAAGATCCATGATCCTTACTCCAAACGCTCCGGAACGTCCTGCGCCGGCGCCGCACGCAAGGCCGCCACCTCTGCGGTGATGTCGATGCCGACCGGGCACCAGCTGATGCAGCGCCCACATCCCACGCAGCCGGAGGTCCCGAACTGGTCGTGCCAACTGGCCAGCTTGTGCGTGATCCACTGCCGATAGCGTGCACCGATGCTGCCGCGCACGCTGCCCCCCGGCAGGCGGGAGAACTCGGGATTGAAGCACGACTCCCATTCCTGGCGGCGCTCGGCAGCCGAGCCGTCAATCGCCACGTCGTCCACCACACGGGTGCAGTAGCAGGTCGGACACACCGCCGTGCAATTGCCGCAGGCCAGACAGCGGGACGCGAGGCTCTCCCAGTGCGGGTCTTCCAGCTTGCGGTACAGCAGCTCGCGCAACCCCGCGGCCGGCATGCGGGCGGCCATCTGCGCGCGTGTCCCGGCCCAGACTCGGGCGGCTGCCTCCTGGTCGGCCGGCTGTGCAAGAGGCACCCCGAGCCGCGACAGCAAGGCGGCGCCGCGCTGCGACCCACTTTCGACGTGCCAGCTTATGGCGCCACCGGGCTCCAGGATTTCGGTCAATGCGAGGTCGTAGCCCGCTTCGGCGCGCGGCCCGGTCCCCATGTCGGCGCAAAAACAAGTCCCGCCGGCGCGGGCGCATTGCACAGCGATGATGAACAATGCCGCGCGTCGCGCCTCGAAAGCCCGATCCGGATGCGCCGCACCCGCCAGCACCCGATCCTGGATGGCCATCGCCGCGAGTTCGCAGGCGCGCACCCCGATCAGCGCCGTCGGTGTCGGTGTCGGGGCAGAGGATTCGAAACGGAGCGCGCCATCGGGGGAGCGGATGACGCGAACCTGGGACTCGGTCGCCGGGTGGAGGAATCGCTTCCAGCTGTGCGGCCCCACCGTATGGTCGAAAAGCCGCGGATCGCTGGGTTGAGGATGCAGGCGGTAGTGGCCGGGCGCCTGCTCATCGCGCCAGCCTTGCGGCAAGTCCTCGATGCCCGACAGATGATCATGGACGATCGCGCCGTCCCGCACCGTGGGGCCGAGCACATCGTAGCCGTCGCGCTTCAAGGCATCGATCAGGCCGGCAAGCCCATCGATATCAAGCATGGATTCCATCCCGTATCCCTTACTTGTAGCCGCCGCGCCCATTCATTCTGTTGGTTTCAGGTCACCCGTCGCTTGATGCAGGTCAAATGACCCGGAATGGTCCCGTATCAATGGAGGCTAGCACGCCTGCAGGGCCGCAGTATGAAAAGCCCGCGATGGCCGCAGGATCTATCGCCCGCCCTTGGCATGGCGCACGAGGCGGCGACGCTTGGCGATCTGACGCGGAGTCAAGGTGTTGCGAACACCTTCGAAGGGATTTTCTCCGGACTTGAACTCAAGACGCAGCGGCGTGCCGTAAAGGCCAAGCGACTTCCTGAAGAAATTGATGAGATAGCGCCGGTAACTATCGGGTACATCTTCGGTCTGGTTGCCGTGGATCACGATGACCGGCGGCTGTCGCCCGCCTTGATGCGCATAACGCAGTTTGATGCGCCGGCCGCGCACCAGTGGCGGTTGATGGCTGGCGACCGCTTCCTGCAGCAGCCGGGTGAGCTGTGGCGTCGACAGATCGGCCGCACCTGCCGCATGAGCCGTCTGAATCGACGCAAACACATTCCCCACACCCGAGCCGTGCAGCGCCGAGATGAAGTGGGTCTTGGCGAAGTCCACGAACGGCAGCCGTCGCGCCAACTCCTCGCGGATGCGTTCGCGCGCACCCTGCGCCAGGCCGTCCCATTTGTTCACCGCCAGGACCAACGAGCGGCCCCGCTCGATCACCATCCCCAAGAGGCTGGCGTCCTGGTCGGTGATGCCTTCCCGCCCATCGAACAGAAACAGCACCACATCCGCCGCATCGATCGCCTGCAGGGTCTTGACGATGCTGAACTTCTCGATCGCGGCATCGACCCTGGCCCGGCGCCGCACACCGGCCGTATCGACGAGAACGTACGCTTGCCCGTCCCGGTTGAACGGCACGGCGATGGCGTCGCGTGTGGTCCCCGGAATTTCGGAGGCCACCAGACGTTCCTCGCCAAGCACCCGGTTGATGAAAGTGGATTTGCCGACGTTGGGCCGACCCACCACGGCCACGCGGATGGCGGTGTCGGCGGCGTCACGCTCGGCCTCGACCGCGACAGGCGGCAGCGCGCTGCACACGGTCTCCATGAGCGTCGCGACACCTTGGCCGTGCGCCGCTGAAACCGCGTGAACCGGCCCCAGCCCCAAAGCCGCAAATTCGGCGTCGACGACGCCTTGGGTCAGTCCCTCGCACTTGTTGGCGATGAGAAAAACCGGTTTGCCACTGCGGCGCACCCATTGCGCCAGCGCCTCATCCTGTGCATTGAGTCCCTCGCGTGCATCCACCAGCAGCAGCACGACATCGCCCTCGTCCATGGCTTGGCGCGCCTGCTGGGCGCTCAGCGCGTCGAGCCCTTCGGTTTCTCCCGACAGACCGCCGGTATCGACCACCAAATAGGGCACCGAGCCGACCCGCCCATAGCCGTACTGGCGATCACGCGTAAGGCCCGGGAAGTCAGCCACCAAGGCGTCCCGACTGCGCGTGAGCCGGTTGAACAAGGTCGACTTGCCGACGTTGGGGCGTCCGAGCAGGACGACGACCGGCGCCGCAACAAGCCCTGCCTCAGTCACGACCGAATTGCACGGCGGCGAGACGACCGCCGCGCCCCTGGACCACCACCGTCTCATCGCCGACCCGCAGCGGCCGCGCACTGATCCCCTTGCGGTCGATGCGGGTGTAGCCCGTGATCTGCCCGGTCCCGCGATCGAGCCAGAACACATAGCCGTCACCGTCGGCCACGATGACATGTCGACCCGATAGCGCCGGCGCACTCAAATTTCGGCGGAGCAAGCCTTCCTGCGTCCAGCGAACAGCGCCGGTCTGGAGATCCAGCGCGTTGACCCGCGATCGATCGTCGACCTCGTAGATCTCATCGCCGCTCGCCACGATGCTCTGGAACGATGAGGTGTCCCGATCCCAGACGCGACGCCCCGAACGCAGGTCGAAGCCCGCCACCTTGCCCTGGAAGGTGGCGACGAACAGACCACCCGCGAGAACGGCGGGGTCGCCATCGATATCGACCAGGCGCTCCACCTCCGACCGGCCGGTCGGCAGCGCCACGGTTTCCTCCCAGGCCAAGCGGCCGTCCGAGAGTCTCAGGGCGATGACCTTGCCATTGTCCAGTCCGATCATGGCAAAGCCATTTTCCAGCACAGGCGCACCCGTGCCGCGCAGGGTGAGCGAGGGCACCGTCGTCTCGTGGGTCCAGCGCGTGCTGCCGTCGTTCAGATCGAGGCCGCTGATGCGGCCGTCGAGCGTGCGCACCACCACGATCCCCTGCTCGGCACGGGGCGTCGCAAGCACCTCGCTGCTCATCTGCCGACGCCAGCGGATCCGGCCATCGGTCGCCGCCAGCGCCAGCACCTCCCCGTCCAGGGTACCGACCAGCAGCGCATCATCGGCCCAGAAGGGCCCGGCCGTGATTCGGGATTCGGTTTTTACCCGCCAGGCCACGTTGCCACTGTTCAGCTCGACCGCGACGACCTGACCATCGGCGCTGGCAGCATAAACCCGACTCCCGCCGAGAGCTGGGGCGAGATACGGGAAGCGCTCCTCGCTCTTGCCGCCCACATTGACGGTCCAGCGCGTGTTGACGGAGACGGCGGATGTCAGTGTCGGCAGGGGTGCCGGCGGTTCCACGGCCGTCTTGCTCCACCCCCTGAGGCCGCCGCAGCCCGCGAGACCGAGACTCAGTGCAGCGATCACCAACACGCGCCTGTTCACGGTGCTTCCCCCCCCATGTCCTTCAGTTTCAAGTCGATGATCCGATCGTCCAGTTGCGCGGCATTGGCGGCATCGCGCGCCTTCTGATAGGCGGCACGTGCCTCGTCCGCCCGACCCTGTGCCCGCAGCGCGTCGCCGCGGAGTTCTTCGACGAGCGGACGCCACACAGTTTGATCCTTGATCGACGCGAGCACTTCAAGGGCAGACTCGGGCGCCGATTGAGCGAGATGCACGCGCGCCAGTCGCAGCCGCGCCAGAGACCCCAGCGGATCCTTACCGGCCATGTCGATCGCGCGCTCCAGAGCCTGTTGAGCGCCCTTGAAGTCGTCCTTGTCGATGGCACGTCGAGCCAAGGCCAGTTCAGCAAGAACGGCATAGGGCGCGCCGGCAAATCGTTCCCGCAGCGTCTGCTCGAGCGCAAGAATCGATTGCGCATCATCGCGCTCGAGCGCGACACTGAATTGTTCGTAGTATTCCGCCGCCTTGACGGCCTTGGTCGCCTGGCTGTTCTGGTAGAACCGCCATCCCAGCACCAGGACGAGGCCGAACAGCAAGCCCGCCAGCAGGTAGTTGCCATAGTCCTGCCACCAGCCTTTCAGGCGTTCCAGATCATCTTCTTCGTAGCCCTGAGCCAAAATCACTGCTCCTTCGAAATGTTGCTGTCAGGGGCCCTCAGGCTGATCGCCCCAGGCCCTGCGCCAAGAGCCACGACGACAGGTCGCCCGCCGGCACGGTCTGTTGCGGCTGATCCTCGCGTAGCGGCTTGACCTGCACGGACCGCGTCGCCCATTCCTGTTCGCCCAGAATGACGGCGAAACGCGCACCGCTGCGGTCGGCACGCTTGAGTTGCGCCTTGAAACTGCCGCCGCCGCAATGCTGCACCACTCGCAAGCCCTCGATGCGACGCAGATCCTCCGCCAACTGAAGGGCAACCACGTCGAGACCTTCTCCGGCCCAGACCAGATAACAATCGGGCGCGGACGACGGCGGGACATGGCCGGCCTGATCGAGCAGCGCAATCACCCGCTCCATCCCAAGGGCAAAACCGACGGCAGGGGTCTCCCGCCCGCCAAGTCGGGATACGAGGCCGTCGTAGCGCCCGCCGGAACACACCGCATCCTGGGCGCCCAGCCGATCCGTGATCCACTCGAACACCGTATGGGTGTAATAATCGAGCCCACGTACAAGTCGCGGGTTATGCGTGTAACTCACGCCCGCGCCATCGAGCAAACGGCACAGGCCCTCGAAGTGCGCCCGTGACACATCGTCCAGACTGTCGGGCAGACTGGGGGCGCCGGCAATCACCCCGGCCAGATCGGGGTTCTTGCTGTCCAGGATGCGCAGCGGATTGGTTGTCAGGCGCCGACGGCTGTCCTCATCCAGATCCGCTGCATGGCGAGTGAAATAGTCCACGAGACGTTCGCGATGAACGGCCCGACTCGCGGGCGTCCCCAAGCTGTTGATGTGCAGCTTGACACTGCCGGTGATCCCCAGCGCCTCCCAGAGACGTGCACAAAGCACGATCTGCTCGGCATCGACATCCGGTCCAGGCATACCGAAGGCCTCGACGCCGATCTGGTGGAACTGGCGATAGCGGCCCTTCTGCGGTCGCTCGTGACGAAACATGGGGCCTGCATACCAGAGCCGATGGACGGCCCCTTCCTGTGCCAGCAAGCCGTTTTCGACCATGGCCCTGACGCAGCCGGCGGTCCCCTCGGGGCGCAAGCTCAAACTGTCGCCACCGCGATCCACGAAGGTATACATTTCCTTCTCGACGATGTCCGTCACCTCGCCGATGGAACGCTGGAACAGCTCGGTGCGCTCCACCATGGGCAGGCGGATTTCCTGATAGCCGCGTGTCAGCAGGAGACGGGCCATGGTCGCTTCCAAGTCCCGCCAGCGCGGCGTGTCCGTCGGCAGGATATCGTTCATGCCGCGCACGGCGGTCAAGGCAGTCAATGTCGGCTCCTGAAACAGTCAAGGGCGCAGTGCAACGGGCGGTGCGTTTTATTCCTGCGTGCGATCAAGCTTGATGCGGGCAACGGTCGAGTTACCCACAAGAGAGGACAGGTCGACGGGCTTGCCGTCGATTTCCACGGAAACCCCGGGGGCATAGCCGAGATACAGGGAGAACGGCGGCGTTCCGGTCGCCTCCTGTTCAGTGCCGGCCTTGGCCAATCGATAGATCAACTGCCGTCCGCGCGCATCGCGTACTTCGGTCCAACAGTCTTGCGCGTAACGGATCGTCAGGCGTGCCATGGCAACATCGGGAGGTGGCGCTTGCGTACCACCCGGCTGCGTCGCCGCAGGCGCCGCGGGCAGCGGTTCCGTCACCGCCTCTTGCCGCACAGAGGACGGCTGATCAGCGGACTCATTGCCCTGCAGATCCCCGCGCTCTGCCAAAAGATCCGTTCCGGCACCCGTACCAGGGTCCAGCGATGACTCTGATGGCTCGGTCGCGATCGTCTGATCGGCCGTAGCGGACGGCACTTCACCCAAGGCAAGCTCATCCGAGCCAACAGAGCTTAGCCCGCGATCCACCAAGTCCGGAGCGTTTGCAGAAACGGGAACGGGAGCCGTGGGATCCGCCGCCCGACTCCACCACCAGGCGAGTGCGGACAGCGCCAACACCAGCAGGATCAGAGAAGCCAGTTGGCGTCCCCGCTTGACGTCGTTGAGATCACCGATCGGCCGGCGCACCGGAGGCGGTAGCTGCAGGACGGTACCGGTCGCTGCACGTGCCTCGAAATCCCTCAGCACGCCCGATGGATCGACGCCCACGTATGCAGCGTAGCTGCGCAGATAGCCCTTGGCGAACAGAATCGGCGGCAGCGCACCGAAGTCTTCCGACTCGATCGCTTCGATCATGCGCGGCGAAAGGCACAGTGCGTCCGCCAATTCAGTGACGCTCAGCCCGCGCGCCTCACGCCCCCGGCGTAATTGCGCGCCGAACCCCTCGTTGTTCGTGGTCGCGCCGGCAGGTGCATTTCCCTCAGGGGGCGGCGGGGGCATGACCGAACTCCTCCTGGATGCGGGCAGCAAGCCGCTCGGCCGCCGCCGTATTGCCCAGCGCGCTCTCGATCCGATAGGCCAGCATCATCGACTCGCGGCCGACCGGAGCCAACTGGTGAAAGCGCTCCAGATAGGCCTTCGCCGCTTCCGGCTGTTGCTGTTCCAAGGCCAGCCCGGCCTGTTCGAACCACGCTTGCGCAAAGCGCGGATCTGCCCGATTGGCCTGATCGAGATAGCGCTTGGCCTTGCTGAGGTCGGATAGTTTGCGCACACAAACCGCTGCGTTCGTATAGGCGTAGGCGGGCGTCGGGTAGGCCGGGTCGGCGACTGCTGCCTGGAACTCCGATTCGGCGGCTTGGACACGGCCTTGGGCACAGAGGAAAGCGCCGTAATTGTTATGGGCGGCGCCCGGATTCTTGGCCAGTCCGATGGCCTTGCGGTAGTTCAGGTCGGCTTTCTCATACTGCGCCAGACGCGCGTAGGTTTCGGCCATGCCGAGGTAGGCGTCGGACGAGCCGCGATCCAGCGCGAGCGCGCGCTCGAACTTTTCCAGGGCGATCCCGTACTGGCCGTTCTCGAGGTAACCATACCCGAGCTGCAGGCTGTACCGGAGCGCTTCGGCATCGTTGCCCTGGGGTGGCGCCTTGGTCGCGCAACCGGCTGCCAGCAGACTCGCCAGTAAGAAGAGGTACCAGTGCTTCATCGAAGCCCCGCGGCCTGCGGCTCGAGCCGGCGCAAGCGATTCATCACCTGCCCGGCCAACTGGCCGCAAGCGGCATCGATATCGTCCCCACGCGTGCGCCGGACCGTGACGATGTAGCCGCGATTGAGCAGGAGTTCCTGGAACCGGGCAACGGCGCTCGCGGAGGAACGCCGATACGAGGTGCCCGGAAACGGATTGAAGGGGATGAGGTTGATCTTGGCCGGCACGTCCGCGAGCAGATCGGCGAGCCGGGCGGCCTGCTGCAGGCTGTCGTTGACGCCGTCGAGCATGACATATTCGAAGGTGATGTGGCTGCGCGCGCTCTTGCCGGCCATGTAGCGCCGGCAGGCCGCCATCAGCTCGCTGATCGGATACTTGCGATTGATGGGCACGAGTTCATCACGCAGGGCGTCATCCGGGGCATGCAGTGAGACGGCAAGCGCCACGTCGCACTGCGCCTTGAGCCGGTCG
Source organism: Candidatus Macondimonas sp. (assembly GCA_035325645.1). Taxonomy (GTDB): domain Bacteria; phylum Pseudomonadota; class Gammaproteobacteria; order UBA5335; family UBA5335; genus Macondimonas. The sequence continues at coordinate 8,766 of DAOKZK010000024.1, read as the reverse complement.
ATCGCCGGGACGATACCCGAGGTGCTGACCGTGACGCGGCGCTTCGACAGGCCGTATCCCATGTCGTCGAGCATGATGTTGAGCGCAGGCACAACCGCCGGCAGGTTGAGCAGGGGTTCGCCCATACCCATCAGCACGACGTTGCTGATGATGCGCTCGCCGTCCGGACTGTGGCCCATAGCGCGGTTGGCAACCCAGACCTGGGCGATGATCTCGGCCGTGGTGAGATTGCGGTTAAAGCCTTGATGCCCGGTGGCACAGAAGGTGCACGCCATGGCGCAGCCGACCTGCGAGGACACGCACAGGGTGCCGCGGTTCTGTTCCGGGATGAATACCGTCTCGATGGCGTTGCCACCGTCGACACGCAGGAGCCACTTGCGCGTCCCATCGGCCGAACGCTGGTCCACCAGCACCTCGGGCGGGTGAACCTCCGCGACCTCGGCCAGACGGTTGCGCAGCGGCTTGGCCAGATTGGTCATCTGCCCGAAATCGGCCACGCCGCGCTGGTGAACCCACTGCATGAGCTGCTGGGCGCGAAAAGGCTTCTCGCCCAGCCCTTCGAAAAAGGACGTCAGGCCATCCCGGTCCAGACCGAACAAGGCTGTCGCACCCGACATCGCGCTCTCCTGCGCCCCGCTGCCGCCAGCGCTCAGACGCGCGGGCACAGCTCCAGATCGCGAAAGAAATAATGGATTTCCGCAGCGGCCGTCTCGGCAGAGTCCGATCCATGCACGGCATTGGCATCAATGCTGTCGGCGAAATCGGCGCGGATGGTGCCGGGCTCGGCCTTCTTGGGGTCTGTGGCCCCCATGAGCGCGCGGTGCCTGGCGATCGCATCTTCGCCTTCCAGCACCTGCACCATGACCGGCCCGGAGATCATGAACGCCACCAGATCCTTGAAAAAGGGGCGCTCACGATGCACGGCATAGAAGCCTTCGGCATCCTTCTGGCTGAGCTGCATCATGCGCGCTGCGACGATGCGCAGCCCGGCCTGCTCGAAACGGCTATAGATCTGTCCGATCACGTTCTTGGCAACGGCATCGGGCTTGATGATGGACAGCGTACGTTCGAGGGGCATGCAGAGCGCTCCAGATGTGCGGCGGAAAACCAATCGCGCCGCGGCCGCAACAAAGCGTGGCCGCGGCGCGTCCTGTGGAGCGCTAGTTTAGCCTTGAAGCCCCCATCGGCCAAGGGCTCTCAGAAGGTGACGCTCTCGCCGCAGCCGCAGCTTTCCTTCACATTCGGATTGTGAAACTTGAACGCGGCACTCAGCCCTTCACGGGCATAGTCGAGCGACATGCCTTCCAGTAGCGGCAGGACATCGCGTTTCACAACCACCTGAACACCGAACTGCTCGAACACCGCATCGTCGCCTTCGATGCTGTCCGCATAGTCCACGACATAGGACCAGCCGGAACAACCGGTCCGCTTGAGCCCGATACGCAGCCCGATACCCGTGCCGCGGCGCTGCAATTGCTGGCGCGCCTGCCGGGCGGCCGCTTCGGTCAACTCGATCGCCAACTCGAATTCCTCATTGCGTCATCTTCACCCCTGGGATCGGCACGAGGCAGGCAAGTTCCCGCACTCAACGGATTGCCGAGGCGACCATCATCAACCCCCCCAGGCCCATCACGAGCCCCAGGACTGCCATCCACCGGGCTTGCGTGATCATCTGGCGTTCGCTCGATACGGACAACAGGTAAGCCGACCCATCCGCCGGCTTGACGATCGCGTCGACGCCGGGTCGGTCCGCCTGTCGGGCGCGCAGGGCATCGATTTCCGCACGCGCCGCCGTCCGGGCGAGCTCCCATTCGTGCTGATCGACCTGCCCATCGCCGTTGCGATCGAAGCGCGCGCGCAGCGCCGCCGGATCCCGCTTCCATTGTGCCAGCAGATGGGCAAGCGCGGCACGCGGATCGTCATCGTCGCTTTGGCGTCGCGTGCGAAACTCTCCCAACACGTAGATCGCATGACCCGTGGGCAGCAGCTTTTCCGTATACCGATAAGGGGCGTCGCCGAGCCAGGCCCAGCGCTTGCCCGCAGGGCCTCCGCGCGGCCAGGGTGTCTGCCCGTACCAGATCCGCACCTGCGCCGTCACCTCGGCCCCTTCGGGCTGCACGACGCAGACGCCCGTGCCGTCTTCGAGCAGGAACGCCGCATCGCTGCGCCGCTGCGCGACGGCGGACCAGCGCCGCCGGCCCGAGGCGTTTTCGCCGCGCCGCGCGACGGTACAGTCCCACCACACTGCAGGCACTCCGCTCATCGGGGACACCAGGTGTTCGCCCGGCAGCGGGCGTACCCGCCCCACCAGCTCGACGACGCCCTGCGCCGCCGAGCGGATGCGCGCCGTGGGCGTATCGCGCAGGCGGCGGATGCGTTTCAGGCTGGAAAACCAGAGCCCAAATCCGCCGATGACCAGAAGGGTCGCAACGGCCCAGAGCCGCGGGTCGCTGACCACGACGGCTCAGGGGTCGAACAGCGGCCGCAGGGCGACATCCTCGAGATGCTCGGATTCGAACTCGAGCGATGCGGCAGGCTCGAACTTGAAAAAGCGCGCCAGGATCACGTCGGGAAAAGTCTCGATGCGGACGTTGTTGCGGTTCACGCACTCGTTGTAGAACTCCCGCCGGTCGGCGATGGTGTTCTCGAGATTGCTGATGCGCGCCCGCAGATGGGCAAAGGACGCATCGGCGCGCAACTCCGGATACTGCTCGGCCACGGCGAACAGTTGCCCCAGACCGGCACGCAGCCGGGACTCGGCGCCGCCCAGTGCGGCCACGTCGCGCTGCTCGCGCGCCTGGCCCACCGCTGCGCGCGCCGCGATCACACGCTCCAGGGTCTCCTGCTCATGACGCATGTAGCGCCGGCAGCTTTCGACCAGCTTGGGCAGTTCCTCGTGGCGCTGGCGCAGGATGACGTCGATGTTCGACCACGCCTTGCTCACGTTGTGCTTGATCTGGACCAGGTTGTTATAGATGACCACGGCATAGATAATCGCCGCCAAAGCGATTCCCGCGAGCACCAGCCAGAGCGTTAGCGAATTCATGATGGTTCTTCATCCTCGGCATGAGTCGAATCGCGCCCATGCATGAATTGACCCTGATCCGTCCCGACGATTGGCATCTGCACCTGCGCGACGGTGCCATGCTGGCGGCCGTCCTGCCGCATACCGCGTCCGTTTTCGGGCGCGCCGTCGTCATGCCCAACCTGACACCGCCCGTCACCACGGTCGCCCAGGCGAGCGCCTACCGGGACCGCATCGTGGCAGCCCTTGCGCCCGCCAGTCGCTTCACGCCGCTGATGACGCTGTATCTGACCGAGCGCACGACGCCCGACGAACTCCGGCTGGCCGCCCGCTCGGGTTTCATCCACGGCGTCAAGCTCTACCCGGCGGGCGCCACCACGCACAGCGATGCCGGTGTGACCGATATCGACCATGTTTTGCCGGCGCTTGAGACCTTGGCCGAGACGGGCCTGCCGCTCCTGGTCCATGGCGAGGTGACCGATCCTGCGGTCGATGTCTTCGAGCGCGAGGCGCGCTTCATCGAGACCGTGCTGACCCCGCTGCTCGCCCGGCTGCCAATGCTCAAGCTGGTGTTCGAGCACATCACAACGGCGGAGGCAGTAGCCTTCGTGCGCAGTCGCGCGCGCGGTGTGGCCGCGACCATCACCCCGCAGCATCTGCTCTACAACCGCAACGCGCTGTTCAAAGGGGGGTTGCGGCCGCACTACTACTGCCTGCCGGTGCTCAAGGCCGAGCGCCACCGCGCCGCGGTTCTGGAAGCCGCCACTTCGGGCGACTCGCGCTTTTTTCTCGGCACCGACAGTGCGCCGCACGCCCGCACCGCCAAGGAAAGCGCCTGCGGCTGCGCGGGGATCTATTCGGCGCCGCTGGCCCTGCCGCTGTATGCCGAAGCCTTCGAGCAAGCCGGACGACTGGATCGGCTCGAAGCCTTTGCTGCCTTCCACGGCCCGGACTTCTACGGTCTGCCGCGCAATGAAGACCGCATCACCTTGATGCGCGAGGACTGGCCCATTCCTGAACGCTACCCGGTCGGGAACGATGAACTGATCCCTTTTCGGGCAGGGGAGACCCTGCGCTGGCGCGTTGCCGCCCATGTCCCCGCGGGTGCATCGTCATGAGCGCGATCGAGCCCCTGCTGGCCCGGCGCTTTCGAGGCTTTCTGCCCGTGGTGGTGGACGTCGAAACCGGTGGCTTCAATGCGCTCACCGACGCCCTGCTCGAGATCGCCGCTGTGCCCGTGCTGCTCGACGAGGCCGGCCTGCTCCAGCCCGCGGCCGCGCAATCCTTTCACGTGCAGCCTTTTGCCGGCGCCAACATCGAGGCGGCGGCGCTGGCCGTGAACGGCATCGATCCGCATCACCCCCTGCGTCCAGCGCTGCCCGAAGCCGAAGCGCTGCGCCGCATCTTCGCCGAGGTACGCCGTCACATGAAGGAAGCGGGCTGCCACCGCGCCATCCTGGTCGGTCACAACGCGCATTTCGACCTGGGATTCCTCAACGCCGCAGTTGCACGCAGCGGCGTCAAGCGCAACCCGTTTCATCCCTTCAGTTGCTTCGACACGGCCACCCTGGCCGGGGTCGCCTATGGCCAGACGGTTCTGCGCCGTGCCGCGCTGATGGCGGGCTTGCCCTTCGATCAGGTCTCTGCGCACTCGGCGCGATACGACGCCACCCGTACCGCCGAACTCTTCTGTCAGATGGTGAATGCCTTCCGTGGCGTCTATGAACAAAACATCCTGAATGCCGGCGAAGCCGCAGTCGGGGAGGACGAGCCTCAGGCGGACTGAGCCTGGGCGCCGGCGGCAGCGATCATCTGCTGCAACTCGCCGCTCTGGTACAGGCCCACGGTGATGTCACAGCCACCGACCAGTTCGCCGTCGATGTAGAGTTGCGGAAAGGTCGGCCAATTGGCATACACCTTCAGGCCCTCGCGCAGTTCGGGCTCTTCCAGAATGTTGACCGAGGCGAATGGCGCCTTGCACTCCTTGAGGATGCCGCTGACCTTGGCGGAAAAGCCGCACTGGGGAAAATCCGGCGTGCCTTTCATGAACAGCAATACCGGGTGGGATTTGAGCAGGGTCTCGATCTGGTTGACCAGCACATCGTTCATGACATGAACTCCTTGAAACGAAATGGCGGCAGGAGGATGGGACATCACGGTACGGCCTGACAGGCTACCACATCCGCACCGCGACTATGGCCCGTGAAAACGACGCAGCCGGCGTCACGGTGGCGACGAAAAGCGGCGCAGCCGCAGGGAGTTACCCACCACCAGCACGCTGGACAGGCTCATGGCGCCGGCTGCCAGCATGGGGTTCATCAGCACGCCCCAAAATGGATAGAGTGCGCCCGCCGCGACGGGGATCAAGAGCAGGTTGTAGCCGTAGGCCCACAGAAAATTGACGCGGATGGTACGGCGGGTCCGGCGCGCCAGACCGATCGCGTCGACCACGGCCCGCGGGTCGCCGCGCATCAACACCACATCGCCGGATTCGATGGCGATGTCGGTCCCGCTGCCCATGGCAATGCCGACATCCGCCCGCGCCAGTGCCGGGGCGTCGTTGATGCCATCGCCCACGAAGGCCACACGGGCACCATCGCGCTGCGCAGCGCCCACCACATCGGCCTTGTCCGTCGGCAGCACCTCTGCATGAACCTCTGTGATCCCCAGTTCTGCCGCAATCACTTCGGCAACGGCGCGTTGATCACCTGTGATCATACCGACCGTCACCCCCAACGGCCGCAAGCGACCGATCGCCTCCGCCGCATTCGGACGCGGGCGGTCGGCGATTCCGATCAGCCCCCGGACGACGCCATCGATCGCCACAAAGACCGGAGTCTGCGCCGCGGCGGTCAAGGCCTGCAGCGCCGCGGCGACCGGGGCCACGTCGTGGCCTTGCTGCGTCATGAAGCGTGCAGAGCCTACGGCCACGCGCAGGCCCGCCACCTCGCCCGCGACACCCAACCCCGCCGTGGCCTGTACGCCGCGCGCCTCCGGCACCGGCAAGCCGCGCTCCCTCGCGGCACGCACCACGGCTGCGGCCAGGGGATGCTCACTCTGCGCCTCCACAGCCGCTGCCAGGGTCAGTAGCTCGTTTTCCCCACCTTGCGCATGGATGGCCATGAGTTCCGGCCGCCCCTCGGTCAGCGTTCCGGTCTTGTCGAACAACACGGTCGTAACCTCAGCCAGCGCATCGAGCGCACTGCCGCGTCGAAACAGAATGCCCAACTCGCTGCCTCGTCCCGACGCAACCAGGATCGCCGTCGGCGTCGCCAGGCCCATGGCGCAGGGGCAGGCGATGAGCAGCACACTGACCGCGGTGGTGAAGGCGTAGCTGAGTGCAGGCTCCGGCCCGACGACCAGCCAGACCATGAAAGTCGCGGTGGACAACGCCAACACGACCGGCACGAACACGCCGGCGATGCGATCGGCCAGTTGCTGGATCGGCGGCTTGTCGGCCTGGGCTTCGGCCACGGTCCGCACGATGCGGGCGAGCATGGTCTCGGCGCCCACACGGGTTGCAGCGATGACCAGACTGCCCTCCTGATTCACTGTCCCCCCGATCACGGCATCCCCGACGGATTTGGCCATCGGCATGGACTCGCCGGTCATCATGGACTCATCGACGTAGCTGCGCCCTTCCGTCACGACGCCATCGGTCGGAACGCGCTCACCCGGCTTGACGCGCAAGCAGTCACCGGGGCGCACGGCCGCGATCGGGACTTCGCGCCACGCGCCCGATTCCAACCGCCAGGTCGTGGTGACCTGCAGCCGGAGCAAGCGGGCGATCGCGCGGGAGGCCCGTCCACGGGCACGCGCTTCCAGGGAGCGCCCGAGAATGACCAGCGTAATGATGACCGCGGCCGCCTCGAAGTAGGTGCTGGCAGCGCCCGCGGGAAAAATGCGCGGGGCCAGAAATGCGAGCACCGAATACCCATAGGCGGCAAGTGAACCCAGCATGACCAGACTGTGCATGCCCGGCGCACCGTGCCGCAGTTCCTGCAAGCCGCTCCGGTGGAAGCGCATCCCGGCGCCGAGCACCACCGGCGTGGCCAAGAGCCATTCGATGAGCTGCCAGCGTGACTCCGGCATCAGCGCCATGGTCCATCCATGCATGCCAGGCAGCATGCGACCCATCGAGACGATCACCAGCGGCACCGTGAAGGCAAACGCCAGGCCCATCGACCGACGCCATTCGTCTTCCGACGACGGCGTCACGGCCGCCGGCCACGGGGCAGCGTCCGGAGGCGGGACGCGCGCGTCATAGCCGATGCTGCGCACCGCCGCGGCGAGGCGCTCGGGGTCCTGCGCGGCGGGCTGATACACGACCGTAGCCTGACCGGTGGCCAGATTCACGCGCGCGGACTCGACACCCTCGAGCCGACCCAGTGCCGTTTCGACGCGACGCACGCACGCCGCGCAGGTCATGCCCTCGATCTGCAGCGTGGTCGTGATCGCGGCTTTCGCAGCGGTCGCAGTCATGGTGTGATGGCGCCCAGGCACACCGACCGGCACGGTCTCATGAGGCCGGCTTGACCTCGTAACCTTGGGCGCGAACGGCTTCCATCAGGCGTTCCACCCCGGCCTCTCCATCCACCTCGGCCCGACCATGCTCCAAATCCACGCGCACGTCCGTGACGCCTGGAATCTGCCGCAAGGCGGCAGAGACCGCCTTGACGCAATGACCACAGGTCATCCCTTCGATCTCGAGCGTTACCATCACATCCTCTCCACGCATCCACACGCACGATAAGCGGGCACCTGCCCACCCATTCTCGAATCTAATCTTTTCGCGGAGGTCGGTCGACCCGGGATAGCAGTTGTGCAGGCTCAGCCGTCGCCATCCGGCCGACACGGCCCTTCAAAATGCGACGGGTATGCAATAATGCAGCCCCCACGCGCGGTTGAGTCACAGAGTCGACTGTCGCATCGGGCCTGCCTTGAAACGCCCGCGCTCGAAAAACGGCTTTGCGCGGATCTATCCCGCCTGACCTGTCCATCCGCCCGAGACGCCGCCATGATGGCACAGACGACCGATCCCGCCGCAGACCCAACCCCGCTCGCGTCCACCAAGCCCTTCGAGCGCCGCATCCTGGTCCACTATGGCGAGATCGCCCTCAAGGGCCGCAACCGCATCCGCTTCGAGCAAGCCTTGCAGCGCAGCCTGACGCATCGCCTGCGCGCCGGCGGCGTCAAAGCGGCCGTGGAACTGCGCCACGACCGGCTGTGTGTGCGACTCGGCGCCGACGACGTCATGCCGATCGGGGACATCGAGGCGCTGGTGCGGGAGGTGCCAGGCATCGTCAACTTTGCCTCCGCCCTGCATGCCGGCGCCGATATGTTGGCGCCCGAGGCTGCGCGCGACTGGCTGGGCCGGGCGATGCTCGCCCTGGCGGCCGATCCGCCCCCACCTCATGCGCGGTTCGCGGTACGGGTCAACCGAGCCTACAAGCGGTTCCCGGTGCCCTCGACACTGCTCGAGCGGGAGCTGGGCAGCCACATCATTACCCACAGCGCGTGGCGGCAGGTCGATCTGGTTCAGCCCACGCGAACCTTCCACGTCGACATCCTGCGTGACGGACTCTATTGCCACACCGGCCCACAACCCGGGCTCGGCGGGCTCCCGGTCGGAAGTGCCGGCCACGTGCTGGCCCTGCTGTCGGGCGGCATCGACTCGCCGGTCGCGGCCTGCCTCATGGCCAAGCGCGGCTGCACCGTCGATCTCCTGCACATGACGCCGA
>DAOKZK010000023.1:0-37643 GCA_035325645.1 Candidatus Macondimonas sp. | reverse complement strand
CACCTCGATGCGCCGCACCCGCCAGCGGATGGCCGGCTTCCACAGAATGGCCTCGCACACGGCGCGCGCCGCAGACGGCGTGATGAGGTCATAGCTCACGCGCTCGACCTTCATCTCCGGGCGGGTGAAGCAGGCGAAATCGCCGCGGACTTCGAGGCAGTGGGTGTTCATGGTTTCCCCCTTTCAAGCGGCCAGTACGCGAATGTGGCCCGCCCGGCCGTAGTCGATGATCTTTCTATCGGCAGTCACCAAGGTGAGACCCGCCACCCGCGCCTCGGCAATCAAAAATCGATCGGCCGGGTCGGCGTGCGGTTCGCCGGGAAGCAGCGTGCTTTCGATGGCGACTTCTGCGGTCAGTACACGCAGGCGCAGTCCGGGCAATGCAGTCCCTTGTTCGATCCAGTCTTGCAGCGGGACAGAAAGCACGATGCGGTTCTTGGCCAGCAGCAAGCCGATTTCCCAGACGCTGATCACACTGACATAAAGTCGACGCGACTTGCGTGCCTGGTTTATCTGCGTCACGACCTCCGCTGACAGGGTGTCTGGCACGCCTTCGGCATACCAGAGCCAGATGTGCGTATCGAGCAGCAAATCGCTCATCGCACCGATTTCCCGCGCGGCAGCAGCGCGCGATACAGCTCATCCTCCTCGCCGGTTTCGGCAGAAAGTGGCTCGTGCGGCACCTCGACGACGTCGCCCACAAGGGTGACGGTACCGCGCAGGTAACCGAACATCGACTCCTCGGTTTCGTCCTCGATCGGCACCAGCTTGGCCACCGGCTTGCCGCGCTTGGTGATGACCAGCGGTTCATGCGTGGCGGCGACTTCGTCCAGCAACTTCAGGCACTTGGCCTTGAATTCAGCAGCATTGATTTCCATGGATGACACCTTGTGACCACTCTAAATGGTCATAATAGAGCGGCGTTCATGCCTACACCATCAACCGCTCGGGTGGCAGCGGTGTAGCCGGATCGATCCGCAGCCCCAGCGTCGCGTCGTAGGCGACATCGCTCACCTGCACGAACAGGCCCGGCAGCAGCTCCGCGATGTCACCCTGCGCCAGCAGACGCTGGGCGTCGCGCTGGTGGATGCTGACGGTGTAGCGCTGTAGCGCGCGCAGCAGCCAGCGCTCGGCGCCGCCCTTGCGCAACTCAGCGAGGCGTTGATCGACGGTGGCGTCCTGACCCTCTGGTCCGCGGTAGAGGACGATCACACTCACCTGGTCGGCATCGTCGATCAGGCGGAATCGGTCGGCGGCACTGCGGAAGTTCACAGCCAGCGTCTTGCCATCCACGGCGAGCAACTTTTCGATGCCGTGTTTATCGAGATCGCACTGGTAATAGAGCTGGCGGAAATAGCGCTCGAACAGTGCACGATCGAGTGGGTCGCCCTCGTACCCGTGCAGCACGCTGCGGCAGGCGCCCTCGCCCTTGGCGAGCAGGCCCGGCGGCGCGGCATCGGGTGGTACGAACACCACCACTTGGCCCAGCTCCTGCAGGCGCCCTTCGCGGTTGCAGCGCCCGGCGGCCTGGGCGATGGAGTCGAGCCCGGTGAGCGCCCGGTAGACAACCGGAAAGTCGAGATCGACGCCGGCCTCGACGAGCTGGGTGCTGACCACCCGCGTCGGCTCGCCCGCCTTCAGCCGCGCCTTGATGGTGGCGAGCACCTGCGCGCGGTGTGCGCCGCACATCAGCGCCGACAGGTGCAGTGTCTCCTTGGGCAGCAGCGCGTGCAGGGTCGCCGCGTGGCGGCGGGTGTTGACGATGGCGAGCACGCTGTCGTGCGTTGCAAGCTCGGCGGCGAGGTCCTCCCACGCGGTGCGCTTCTGCCAGTCGGCCGGCAGGCGCACGTTGACGCGCTTCAAGTCCCGGTAGAGTTCGTCGGGCGTTTCGATGTGCGGCCCACCCTGCATCAGCTCGCGCACCTCATCCAGCCCGGCAATGGTTTTCTGCGGGTCGAAATATTCCTGCCGCGCGAGCGCCGGCTGCGTGGCGGTGCTGAGCACGACGGTGACGCCGTAATGGCGCGCGAGCAGGTTCAGCACGCCGAGGATCGGCTTCAGAAACTCGGGCGGCAGCATTTGCGCTTCGTCCAGCACCACCACGCTGTTCGCGATGTGGTGCAGCTTGCGGCAGCGGCTGGTGCGCGCGGCGAACAGCGACTCGAAGAACTGCACGCTGGTGGTGACGACGATGGGCGCGTCCCAGTTCTCGCAGGCAAGGCGGCTGCGCAGGTTCTCGCGGCCGGGGTCGGACTCGGCATTGCTGTGATGCTCGATCACCGCATCGCCGAAGATGCCGCGGAATACATCGGCGGTCTGTTCGATGATGCTGGTGTAGGGGATCACATAGATGATGCGCCGCTGGCCGTGCGTGAGCGCATGGTCGAGCGCGAAGGCCATGGCCGCCAGCGTCTTGCCGCCGCCGGTAGGCACGGTGAGCGAGAAGTGGCCGGACTTTTCTGCGGCCTTGGCGCGGCACTGGGCGAGGATGCGAGCGCGCAGGCGGTTGACCGGCGTGTCGGGCGCGCTCGCGACAAGGCTGGCCATGTGGGCATCGAAGGCGGTGCGCAAGGCGCCAAGTTCCGGCCAGCCACCACGCGCGGCCGCCTTGCCCTCGTCCATGAAGGCTTCGGTGTCGAGAAAGTCGGCATCGACCAGCGCGGAGAACAGCATCCGCAGCCAGAGCGCAAAGCCGGCCGAGCCGCCGCGAATGGCACGCAGATTCGCCGCAAAGTCGCCGTGGTCGAGGATCTCGGGCGGCGCCGCGGCCAGCGCTTCGGCCAGCTCGGTTCGGCTTGCCTCCGAGGCCAGCCGCGCTTCGAGGCTGCTCGCGTCCGAGTTCCAGTCGTACAGCCCGGCGTGGTGACTCGCGATCAGGTAGGCCAGCACCCGGCCGGCGGCGCCGAAGCGCTGGCAGGCCAGCAAAGCGCCGGCGGTGGAATGCGACACCCGCCCGGCGCCGCCCTCGATGTGCCCGTTCTCGGCTGCGGTACCGGTGGCCGCGCGGAGGTAACGCTGAAAGCCCGGCCGATACTTGCCGAGGTCGTGCCACAGCCCGGCCAGCCGCGCCCACTCCTGCCCGCCGAAACCGGCGGCGTGGTTCGCGGCCAGTCGGGCGACTTCACGCAGATGGCAGTCCAATCGGTGTGCATCGACCCTGTCGCCGGCGCAATGGATATGGGCCAGATCACCGGACGGAAACGTCATCGATTTTTCCTGGATAGGGTCTTCCACAGCCCATCGGCATGTTGGCTCGAAGCATGACATCCGCCGGGGTTGTCGACCACTCGCCCCAGAACTACCAGAGCGGGGCACTCTCCTCGGGAGGTGGCCTTGAAAGCGGAGCCGCCTTCTTCTGCCTCAATCAGGCCCTTGTTATCAATAACACTTCTCATTACGTCTTTTATTATGATAAGCTGCTGTTCGTCCCATTCAGAGAACAGGTAGGAAATAACGCAATGTCACACCACAAGACGAAGCGGATCCTCTGCACGGCGCTGCAACTGGGCAGCCTGAGCCTGGCGGGCCTGGGTACAGCCTTCGCGGCGGCCACCCAGCAGGAGGAGATCCAAGCCTTGCGCCAGCGCCTGGAGGAAACGGAACGCCGGCTCGATGCTCTGGCCGATGCTGCTGTCACGTCGCCCAACGCTTCTTCCCCGCTGGAGGGCTTCCACTTGGGAGGCTATGGGGAATTGCATTACAACAACCTGGAAAACGATACGACCGGCGCGACGAAGGATGAGATCGACTTTCATCGCTTCGTGGTCTTTCTGGGTTACGACTTCAACGACTGGGTTCGCTTCCGCTCCGAGATCGAACTGGAACATGCCATCGCCGGAGACGACCAGAACGGCGAAGTGGAACTGGAACAGGCCTATCTTGAGTTCGACCTGAACGAACGCACCCAGGCCAAAGCGGGCTTGTTTCTGGTACCGGTGGGTATCCTCAATGAAACGCACGAACCCCCCACCTTCTACGGCGTCGAGCGCAATCCGGTGGAGCGCGAAATCATCCCGACGACCTGGTGGGAAGGCGGCGGCGCCCTTTCGGGGAGCTTCGGAGCCGGCTGGGGCTACGATGTGGCGCTGCATTCGGGCCTGAACAGCGACAATTTCAATATCCGCAGCGGACGCCAGAAGGTCTCCGAAGCCGATGCCAGCGATCCGGCCGTGACGGGGCGACTGCGCTGGTCGGGCATGCCGGGGGTATCCTGGGCCGTTTCCACGCAATATCAGCGGGACATCACGCAAAGCGAAGGTCCGGAAACGCCTGCTGTGCTGGTGGAGACGCATGTCGCCCTGAATCGCGGCCCGTTGGGACTGCGCGCGCTCTATGCGCGATGGGACCTGGACAGCGCCGAAGCCGAGGCCGTGGGGCGGGATGAACAGTACGGCTGGTATCTGGAACCTTCCTGGCGCATCGGTCCGCAGTGGGGCGTCTTCGCCCGATACAGCGAGTGGGATACCCAGGCAGGCGGATCCGGAGACAGCACGTTCGATCAAACCGACATCGGCGTGAACTTCTGGCCGATCCCCCAGATCGTCCTCAAGGCCGACTACCAGCGGCAGAACGGCCCGGACGGACGCGGCGGCTTCGACGGCTTCAATCTGGGCATCGGCTATCAGTTCTGACGGGGCGGAACGCATGTCACAACCGGGAGACTCGGGCAGGTACCGGCGCCTGACGGGAACCGTGCTCATGGGCCTGACGCTCCTGCTCCTGTGCGGCGCGACCCGCGTCTACCAGGCGCCCGAGGCGTTCATTACCGAAAGTTTCGGCGGCACGCCACCGGCCGCCCAAACCCTCTGGCTCACCGGTTCGGTGGGGGAAGGTGCGGCTGCGATCCTAGCGCGTCGGCCGCCCCCGCGGATCAGCTATTGGCGCGCCGCCGAGCGCACCGCCTTCGTGCTGGAGGAGATCGGCAAGGAGCAGCCCATCACCGCCGGTATCGTGATCCGAGAAGGTCGCATCGAGCGCGTGCGCATTCTGATCTATCGGGAAAGTCGCGGCGGCGAGGTGCGCTATCCGGCCTTCACCCGTCAGTTCGAAGGTGCCGGACTCGGCGATGACCGACGACTGGACCGGTCCATCAACGGGATTTCCGGCGCGACCTTGTCTGTGAACGCCCTGGACCGGATGACGCGTCTGGCGCTGTTCCTCGATCGCCATCTGGCCGATCACTGAAACCGCAGCAGGTCGGACGACTTGCGGCGGTTTTCGTCACTCGGTACCCGTCCGGCAAACCGACCGGGCTCACGAACCGGGTGCGCGGTTTCCGTCGGATCGTGCCGCAGCGTTCAGCGTCGGTGCCAGCAGCTCCCTGAGCTTGGGAGACGCGGCGCCCGGCCGGTATTGCGGTTCTGCCGCCACCTTGCCGAGCTTGATCATCTGCTCATGTGGCGTGTTGTAGATCATGCGTTTGATGAGCCAATCCGGTACGGGAATGTTCGGCTTCATCATCATCACGTTGGTGACCTGGGTGCGCCCCTCCCCGGCCGGCTCAAGGATCCATTCGCCATTCATCGCGCCCAGCGCACTCTTGGTGCCGGGCGGCTGCAGATCTGCCCGCTCCTTGTACTGGTAGACCACGCGATCGGGCTTTGACAGGAGCCGCGCCTCAATGACGCTCTCATTGGCGGGCAATGGCCACGGCGGTTCGGCGTGGACCTGCAGAATCCAGGTGTGATCGTTCGGTTGTTCCTTGACTTTCATGGACTTGATCATGGAAGCGCGCCAGCGTGTCGCAGCGTCATAGTCCAGAATCAGCGCCATCACGCTCACCAGCGGCACGTCGACCGTGGTTTCCGCTTTCACCTCGATGCCCCCGCCAGCCGCATCGCGTGAGTACACCCGGACACCGCTGTCCTCCTTGCCGAGCCGCCAGTCGGCCGCATTCACGGCGCCGGACAAACAGCACAAGGCCAGCAACCCCATCCAGAGGTGCAAGCGGTATATTTTTGGCTTGATCATCGACTTATCCTTTGCCTGTAGGTCGAACACCGGCAGCCCCTCGTCCAATTCGAATCGACAGGACCGCGAAGACGCACCATGAAAACAAATATCCTGCTCTACGGCGCCAACGGTTACACTGCACGCCTTATTTTGGACCACGCGCGACAAATCGGGGTTCCGCTGATCCTGGCTGGGCGCAATGCAGACCGTGTGCGGTCGGTGGCCCGGGAATATGGTTGCGAATCGCGGATTTTCGATCTGACCGATGTCGAAGCCGCTGCCGGCCACCTCGGCGACATCGCGGTCGTCCTCAACGTCGCCGGGCCATTCGTCCGGACCGCCGAACCCATGGCCCGCGCCTGCCTGGAAACGGGAACGCATTATCTCGACATCACCGGCGAAATCCCCGTTTTCGAAGCCTTGGCCGCGCTGGACGGCCGCGCCCGGGAGGCCGGTGTCATGCTCATGCCCGGCGTGGGTTTCGACGTCGTGCCGACCGATTGTCTCGCAGCGCATCTCAAGCGTCAGCTGCCGGATGCGACGCACCTGACGCTGGCCTTTCGCGGCCTGAACCGGATCTCGCGCGGCACCGCCCGCACCGCCGTCGAACTCGGTCATGAACCCGGTTGGGTCCGCGTGGCAGGCGCGCTGCAACGCGTGCCGCTGGCCTACAAGACGCGCACCGTCGATCTCGGCAATGGACCACTCGAGGCCATGACCATCCCCTGGGGCGATGTCGCCACGGCTTGGTACACCACGGGCGTCCCCCATATCGAGACCTATCTGATCCTTCCGGGTGCGGCGATCCGCTGGATTCGGCGTTGTGCCCCACTGCAGGGCTTACTGCGCTATGCGACCGTTCGGGGCGCATTGCAGGCGCTCATCGGACGCATGCTGACGGGCCCGGACGCCCGAGCCCGGGCGGGTGAGGCCGCCGTCTGCTGGGGCGAGGCGCGGAGTGATGCCGGCCGCAGCGCCCGCGCACGCCTGAACGTGCCCAATGCCTATACCCTCACCGCCTGGACGGCGCTCGAGATCGCCCGGCGGGTGCTCGCCGGCGAACACCGCCCTGGCTATGCGACACCGGCCGGCGTTTTCGGCGCGGACTTCATCCTGACTTTTGACGGCGTGGAACGGGTTGATCTGCCGTGACGCGAGGCGCCTGGATATCGCACGTGGAATGGCACTGCCGGGACCCGGTAGCCATGTCGACCTTTCTTTCTGCGCTGTTCGGCTGGACATTCGTTGCTCATGGGCGACGCTACCGCGAGGCCACCCCCGAATGCGGGCCGCGCGTCGGCCTGCTCGAGGCGCCGGGACGGCCGGATGGCGAAACCCAGCAAGCGTTCATTGCGGTCGAGGATCTGGATCACACGCTGGGCCAGGTGCCGGTCTTGGGCGGCGCGGTGTCCGAATGGCCGGTGACGATCCCGGACTATGGGCGCTATGCCCGCATCCGCGCGCCGGACGGGACGACGCTGGGCCTGTTCGAGCCCGCCCGGACCGTGTCGCCTGGCTGAACTTTGTTACACTAGCCGCCTTTTGACGGCCTTTTGCCGGAACGTGGTCTGACAGACGCCGGTGAATGCACCGGTCCCGCGAACCCTACGGAGTCTTCCATGAAAAAACCTGTACGCGTCGCAGTAACCGGCGCCGCCGGCCAGATCGGTTACGCCCTGAACTTCCGCATTGCCTCGGGTGCCATGCTTGGCCCGGACCAGCCGGTGATCCTGCAACTCTTGGAAGTGCCGCAGGCGCAGGAAACCCTGAACGGCGTGGTGATGGAACTCAACGATTGTGCGTTTCCGCTGCTGACCGAGGTCGTCGCCACTGATCGACCTGAAGAAGCTTTCAAGGACGCCGATTACGCCCTGCTGGTCGGCGCCCGCCCGCGCGGACCAGGCATGGAGCGCAAGGATCTGCTGGAAGCCAATGCGCAGATCTTCTCGGTCCAGGGCAAGGCGATGGGCCAGCATGCGAGCCGCGACATCCGCGTGCTGGTGGTCGGCAATCCGGCCAACACCAACGCCCTGATTGCCGCCAGCAACGCCAAGAGCCTCGATCGGCGGCAGTTCACGGCCATGACCCGGCTGGACCACAACCGCGCCCTCTATCAGATCGCCGCCAAGTTGGGCCGGCACGTGAACGACGTGCGTCGGGTCACCATCTGGGGCAACCACTCCTCCACGCAGTATCCGGACCTGCACCACGCCACCGTCGGCGGCAAGGCCGCGCTGGAACAGGTGGACTTCGGCTGGTATGCCGATGAATTCATTCCCGTCGTGCAACAGCGCGGCGCCGCCATCATCAAGGCGCGCGGCTCCTCCTCCGCCGCCTCCGCCGCGTCCGCGGCGATCGACCACATGCGCACCTGGGCCCTGGGCACCGCAGAAGGCGACTGGGTCAGCATGGCCATCCCCTCCGACGGCAGCTACGGCATCCCCGAGGGCGTGGTGTATTCCTATCCCGTGGTCTGCAAGAACGGCCAGTACGAGATCGTGCAGGGGCTGGAGATCAACGCCTTCAGCCGCGAGCGCATGGACGCGACCTATCGCGAGCTGAACGAAGAGCGCGAGGGCGTGGCCGCCCTGCTCTGACGCCCAGCGCCAATGACCGCTTGAGACATCAACGCCGGGGCCTTCCCCGGCGTTTTTCGTTGCGTGCCGGGCAGGGAACGCACCGAACCGAGGCGCCTCTGCAGCGCTTGAGGGCGGCTGCTTGACCTGGGTCATGCCGGGCCGCGGGCTTCGATGTAACCATCGGTGGCATACAGGCCGGAAACTCTTTCCCAAATCGGCATGTCTGAGACCGGGGCCGCTTCGTCGGCGCCTCCGGAGATGTCGCCCCCCTGATTGCCGATCAAACCACAGGAGAAAAACGATGGATCTCGAAAAATTCTATCAAGGCATCCGTAACCAGTTGCGACTGACGAATTATCTGACGCGGCAGGAAGGCAAAGAGATCAATGTGGGGGAGACCTTCAGCATCCGCTTCCAGCTCTGGAACGACGCGACGGCGGCCACGGGTCCGCATCTGCCGCGGGTCATCTTCACCAACCTTCGCCTGACGGTCCGGGCGACGGATTTCGCCGCGCCGCTGGTGGACGGAAAACCGGTTCAGGAAACGACCGTTTCCTTTGCCGACAGCCACCTGCCGGGCGAGGAAAGCACTTGGGTGGATGTGGACTTCAAGGCGGTCAAGAACATGGGCGGGCTGGAGGATCTGCTCGCCCAAGAAGACGTGGCCGAGGTGCTGCTCGAGGCCGATCTCGACCTGTCGCAATATTTCACGGTTCGCATGGCGCGCGCCGTGCGTGAGGAAATCATGCCCTGAGCGAAGGGGCGACGCCCAATCACACACTCGCCGGGACCGGCACGCCGATCCCGGCCATCACACCGCCGTACCGGCGGCTTCGCCCGGTTGCTCGGGCCGGCCATCACGGTAATGCACGTACCGCCCCGTAAGAGCGGGAACACGCCCGCCCGGCGTGAGGATGCCGACGAGGTTCAGAGGATCCGACGCCGATAACATGAGCTCCCCTCCGCTCGCCTCTTGGTGCGCCAGCGTTCGCAGCAGCCCCACGGCTTCGGGCAGCGCGAACTGCTCGCCGGAGAAGCCCGCGACGAAACGTCCGCCCAGCACCTCGCCCTGTGCCTCCAGACGCCAGAACACATACAGCAGCTCACGCCAGGGCGGCAGCGACGCTTCACGTGCCAGCAGCGTCTTGAACACGATGCCATAGCGGCGCAGCAAGGTCCGTGCAACCGTCTCCAGGGTTTCGAGCGCATGGGTCGGAAAGCGCGTCCGGGTATCCGCGCTCGCCGCGAGCGGGCGCAGCCGGGACCAGCGTCCGGCCTGCGCCAACGCGCTCGCACGGGTATCGCGCCGCATGCCACCGAAGCCGCCTCGGCGCGCGCTCCGCCGCGGCCGCCGGAACGCGGCAAAGCCGTCGGCCGTCACCAACCCCCACCCGACGAGCTCGGTCAGCGCGGTGTCGACGTGGCTGGGCAGCAGGCCGCTTTCGGCGATGAGTTCCTCATGAAACAGCGCGCCGCCCGCCTCCAGCGCCGTCAAGAGACTCTGCGCAGCGCCGGACAGCGGCAGCGCGCCCGGATCGGGCAAGGGCGCCACTGCCCGCCAGGCGCGCCATTGCCCGCGCGGAATGAGGCTCACCGGAATCTGGCGCAGGCTGCCGCCGCGAAACCGGGGCCGATCGCCGACCTCGCCGCCATCCGGCAGGGCGAGGCGCAACCAGAGGTAGCGGCCCTGAGACAACAGGGCATCGAGATCCGCGGGCGCAAAGCCCCTGATCCGGGCCGGCAGAAGCTCGCCTTCCCAGGCCGGCGCCGGCGCCGACCAGCCGGCCAGCCGGTCCAGCGCCGCGCACAAGGCGTCCGGCCCCTGCGGCGGTGCGTCCAACCCGTGCCAGTGCAACAGAAACCGCTGAAAATCAGCCGCGCTAACCGCATCCTGCTGCGCGCGCCGCCGTTGCAGGCTGGCGCGTTGCAGGCGCGCGAGGACGCGCCGCTCGCACCACTGCGCCACTCCCGGTGCGGTAAAACTTCCGGCCATGACCTCGCCCTGTGCCGCCAAGGCCGCGAGCGCCGCCTCCGCGATTGCAGGCGCGATCGCCAGCGGCGCGGCAAGCTCGGCGGCGGTCAAGGGCGTGCGACTCGCCAGGCGGTCGCGCAGGACGCGCTGCAAGGCCTCGGCGCCTTCAGATGATCCTTCGGACGCCTCACGGGCGGAATGCACGTCGGGGTGCCGTTCGCGCGCTACCCACAACCGGGCATCGGGGCCTAAGCTGAGCGCCTGGGCCCGCCCCGCCGCGCACAGGGCCGCGAACCAGGTCGCAGCATCAGCATGACAGGCAGCGCCCTCCTGGGCGGTGAGAAAGCCGCAGACCTCCAGCGCATCGAGCAGTTCCTCGGCATCACGCGGCGCCGGCCGGAGCTGCGCCTCGATTGCGGCAACGACAGCGGCGTCAAACACCATCGGTACAGCAGCCTCGGCCCAGGCCGCGCTGCGCGTGCTGATGGCGCGCGTGCGCCTCTCCTCGGCCGCGCCGTCGTCCAGAAAGGCATAGGGCTTGGCGTTGATCACCGCCTCCGCCAGCGGGGAAGGGGCAGTCAGGTCGCGCCCGCTGACCCGCACGGCGCCGGACTCGAGGCCCTCCAGCAGGCGCTCCAGCCCCGTGACGTCCATGACCTCGTCCAGACCATCGCGCAAGGCCTGCTGCACCAGCGGATGGTCCGGGATCGCGCGCTCGCCCCGGATGTTCTCGAGACACGCCAGCTGATCGGGAAAGATCAGCGCGATGAGGTCCTCGGCATCCTGGCGCTGAAACTGCGGCGGCCGGCGCCGGCCACCCTGGCGGCGCGGGACGGCGAGCGCCGTGGTCGCCACCCAGCGCCAGCGCGCCGGGAAAAAGGGCGCGTCCAGCAGCGCCTGGATGAGCACGCCGCGCACCGTGCGGCTGTGCAGATAGCGCGCCACGTCCAGCAGCTCGAAGCGATGGGTCGGGCCGAGCGAGAGCAGCAAGCTGTCTTCCAGCGCCGCGGCCTGCAGCTCGAAGTTGAACTGCCGACAGAAACGCTTGCGCAGTGCGAGCCCGAAGGCGCGGTTGACGCGCGCCCCGAACGGGCTGTGGATGACCAGATGCGGATCGCCGACCTCGTCGAGAAAGCGCTCGAGGATCAGATGATCGCGCGTGGGCAGCGCGCCCAGCGCGGCATGCGCCGCGCCGAGATACTGCGCGAGCTGATCGGCCGCCGGCAGGGCAAGCTGATAGTCCTGCGCCAGGTGCGTGCGCGCCGCATCGATACCGCCGGCATCCAGCGCCACCGCCACGGCGGCATTGAGATCCGACACCGCCTCGGACAAGGCGTCGCTGCGCCCCGGCGCCTCGCCCAGCCAGAACGGAATGCCCGGCGGCGCCTCGCCGGCGTCACTGACCTGCACCCGATCGGTTTCCACGCGCAGGATGCGGTAGGCGCGATTGCCGAGCTGGAAGATGTCGCCGGCCAGGCTCTCGAAGGCGAAGTCCTCGTTCACCGTGCCGACGCGCACGCCTTCGGGCTGCAGAATGACGTCGTAGTCGAACTGATCGGGAATGGCGCCGCCGTTGAGCAGGGCGCTCAGGCGCGCGCCGCGGCGGGGCCGCAGGATGCCGGCGGCAGGGTCGTGAAACAGATGCGCGCCGCGCCGCCCGCGCCGGGTGTCCACGCCCTCGGCCAGAAACGCGACGAGCTGATCGAACACCGCCCGCTCGAGCGCCCGGTAGGGCCAGGCGGCGGTGACCTGCGTCCACAGCGCGGCCTCGGTGATTTCGCCGCGCCCGGCCACCTCGGCCACCATCTGCTGGGCCAGCACGTCCAGCGCCCCGGGCGGGATCACCAGCCGGTCGAGCGCGCCCGCGCGGACGGCGTGCAGCAGGGCCGCGCATTCGAGCAGATCATCCCGGCTGAGCGGGAACAGCCGACCCTTGGGCGTGCGCCCCACGCCGTGGCCGGAACGCCCGACCCGTTGCAGGAAGGCATTGATGCTGCGCGGTGAACCCATCTGGCAGACCAGATCGACCTCGCCGATGTCGATGCCGAGCTCAAGCGATGCGGTCGCCACCAGCACCCGCAGCGTCCCTGCCTTCAGGCGCGCCTCGGCGTCCAGCCGATGCTCGCGCGCCAGGCTGCCGTGATGGGCCGCCACCTGGTCGCGGCCCAGCCGCTCGGCGAGTTGGCGCGCCAGCCGCTCGCATTGCCGGCGCGTGTTGACGAAGACGAGGGTGGTGCGATGGGCAAGCGCGCGCTGCGCGAGCCGGTCGTACAGCTCGCCCCAGACCTCGTTCGACATGACCGCCTCCAGGGGCGCGTCGGGCAATTCCAGGGCCAGATCCCACTGCCGCCGATGACCGGCATCGACGATTGCGCACCCGGTGGGCCGGCCGGTGAGCAGCGCGGCGACGGCGGTGAGCGGCTGCGCCGTGGCGGAAAGGCCGATGCGCTGCGCGCGTCGGGCGGTCAGGGCGTCGAGCCGGGCCAGCGACAGCGCGAGATGCGCGCCGCGCTTGGTGCCGGCGAGCGCGTGGATCTCATCGACGATGACGGTGCGCACGGTGGCGAGCATGCGCCGGCCCGAGGCGCTGGTGAGCAGGAGATAAAGCGATTCGGGCGTGGTAACGACGATGTGCGGCGGCGTGCGCCCCATGCGCTGGCGCTCGCCGGCCGGCGTATCGCCGGTGCGCACCCAGGTGCGGATGCCCGCTGCGCTTGCGCCCTCGGCCCGCAGCAGCTCGCCGATCCCGTCCAATGGATGCTGCAGGTTCTTTTCGACGTCGTTGGAGAGCGCCCGCAGCGGCGAGACATAGAGCACGCGCGTCTCATCGGCCAATCCGCCCGTCTGGGCCTCGCGCACCAGCGCGTCGATCGCCGCCAAAAAGGCGGCCAGCGTCTTGCCAGAACCCGTCGGCGCGCTGATGAGGGTGTCGCAGCCGGCCGCGATGCGCGGCCAAGCCTCGGCTTGCACCGCCGTCGGCACGCCGATGGCCTGCGCAAACCAGTACCGGACGGCTGGATGGAAGGTGGCCGGAAACACATCGAGCTGGGCGTTCATCGACACTCTCTTTGGCCGAAGCAACGGCTCAGACGGATTGGACGGTCGGTATACAATGACGTTCCCGATGATCGCCCGCCGAGTCTTGATCCATGTCCGTCCCCTCCGCCGATGCCTCCAACAACTTCAAGCGCCTGCAAAAACGCTTGCGCCACCAGGTCGGCCAGGCAATCCAGGATTACGGGATGATCGGCCCCGGCGACAAGGTCATGGTGTGCCTGTCCGGCGGCAAGGATTCCTATACCTTGCTGGACATCCTGCTCGGCCTGCAGCGCAGCGCGCCGGTCGACTTCGAGATCCTTGCCGTCAATCTCGACCAGAAGCAGCCCGGCTTCCCCGAAACCGTGCTGCCGGATTATCTCACTGCGCTCGGCGTGCCCTTCCACATCATCGAGCAGGACACCTACAGCATCGTCAAGTCGGTGGTTCCCGAGGGCAAGACCACCTGCGGGCTGTGCTCGCGCCTGCGCCGGGGCATCCTCTACCGTTTCGCCGCCGAGCACGGTGTCACCCGGATCGCGCTGGGTCATCACCGCGACGATCTCATCGAAACCCTGTTTCTGAACCTCTTCTTCGGCGGCAAGTTGCAGGCCATGCCGCCCAAGCTCCTGTCCGACGATGGTCGCCACATCGTGATCCGACCACTCGCCTACTGCGCCGAGGCCGACATCGCCCGCTATGCCCGGGCGCGGGCGTTTCCCATCATCCCCTGCAACCTGTGCGGCTCGCAGGAAAACCTGCAGCGCAAGGCGATCAAGCAGATGATCCAGGATTGGGAACGTCAGTACCCCGGTCGCACCGATTCGATCTTCGCGGCGCTGTGCAACGTGAGTCCGGCACATCTGGCCGATCCCACGCTGTTCGACTTTGCCGGTCTCGGCGCAGACAGGGCCGCGCCCGTCAACTGGCTGGCGGACACCAGCCGCGCGCGGGAGGCACCGGCCGCCACCTCAGGCATCTCCGGCGAGCAACCGCTGCGTTTCATGCCCCGCGCCGGGATCTGAACGGACACTGCGAGGCGCGTCGGCATCACCCCGGGAGCGGTGGCGCCACCCGGCCAGGTCCGCACGGAATCCGACACGCGTCCCAGTGCCGGATGGCCCAGCCGAGCAATGCGTCAGGCTCGAGCCGATCGGCCTGTGGCGGCAGGCTCTGCCCGAGGAACTCCAGCGCCATGGACAACAGCACTGCCGGTGGCCCCTCCGCCACTGCCGCGGCGCCCAGCCGCTTGGATAGCTTTTCGCCATGGCGGTCGAGCGCCAGCGGCACGTGGAGGTAGCTCGGCGTGGGCAGGTCCAGCAATCGCTGCAGGTGGATCTGGCGCGGGGTGGAAGTGAGCAGATCCGCACCGCGCACCACGCGGCTGATCCCCTGCGCCGCGTCGTCGACCACCACGGCGAGCTGGTAGGCGATGATCCCGTCGGCGCGGCGCAGCACGAAGTCCCCGCACAGCGCATCGAGCGCGTGGCGCTGCGGGCCTTGCACGACGTCATGCCAACCGATGGGCGTGTCGTCCACCCGAACCCGCCAAGCGGCATGATCCGGTGCCGGGCCGGCGCGCGTGCGACAGGTGCCTGGGTAGCGGTACCCCTCTGGCCCGGCGAGCCCGGCCTGCGCGACAGCCGCGCGGGTGCAGGTACAGGCATACAGCCAGCCGGCTGCCTCGAGCCGTGCCAATGCATCCAGGTAGCGCCCAGTGTCCCGACTCTGGTAACGCACCGCGCCGTCCCAGTGCAGCCCGAAGCGTTCGAGGGTGCGTAGATGCGCATCGGCCATGCCCGGAATGGCGCGCGGCCGGTCCAGATCCTCGATGCGGACCAGCCAACGCCCATTCTGAGCGCGCGCGTCGAGGAAGCTCGCCAAGGCGGCGATCAGAGAACCGAAATGCAGGGGGCCGGTCGGGGATGGGGCGAAACGGCCGCTGGGGGCGGCCGTGGCAGACTCGGAGCGGTCGGGGGCGGGGATCACCCCCCCATCTGGCGCTCGCGAATCTCGTCGAGCGTCTTGCAATCCACACATTGGGTGGCCGTCGGTCGCGCCTCGAGGCGGCGGATACCGATTTCGACACCGCAGCTTTCACAATAGCCGTAGTCCCCGGCGTCGAGCGCGCTCAGGGCTTCGTCGATCTTCTTGAGCAGCTTGCGCTCGCGGTCCCGGGTGCGCAGTTCGAGACTGAAGTCGGACTCCTGACTGGCCCGGTCGTTGGGGTCGGGAAAGTTGGCCGCCTCGTCCTGCATGTGGTGCAGGGTACGGTCGACCTCCTCCATCAGCTCCCGTTTCCATGCCTGCAGAATCGCCCGGAAATGCGCCTGCTGGGCAGCGTTCATGTACTCCTCGCCGTCCCGGATCGGGTAGGGCTCGAAGCCTTTCACAGGGGGATGGATGGGGGGCTGACTCGTCTGATCGGTGGCCGCCATCGCGGTACTCCTCGCTAATCACCGGACCCGAGGGGGCCTGAGCAAAAATGAACCGCGATTGTATATCAGAGGTTTCTCAAACCCACAAGCATCAGAAACACCGGGGGCTTCGACGCCAGCGAGGCAGTGCGCCTGGCCGGCGTCGAAGCCGTTTCGAGCCAAGACCTGCGGGCTTACATTGCGCTGGCGATGCCTTGTTCAGCTTCCCGGGCGGTCCAAGTCGGGGGACTGCGCATCTCCTCAGCGAAGCGTCGCGGCCCTCCGGGGCCGACCGTATCGGGGAACCATAGGATTGCGGTTAGTGAAATGTCCAGCTTGCCGACCGGAAACCCGCGAGCGTCCACGCCGATACGCGGACTGGCGCCTGGAAAGTTTTCCCACGGCGTCGTGGCCTTGGGGTCGTCCTCATAGAGCAGTCGCAGTTCCTCCGGCCAGCCCGGCGGAATGTCGAAACGCGCGAACACATCCCAACCCAGCCGGCTGTCCATCCACAGCCAGTTCTTCTCGTGCGAGATGGCGGCGGTGCGCTCCAGTTCGCTGAGCTTACCGTCCACGATCGCGTAGCTGTCCGGATCGCGACTGCCCGCGGCATTGACCCGCCCGCCCTGGATGTCGTTGAAATCGAGCGCCAGAATGAAGCGCGGCTGATTGAGCACGCGGGTCAGAACCTCGCCGCCCGGGATCTGGATCGAAACGGGCAGCGTGATGCCCTGGTCGTAGATCGTGACCTGCGAGAGGATGTTGAAGACGGGAATCCCGGCCACGATGATGCGCAGCTTGAGCAGCCCGGTGGCCCGCACAGCGCCGTCCTTCGCAAAGATCAGCTCCGGGCGGATGTTGTCCATGGTGTTGAAGCGCAGCTTGGGCCAGGCGGTGAACACGCCGGTCTCGAGTTCGCCGTAGATGGCGTCCAGCACGCGCTTGTCCTGGCGCGGCCCCACGTTGGCCCGAAAGTCCTGGAAGTCGAGGAAATTGGTCGGGTCGGTGTGGAACCAGTAATAGGTGTTGCGGGAAACACCGGTCTTGGCATCGAAGGACACATAGTCGGCTGTATTGCGCCGTGCATCGCCTTCCACCAGATAGGCATAGCGCTGCTTGCCGTCGTGTTCGAACGCCAGCTCCTTCAGGATGCGCCCTTCGACCGCGCCGTGCCGCGCGGCATCGTAGGGTTCATAGCCGGTGTCCCGGTACATGAACACGATTTCGTCGACCGGATCGATGACGCCGTAACGCCCCTGCACCTTGTTGGGCGACACCTCGGGCAGATAGACCCAGCCCTTCTCGTCCATCTCGTCGATCTGGAACGGAACCGGCTGCATGCGATTCCCCCGCACCACCATGACCGAGACCCGCTCCACACTCTGCCCGACCAGTCCGGTCACCGCGGAGCCTTTGATCACCACCGGATACAGATAGCTGTAATGGGTCAGATCGAGCCGCTCGATGGCTTGGGCCAGTTGTTCCGGCGTGAGCGCGCGCAGCAAGGGCATGTTGTTGACGAGATAGGTCGGATCGTTCCGGTAGGCCGTCACCGCCTGCTCGAATGTCGCCGCGTCCACCTTGCCGTAAGCGATCGGTTCAGCCGCCTCGGCCGGGACAACCAACGTCGCGAAAGTCACCAGCGTCCGCCATACGGATCGCCGAACCGTCATCCATGTCGTCATTTTCATCTCCTCCTTGATCGTTCTTGGGTGATGTCCCTCAGGCTGGCCGTGGCCACGACCGCTAAGCCTCTGAACGGACGAAAAAAGCATAGGTCATACGGTGGCGCTTGCATTTTTCTTTTTTTTGCGATCGGGCTTATGATGGGGCAGGAATGCATACGATCCGGTCCCCGGCAACGGCGGTACTGGCGCATCGATAAGCCGCAGGATGCGGTCACGAGGAGGAGATTGCACATGACGAACTGGGACCTTCTGATCAAAAACGCCCTCGTTTTTGACGGCAGCGGCGCGGCGCCTGAAAGCTACGACGTTGCCATCCACCAAGGCCGCATCGTTGCCAAGGGCATCGATCTCAAGCCGAACTGGGCGCGCACCGTGATCGACGGCACCGGCCAATGGCTGATGCCGGGGCTGCTCGACATCCACACCCATTTCGATCTGGAAGTGGAAGTGGACCCCGGATTGCCCGAATCGGTCCGCCATGGCACGACGACGGTCGTGATGAGCAACTGCAGCCTGGGACTGGCCTTCGGGCTGCAATCCTATGGCTGGGGTGATCCCTTGGCCGACAACCCAAGCGTCGATTGCTTCGCGCGGGTGGAAAACATCCCCAAGTCGGTACTGGTGAAAGCGCTGGACGGTCACATCACCTGGGACAACCCCATCGACTATCTGAAACATTTCAAGGACCTGACCCTGGGACCCAACGTCTGTCCCATGGTGCCGCACACCATGCTGCGTGTGGCCGTGATGGGCATGCCGGGCGCCCTGAGCGACAAGCCGACCGATGAACAGATCGTCGAAATGTGTCGCGTGCTGGACGAATGCATGCAGGCCGGCTACGTCGGCCTGTCGACCGATGGCCTGCCGCTGCACTATCTGGCCAACGATCCCTACCGCGGTGAACGCATCCCGGCCCAGCACGCGACCCGCAAGGAAATCCGCGCCCTGTGCGAGGTGGTGCGCTCGCACGACGGCATCGTCCAGTTCACCCCCAACCCCGACGCCAAGCTTGCTACCCTGTCGTTGATGCTGATGGGCAGCGCGCGCATCTACGGCAAGCCGCTGCGCATGACCGCCACCGCAGCCATGGATCTGAAATCGCAACCCATGGCGTGGAAGGGACTGCTGCGCGTCAATCGCCTGATCAACTCCCGCTTGCTCAAGGGCCGTTTCGCCTTCCAGGCGCTCTCGGCACCGTTCAAGGTCTACGCCGACGGGGTCACCTCGCCGCTCATGGAAGAACGTCCGGCGTTTCGCGAATTGATCTCCCTGGAACTAGACGACCGCGAAGGTCGCCAGCGCCTGCTCAACGATCCCGCCTATCAGGCGCGCTTCCGCGAGGCGTGGATGTCCGGCAAGCAGGGATTCAACCTCGCCCGGGTGGCACGGCGGCTGGGCTTCGAGCCGACGACCTTCAGCCGCGATCTGGTTGATATGGAGCTGGTGTCCGTCCCGGACATGCCGGAGTGGAGCGGGCAGAACATGCAGGCGATCTACGGCCGGCTGCTCCGCTATCAGGAGACCGAAGGGCGCACGGGACACCTGAGCGAAGCCGAAGGCGCGGCGTTTTCGCAGTTCCCCAATCCCATCGTCGACGATGCCGAGTTCATGATGCACCTGTTGCGCCGCTACGACCGCCAGTTCCGTTGGGCGATGACCACGGCCAACACCCGCCGCGAGGTGCTCAAGCAGTTGCTGCTGGACGAGAACACCCTGCCTGGCTTCAACGATTCCGGCGCCCACCTCACCAACATGGCGTTCTTCGACGGCAATCTGCGCACCTTGCAGTTGGCCCAGGAAGACGGTCTCGAGACGGTCGCCCGCCAAGTGCGGCGACTGACCCGCGAGCCCGCGGCGCTGTTCAATCTCGATGTCGGCACGCTCGATCTGGGGGCACAGGCCGACGTGATCCTAATCGATCCGGCGGCGCTCAAGGCCTACGATGCCGAGGCGGCGACGGTGATGCAGCATCGCGACATCTTCGAGAACGCGCAGATGGTCAACCGCTCGGATGGTGTCGTGACACAAGTGATCATTGCCGGGCAGGTGGCCTGGGACGGCAGGCGTTACACCCCGGTCTACGGGCGCCAGCGGTTGGGCCGGGTTCTGACGCGGGCAGGGACGATCCCACCCGGTCACGATGATCGCCCCCAGCCGGCTGAACTGCCGAAATTGGCAGCCGGCTGAGTTCCCGAGCGCAGCCATGCCTGCGGGTAAAAGAAAAGGCCCTCGAATGAGGGCCTTCACGACTTCTTCTTGTTTTTCTGCACACGGTCCGGTTGATCCGGCTTCTGCTTGGCCATGCCCGGCGGTGAATGTCTATGGCTTTTGCCGGTCCCGTTATGGATGTTGTTTTCGTGGGAGGCCGGCTGTCTCTCACCGTCGCCATACCTTTTGCATGCCCCGTGCCAGAATCATGCGGATCGTGACTCAGGACCCGTAATTCTTTACATTTCAGTTGCTTGAATTGATTCTCCTGTGCTTGACGTACCCGGCGCGGCGCGCTCCCCCTTGATCACCATCACCGCCGCTCGCCACCACCTATCCGCTCGCGGACACAAACTGACCTCGCGCGTCGCTTGGGAAACCCCGTCGGTCACCGCTCCGTGATGCGCCAGATGCGACGAATCGCTGGGTTGCGCGCAAAGTCGGGCGGCAGCGTGGCGCGGCTCAGATCCTCCACCCGCCAGCGCTCGGCAACTTCCGGGTCGAGCCGGAAGCGGCGGTGGTTGGTCGAGAAAACGAGCTGCCCCCCCGGCGCCAGACGCGCCATGACCGCCGTAATGAGGGCCGCGTGGTCGCGCTGCACGTCCCAGGTTCCGCTCATGCGCTTGGAATTGGAGAAGGTCGGGGGGTCCAGAAAGATGAGATCGTAGACGCCTCTGTCTTCCTCGATCCAGGTGCGTCCGTCGGCCTGGATCAGCCGGTGCTGCGGGCCGTCGAGGCCGCTCAGACGCAGGTTCTCCCGCGCCCAGTCGAGATAGGTCGCCGACAGATCGACCGAGGTGGTGGAGATCGCGCCACCCGCCGCCGCGTAGACCGTCGCGCTGCCGGTGTAGCAGAAGAGATTGAGGAAGCGCTTGCCGGCCGCCGCCTCGCGCAAGCGTGCGCGCACGATCCGATGATCGAGAAAAAGGCCCGTGTCGAGATAGTCGGTCAGGTTGACCCGGAACCTGAGGCCGCCTTCCCGGACGATCATCCCGCCGCCCTTCGCATCCTGGCGCACATACTGCGCCCGCCCGCGCTGGCGCTCGCGGGTCTTGAACACGACCTGCCCCAGCGGCACATCCAGCCACTCGGGCAGTCCGCTCAGCACCGCGGCGCGGCGTCTCGCCGCCACCGCCGGGTCCACGCTCGCCGGCGGCGCATACTCCTGCACATGCAGCCAGTCGCCGTAGCGGTCGATGGCAAAGGCGTACTCGGGCAGGTCGGCGTCATAGATGCGGTAGGCCTCGATGCCCTCACGGCGCGCCCAGCGTCCCAGATGGCGCACGTTCTTGCGCAGCCGATTGGCGAGCGCCTGTACCTCGCCGTCCGGTGCGGTCGCCTCACCGACCGCTGTTTCCTCGCATGGAACAGACG
The DNA here is from genome assembly GCA_035325645.1 of Candidatus Macondimonas sp. Classification (GTDB taxonomy): domain Bacteria; phylum Pseudomonadota; class Gammaproteobacteria; order UBA5335; family UBA5335; genus Macondimonas. The sequence goes on along the minus strand of DAOKZK010000023.1, from coordinate 16,417 downwards.
CGGCGACATCCCACACCCAGACGCCGCAGGGAATGCCGCCGTTGGACACCTCGAGCCCGGCCGGCTGCGGGCAACCCAACAGCTGCCCCGCCTCGGGCAAGGCGCTGATCACCGCGGCGCGCCAGCCGCCACACGCCGCCTTGAGCCGCGCGCCCAGCGCGGCATGCAGGGTGCGCGCCGTACCCGGGCTTTCCAGCCGTCCGCCATAAGGGGGGTTGCTCGCCACGAGCCCCGGCGGACAGGCGGGAGGTGGCGCGGCCCGGCTCAGATCGCTCTGCGAAAAGACTATGTGGCCGGCAAGCCCCGCGCGCACCGCGTTGGCGGCCGCCAGCCGCAGCACGCGGTCATCGGCGTCGCATCCGGCCAACGGCGGCAGACGGCCCCGTCCGGCGGCGCGGCGCGCCTCGGCTTCCTCGCGCAGTCGCGCCCAGAGCGCCGGCACATGGCCCAGCCAGCCCGAAAAGCCGAAGTAGGGACGCAACAGGCCAGGTGCGACATCGCCCGCCATCCAGGCCCCCTCGATGAGCAGCGTCCCGGCCCCACATAAGGGATCGAACAAGCCGCCCCCTGCTGTGGCGAGCGCCGGCCAGCTGGCCTGCAGCAGCACGGCGGCGGCGAGCGACTCTTTCAGCGGTGCCGCGCCCTGCTCCAGGCGGTAGGCGCGCCGGTGCAGGCTTTCGCCCGCCAGATCGAGGTACACGGTCGCCTGCTCCCGGAACAGGTGCACGGCGAGGCGCACGTCGGGCCGCTCGGCGCGCACACTCGGCCGGCCACCGGTACGGGCGCGAAAGCGATCCACCAGACCGTCCTTGACCGTGAGGGCGCCGAAATGGGTGTTGCGGATGGCGCTCGAAGTTCCCGTGAACGCCACCAGGAACGTGCCGTTCGGGGCGAGGTGATCTTCCCAGGCGATCCGCTCGATACCTGCCCGGAGCGCGTCGGCATCGGGCGCATGAAAGCGCGCCAGGCGCAGCAACACCCGGCTGGCCAGCCGCGACCACAGACAGACCCGGTAGCCGCAGGCCAGATCGCCTGTGAAAGCCACGCCGGCATTCTGGGCGCGGATCTCCTCGGCACCCAGGGTTTCGAGTTCATCGGCCAGCAAAGGCTCGAGGCCGGCCGCCACCGTTGCGAAGAAAAGCGTCTTCAATCCCGTCCGTTCCTGCCCTGCATGATCGGCAGGCAGTATTGGGACGGACCCGGCCGAATGCAACCGCGCCCGGACGGCGCGCCGCTCAGGCCGCGCCGGGCCGGGGCAGGCCGATCAGATAGGTGGCCCGATAGGGAAAGCCGAAGCGGCCGAACAGCCAGCGCTTGCCGATCTCGAAGCGATAGTCCGGCGATTCCAGATCCCGCGTCAGCGCGCGCAACTCGACCGGCGAGTAGGTGCGCAGACAGGACGCGAAGCCGTCCCAGGCAAACGCCAGCGGGCAGATCGGGATCAGATAGGTGAAGATGAGCCGCTGCCAGGTCACGCGGCCGGCAAATGGCGTGAACAGCACACCGGCCAGGAACACGACGATGGGAATCAGGATCACGGTATGCACCGCGCGTTCCTGGGCCTCGAACACAGCGATGCCGGCGCGCTTGGCCACGGCATCGGCCAGAATGCGTCTGGCCTGCTCGGGCCGGAAATGATGAAAGCCGGTGAACACGGTGCGAAATCCGGTGAGTTCAGGCGGCAGGTCGAAGGCGCTGACCGGCTCGGCCCAGCCACGGACGCGCCCGCCCGTGGCTGCTTCGATCTCGGCAAAGGCCGCCCGGTTGGGATAAAGATCGGTCAGGATGACGGGCACCTCGCGCGCGCCGGCGGCATCCAGATGCGGCAACAGACCCGGCACCGGGCCGCCCGCCCCGGAACACAGATCCACGATGCGGCTCGCCCCGCTCTCCCGCAGCGCCGCCACCAGCTGCGGCATCAGTGGCTGGAACAGTCCCATCACCTGCGCTAGAAAGCGCAGATGGTCGGTGATGAAGCGCCGGATGAAATCCGGAACCCAGGGCAGATCCTCCCACTCCCACAAGTGCACGCGCGCCATGATTCGCCTATCCTCCCTGATTCGATGTCGCGGCACGCCGGGCCGCTTCCTCATTCAAGCAAATTTGCGGCGGAGCGCCATCCATGAGCAAGCTATCCGACATCTGCGATCGCTACCGTGTCCAGCCGGGCAGCCGCGCACGACTCAAGCACTGGGACCCGGACGACGACTCCGTCACGGACGGCGACAAGGCCCGGGGCGTGCACTGGCGCGAACAGCTTTCCAGCCGGCTCGACGAACTGCAGGACCTGCTGTACGCCCAAAAAAAGCATCGTGTGCTGCTGATCCTCCAAGGCATGGATACCTCCGGCAAGGACAGCACCATCCGCCGCGTGTTCCACACCGTGGACCCCTTGGGTGTGCGCGTGGCCAACTTCCGTGCGCCGAGCAGCGATGAACAGGCGCGCGACTACCTCTGGCGCGTGCACCGCAACGTGCCGGCGGATGGGGAGATCGTGATCTTCAACCGCAGCCATTACGAGGACGTCCTCGTGCCCCGCGCCCGCGGCCAGCAGAGCAGACGTGAACAGCAGCGCCGCCTGGGCCATATCGCCGACTTCGAGCGCATGCTGAGCGATGAAGGCACCACGATCATGAAGTGCTACCTGCACATCAGCCGGGATGAGCAACGCCGGCGCCTGCAGGATCGGCTGGACGATCCCACCAAGCACTGGAAATTCGATTATTCGGACATCCGCGAACGGGAGTACTGGGATGAGTACATCGCGGCGTATGAAGACGTGCTCACTGCCACCAGCCTGCCCCATGCGCCCTGGTACGTCATCCCGGCGAACCACAAATGGGTGCGCGATCTCATCGTCAGCGCCATCCTGGTCGACACGCTCAAAGGCCTGCGCATGCGCTATCCGCCGCCGCCCGAGGGCCTTGATCAGGTCAAGCTCGACTGAGCCGCCCCCGGGATGCGCTTGGGCCATCCCGGGAGGCCGCGGAACGGGTTCAGCGCTTGTCCAGCTTGCTGAACTTCGAACCTTCCAGCGTGAGGTTGTACATCAATCCCTTCTGGCCAAAGATGAAACCGACGACCGGAGCCTGAATGTTTTCGGTATCCAGGCTCTTGCCGATCCCGAGATCCACCAGCGCGACCGAGCCATCGACCCCGACCTTCCAGCCATCACTGGCCCGAAATCGCTCCAACGCCCCTTGGTCGGTGAAAATGATGACGATGGATTTGGCCTGAGCGCCGAGCTGGAAGCCGATGGAAGCGGCTACCGTACTGTAGTAGTCCACGGTCCGGCCGCCCACGCGCAGCGCACCTTCGCCGTATTCCCCGCCCACACCGATGCCGGCCTTGTAGACCTTGGGGAACACCAAAACGCCCTTGGCGATACTCAGAAATTCATCGGCGCCGGGGAGCTTGCGGAAATCGACGAGCGCACGGTCGACTTCGCGATCGATCTCGGCAGCGGTGGCCGCCTGGGTCTGGGGAATGCAGACTCCCAGTAGCAGCAACATGGCAACGCAACGCGCCGACACGCGCTTGAGAAGATCAAATGCAGACATGCGGTTTGGCCTCGTGGAGAAAGTCAGGGCGCAACCATAGCCCAAAAGTTCGTCGCTATGGCACCGGGCCACGATGAAACACCGTGATCAACGATGCAGAACCGCAGACAGATGCGGTTCACCGATCGATGAACCGCACCTGAGCCTCGAGGCCGTCGCGCTCGGTGCGGAATGCATTGGCGGGATGATCCGGATCGGCATAACCGAACGAGCAGCCAAACAGCAGCTTGCGGTCAGCCGGCACACCGAAATACTCCCGCACGAAATCGGGATAGGTGGCGAGCGCCGCCTGCGCGCAGGTCTGAACGCCATGCGCCTCGGCGGCCAGCAGGAAGGACTGCAGATACAGACCGCAATCCACCCCGCCGTAAAACCCGAGGCTCTCGTGACAGAACATCAGCAAGACATGGGGCGCTTCGAACAGGCGGAAATTCTTGAGCGTCTGCTCGAAGGCGCCGCGCTTGTTCTCGCGCGTGATGCCGAGCGCCGTGTACAGCGCAGCGCCGCAACGCTTGCGCCGGGTGGCGTGCGGCTCCTCGTAACGCACGGGAAAAGGGTGATCCGGCCGTGGCGCCCGCCCGGCCTGCACGTGCGCCCACAGCGCTTCGCGAAACCGGTCGGTAGCGGCGCGGTTGGTGGTGACCACTGGCTCCCACGGCTGGGTGTTGCACCAGGATGGGGTGTGACGCGCCGCTTCGAGGATCGCCCGCAGCGTCCCCTCCGGCACCTCCCGCTCCTGAAACGCGCGCGCGCTGTAACGCGCCCGCATCAGTTCATCGAAATGCATCTCCTCCTCCTCGCCGGCCGACGCGGCTTATAATAAAGTTGCTTGTCATCCGGACTTTTTCATGCCCCGACCCGCCGCACCCCCGTTCCCGAAGGCGCCATTCTCATTGCCTCCCTTTGCCATATTGATGGTGGCGAACTTCTGCTTTTTCATGGGTTTTGCGACCTTCTTCCTGTTGCCGAAATACTTGATCACCGAATTGGGCACGACCGAAGGACAGGTCGGACCGCTCATGGCCGGCTATGGCATCAGCATGATCGCCTGCCTGCCGTGGGTAGGCGTCGGGTCCGACCGCCATGGCCGCCGCCCTTACCTGATCCTCGGCGCCGGACTGCTCGCGCTGACCGCACTCGCATTCGTGTTCATCACGGCGCTGGATGCGTTGCCATACGCATTGCGCGGGCTGCAGGGGATCGCCTTCGCCTGCTGGTTCGTCAACGCCTCGACCCTGGCGGTCGATCTGGTCGACCCGGCCCGGCGCGGCAGCGCGTTGGGGCTGTTCGGTGTCTCCACACTCGTCACCTATGGCGCAGCGCCGGCACTGGCGGAATGGATTGCCGGCATGCGGGGCTTCACGCCGGTTTTTGCGCTTGCCGCCTCCTGGTGTGTTCTGGCCGGACTGCTCAGCCTGCACATTCCGGTGCCGCCCCGCGCGGTGAAATCCGGCCGCGCGCCCCGTTCGTGGTTCCGTCTGGCGGCCAGTCCCGTCATCGGCCGCATCAGCCTGAATGCCTTGCTGATGGGCATCGCGTTCGGAACCGTCCTCGTCTTTTGCCAGCCCCAGGCCCTGGCCAAGGGAATCGCACCGGTCAGCGTTCTCCCGCTCAGCTTTGCCATCACGTCCATCGTCATCCGCCTGGGCTTCTCACGACTGGTGGACGGCCGCGGCCAGCGCAGGGTGCTGATCGGCTCGCTCATCGCCATGGCGCTGGGAACGGGTGCATTGGCCGTCATCGAGGGGCGCGCAGCCTACGCACTTTGCGGCGCGCTGGTCGGGCTTGGTCACTCCCTGGCCTACCCGACCTTGAACGTCCTCTTGATCAATCGAATGCCCGCCCACGAGCATGGCTCCGGGATGTCGCTGTTCGTGGCCGCCTTCAACGTGGGTACCATCCTGGCCCAGTTCGGTTTCGGCCTGCTGATCCCGCACGTGGGATTGAGTCCGGTCTTCCTCATCGCCGCAGCGGCCGTAACGCTCGCCCTCCCCCTGGTGCCCCGGATCACCGCGCCGCGCCAGGCGCTCTGTCAATAACGCCGGGCCGCCAGCCACTCGTCCATCGCGGCGCTCGTCCGGTCCGGCATCTGCTGCATGAAAAAATGATTTCCCGGCATCATCCTCACCTGAATCAGCGGGTTGAGCGCCTGCGCCTGACGCATGGCAGCGGGAATGAACCGATAGGTGTGCTGGCCATAAAGCATCAGCGTCGGACAGGCCAAGCGTTGCACCGCGGTCCACACGCCACGCGGGAAGCCGGCGAACACCTGCGACTCCATCCAGGGTGGGCATTTGAGAGTGAGCCGACCGTCCGGCAGGACCGCGAGGGCGTGATCCACATAGCATTGCAGCGCATCGTCGCGCCAACCGGCAAACATGCCGCGGTCCTGAAAGTAGTCGAGTGCGGCTTGCCGGTCCGGCCAGATGCTCGTCCGCCGGCGGGCCCGCACCGCCATCGGATTGTATCGGCTGAGCCCGGTGTAATAGGAAACGGCCACGGTTCCGGCGATCCATGGCGGATAAATGACGGGATCCAGCAGCACGATGGCATCGAACAGGCTCGGGTAGCGCGCCGCCGCGAGCAGGGTCAGGATGGCACCGAAACTGTGGCCGCAGCCGACGATCTGGCGGTCTTTCCAGATCCGGCGGCGACGATGGTGCACCGCCTGCGCCATGCGCTCGGCGCTGAGGTTCCAGCCCGGAAAGCGATGGCCGTTGTCGCTGTCGCCGTGGCCCTGGGTGTCATGCAGGCACAGGTCGCGTGTTTCGACGAGCGATCGGAGCATGGGCCAATAGACGAGGCCGCACAACCCATTGCCATGCACGAAATGCAACAGGCTGGGCCGGCCGCGCAGGAACTCCCGGCCGCGAAGCTCGATGCCGACACCGACGGGATAGGACCAGACCGTCCCCGGGATCACCCGTGGGCCATGCAGGGCAACTTCTTCCATGAAGAGCCTCACTTCTCGACAGGTCCGTTGTTTATCACACCCTCCCGCAAATGGGAATCACCGCAGCGGCTGCTTACGCCATCAATGATCGCGATTGACCGGTTTTATCGGAACAACACCGAGCATTGAAAACCCAAGCGGGACTTGATTCAGATCAAGGCCCCTGTCACCCCGGCAGGGGACAATTCACGTCGACTCCCGGACATCGACTGCGCCAACAAGGATCTCCTCATGCAGGCAACCCATGCGAGCGAAACCTACAACGACCGCGTCGTCCGCCAATTTGCCGTCATGACGGTCGTATGGGGTCTGGTGGGCATGACGGCGGGCGTGTGGATCGCTGCCCAGCTGCTCTGGCCGGCGCTCAACTTCGATGTTCCCTGGCTCGGCTTCGGCCGGCTGCGTCCGTTGCACACCAATGCCGTGATCTTCGCGTTCGGCGGCTGCGCACTCATGGGCACGTCTTTCTATGTCGTGCAGCGCACCTGCCACGTGCGCCTGTTCAGCGACGCACTGGCAGCCTTCGTGTTCTGGGGCTGGCAACTGGTCATCGTGCTGGCGGCGGTGACCTTGCCGCTGGGCATGACCCAAGGAAAGGAATACGCCGAACTGGAGTGGCCGATCGACATCCTGATCGCGCTGGTCTGGGTCGCCTACGCGGTGGTGTTCTTCGGCACCATCGTCAAGCGACGCGTCCCGCACATCTTCGTCGCCAACTGGTTCTACGGCGCCTTCATCCTCACCGTGGCCGTGCTGCACATCGTCAACAGCGCGGCCATGCCAGCAGGCTGGACCAAGTCCTACTCCGCCTATGCGGGCGCCGTCGACGCCATGGTGCAATGGTGGTACGGCCACAACGCCGTGGGCTTTTTCCTCACGGCCGGTTTCCTCGGCATGATGTACTACTTCGTTCCCAAGCAGGCGGAGCGGCCGATCTATTCCTACCGCCTGTCGATCGTGCATTTCTGGGCGCTGATCTCCATCTACATGTGGGCCGGCCCCCATCACCTGCACTACACCGCGCTGCCCGACTGGGCCCAGTCGCTGGGCATGGTGTTCTCGCTGATGCTGCTGGCGCCGTCCTGGGGCGGCATGATCAACGGCATCATGACGCTCTCGGGCGCCTGGCACAAACTGCGCACCGACCCCATCCTGAAGTTCCTCATCGTCTCGCTGTCGTTCTACGGCATGAGCACCTTCGAGGGGCCCATGATGTCGATCAAGACGGTCAACGCCCTGTCCCACTACACCGACTGGACCATCGGGCACGTGCATTCCGGCGCCCTGGGCTGGGTGGGATTCATCACCATGGGTTCGCTCTATGCCCTCATTCCGCGGCTCTACGGCCAGAAGGAAATGTGGAGCGTGCGCCTGATCGAGTGGCATTTCTGGATCGCCACCATCGGCATCGCGGCTTACGCGGGCTCGATGTGGATCTCGGGCGTCATGCAGGGACTGATGTGGCGCGCCGTGAACCCCGACGGGACCTTGACCTACACCTTCATCGAAAGCCTGAAGGCGACCTATCCCTACTACGCCATCCGATTGGCGGGCGGCCTGTTGTACCTGATCGGCATGGGGATGATGGCCTGGAACGTCTACAAGACGATTCAGATGGCCCAAAAGAGCGCACCGACGCCGGTGCTGCTCCCTGACGCCAGCCATCTTTGAACGCGCCGCAGGAGTCCAGCCATGTCTCAGCAACACGAACGCGTCGAAAAGAACATCGGCCTGATGGCCGTCCTGATCGCAGTGGTCATCAGCATCGGCGGCCTGGTGCAGATCGTGCCGCTCATCTTCAGCGCCCAGACCACGACACCGGCGCCCGGCGTCACGCCCTACAGCCCGCTGGCACTCGCTGGCCGCGATGTGTATGTCCGTGAGGGTTGCTACAACTGTCATTCCCAGATGGTGCGGCCCTTCCGGGCCGAGACCGAACGCTACGGCCATTATTCGGTCGCCGGTGAATTCGTCTACGACCGGCCCTTCCAGTGGGGCTCCAAACGCACCGGCCCCGACCTTGCCCGAGTCGGCGGACGCTATTCGGACGACTGGCACCGCGTGCATCTGAACAATCCGCGGGATGTCGTCCCGGAATCCAACATGCCGGCCTATCCCTGGCTCGCGGACACGCCGGTGGACGGCCAGACCATTGCGCGACACATGCGCGCCCTGAAAGCCTTGGGTGTGCCGTACAGCGACGAGCAGATCGCCGATGCCAGCACAGCCCTGGCCGGGAAAACCGAGCAGGATGCTGTCATCGCGTATCTCCAGGGACTGGGCACCGCGCTGGCCGGGAGGAGGTAGGCATGACGACGGGAACCCTGATGGGCGTGATCACCGCGCTCCTGATGGCGGTCTTCGTCGGCGTCGTCATCTGGGCCTACGTGCTACGCAAACCCGCCGACTTTGACCAGGCCGCCCGTGTTCCCCTGGAGGAAGACGAGCCTCAGGACCTAGATGCCGCCCCGAGGAAGCGTTCATGACTCGTTTTTGGAGCCTTTACATCGTCCTGCTCACGCTCGCCAACATCGCGGCAGCGCTCTGGCTGATCCGCTGGACCGCCAAGCCACGCAAGGGAGAGCCAGCCAGCACCGAGACCACGGGGCATGTCTGGGATGGCGACCTGACCGAATACAACAAGCCGATGCCGCGCTGGTGGCTGTACCTGTTCTATCTCAGCATCGCCTTCTCGCTGCTCTATCTGGTCCTTTACCCTGGCCTCGGCAACTTCCGCGGGCTGCTGGGCTGGTCGCAGGTCGATGCCTATGAACGCCAGATCGCCAGCGCCGAGCAAATCTATGGCCCGCGTTTCAAGGCATATGCGGAAACCGACCTTGTGGCGCTGAGCAAAAACCCGGAGGCCATGGACACCGCATCAAGACTGTTCGCCAACACCTGTGCGGGCTGTCACGGTTCCGATGCCCGTGGGGGGCCGGGCTTTCCCAACCTCACCGACACCGACTGGCTCTATGGGGGCGCCCCGGAGGCGATCCGCGAGAGCATCCTCAAGGGGCGCAACGGCATGATGCCGCCGTTCGGGGCGGCTTTGGGGGAGGAAGGGATCACTGACGTCACGCAGTACGTGCTCAGCTTGAGCGGTCGCCCCAGCAATCCGGTGAAGGCTGCGGCCGGAGAGCAGAAATTCGCCATGACCTGTGCCGCCTGCCATGGCCAGGATGGCAAGGGCAACCCCGCATTGGGCGCCCCCAACCTCACCGACAACATCTGGCTGTACGGCGGGTCGGCCGACACCATCGCCCAAACCATTCGCGGCGGGCGACAGGGGCACATGCCCGCCCATGAACCCATTCTGGGGGCCGAACGGGCGCATTTGATGGCGGCGTATGTCTATCATCTTTCCCATGGGGATGATGTCGCAAAACAATGAGGGCTTGCCATGATCGACGCGCCGGAGAACATGGAATACCGCCTCGGCCCCTTCGCCCGGGCCGTTGCAGTCGTCCTCTGGCCGTCCTTCGTCAGCGCGGTGCTGGCGACCGCCGCATTTTTCTCGCAGATCGATCCCCACGTGCTGCACTTGGCCACTTTCCCGGAATGGCCGATCAGCCGGGAACTGGGATACACCGTGGGCTTTTTCATGTTCTGGGCGGTCACCACGCTGTCCAGCCTGTTCACACTGATCCTGCTCAGGACACCGGCAGGGCAATCCGCAGAAGGAACTGCGCCCGAAGCATCGAATGACGAGGCGCCATGAATACCGCTTCTTCTTCCCGCCCCCGGCAGCCCACGCCGCCGGCCGGCCCGTCTGACAGCGACTCGCCTTACGCCGCACGACGGAAAATCCATCCGCGCGAAGTCACGGGCATCTTCCAGATCCTGCGCCGGATCATGCTCATCGCCGTCCTGGGCGCGTTCTATGCCCTGTGCTGGGTGCCTTGGGGTGATCGTCAGATCATCCTGTGGGACCTGCCTGCGCGGCGCTTCCACATCCTGTGGATGACCTTCTATCCGCAGGACTTCATCTACGTCGCCATCCTGCTGGTTCTGGCGGCGATCACCCTGCTCTTTTTCACTGCTCTGGCCGGCCGGCTATGGTGCGGCTACACCTGCCCCCAGACCCTGTGGACCGAGATGTTCCTGTGGATCGAGCGACGCATCGAGGGCGACCGGCCGCAGCGCATCAAACTGGACAAATCACCGTGGACGCGCGAGAAGATCCTGCGCCGCGGCGGCAAGCACCTGATCTGGATCGCCGTGGGCCTGTGGACCGGGATCACCTTTGTGGGTTATTTCACGCCCATCCGCGAGTTGCTGACCGAACTGATCCAGTTCCGCCTGGGCCCCTGGGAATCGTTCTGGGTGTTCTTCTACGGATTTGCGACCTACGGCAACGCGGGCTTTCTGCGCGAACAGGTCTGCATGTACATGTGCCCTTATGCGCGCTTCCAGAGCGCCATGTTCGATCGCGACAGCCTGATCATTTCCTACGATGAGCAACGCGGCGAGCCGCGTGGCAGCCGGCGGCGCGACAGCGATGCACGCTCGGCCGGGCTGGGGGATTGCATCGACTGCACGATGTGCGTGCAGGTCTGTCCGACGGGCATCGACATCCGCAAGGGACTGCAGTACGAATGCATCGGCTGCGCCGCCTGCATCGATGTGTGCAACCAGGTGATGGACCGCATGGGCTATCCGCGCGGACTGGTGCGCTACACCACACAGAACGCGCTGGAAGGAAAACCCACCCGCATCCTCCGGCCCCGGGTCATCATCTACGCGATCATCCTGTTGGTCGCGGGCAGCCTCACGGCTTATTCGATCCTCACCCGGCCCGGCGTGTCCATGGACGTACTGCGCGATCGCAACGTGCTCTACCGGACGCTCGACGATGGACGCATCGAAAACAGCTACATGCTGAAGATCAACAACCGCACCGAGACACAGCACAGCTACCGCCTCGAAGCACGCGGCGCCCAAGGTATCGAGGTCCACAGCGATCCGGCCATCATCACCCTGCCGCCCGGCGCCATACAGCCGATCCCGGCGCGGATCCAGATTCCCTCCGGCAACATCGACGGGGCGATGGACGTCGAACTCATCCTGCATACCGTGGATGTCCCAGACGCGCCCGTCATCCGCGAAAAGGCGCGCTTTCTGGGTCCGAAACAGGGGGGAAATCCGTGAACACGTCATTGCCTTGGTATCGGCAATTCTGGCCCTGGTTTCTGATGCTGCCGCCGGCGGCCGCGCTGATCGGCGGATTGGCGACGCTGTGGCTGGCCGTCGAGCACGCGGACAGTGTCGTTCCGGATCGGCTGAGCCGCATCGGCGTGGCAGTGCAACCGGACTATGTCGCCGGTGCGACGGGGGCGGGTCTGACCACGAACCCCGCCACCGGGCGGCTGTACGTGCACGTCGAGGATGAGACGACCAGCATGCCGCTCAGCCTGCGCTGGCTGCACCCGACCCTGCCGGAACGGGATCGCATCACTGTCCTACAACCCATGGGCCCCGGCGAATACGAATCGCGCCTGCCCGACGGCCTGAACGAGGCGCGCGCGCTGCGGCTGGAGAGCGCAGCCGGCTGGGTGTTGGAGGGACGCTGGGTCCCCGGATCGGCCAGCACCCGGCTGTTTCCGCTGGTGTCCCGCGCAGGATAGGCCATGGCCGCAACTGCTTGCTTCCACTGTGGAGAGCCGATTCCGGAGAGCGGCCCGCGTCATGAGGTCGTCATTCAGGGACAGGCGCAGCCTCTGTGCTGCACCGGCTGCGAGATGGCGGCGCAATGGATCGCAACGAGCGGCCTCGGCGCGTATTACCGATGGCGCACGGCGCCTGCCGCCGCGCCGGTTGAAGCCGAGCGTCTGGAGCCCTACCGTGCCTATGACCGCCCGGAGGCTCAGCGGAACTTCGTGAGCCCCCTCGCCGACGGCACTTGCGAGGCCGAACTGCTGGTCGAGAACCTGAATTGCGCCGCCTGCGCGTGGCTCATCGAAGGCGCCATGAGCCATGAACCCGGCGTCGCGCGCGCGCGGGTCAACGCCGCCAACGGCCGCGTGCTGTTGACCTTCGACCCTGCCCGCACCCCTCTCAGCCAATTGCTCGCGCGTCTGGCCTCCCTGGGCTACAAACCCCACCCCCAGCGGGCGGGAGAGGCAAGCGCTCTGCACACCCGCGAACGCCGCCAGGCACTCAAGCGCCTCGCCGTCTCGGGCCTGGGCATGATGCAGGCGATGACCTACGCGCTTTCCCTCTATGGCGGCGACTTCCACGGCATGGACACGGCCCATGCCCACTTTCTGCGCCTGGTGAGCCTGCTGATCACCACGCCGGTGGTGCTCTACGCCGGCGCGCCCTTTTTCCGGCAAGCCTACCGGAGCTTGCGGGCCGGCCGCATCGGCATGGACGTCCCGGTTGCCGTGGCGATTGCCGTGGCGTTCACAGCCAGTGCCTACCATACCCTCACCGGGACGGGGCCGGTCTACTTCGACACGGTATGCATGTTCATCTTTTTCCTGACCGTGGCGCGCTATCTTCAGGCGGCGGCGCGCGCTCGCGCGGGCGAGAGCGGCGATGCACTGGCGCGCCTGCTCCCGGATACCTGCCTGCGGGAAACAGCCAATGGCCTCGAGACCATCACGCTGCAGGAACTCGCGACCGGCGATCATGTCCGCGTGCCACCGGGCGCTGCACTCCCGGCCGATGGTCGACTCCTGGACGCGAGCGCCTGGATCGACGAATCCCTGCTCACCGGCGAATCCCGTCCCGTGCACCGGACCCGAGGCGATCGTCTGGTGGCCGGCAGCCTCAACGGGGCTGCGGCCCTGCGCCTGGAAGTGACCGCCTGCAACGCCGACACCACCATCGCCCACATCGGCCGGCTGCTGCGCCGGGCGCAGGCCGAACGCCCGCCGGAAGCGGCACAGGCCGATCGGCTCGCCGCGATCTTCGCACCGACCGTGCTGCTGCTCGCGGCTGCGAGCGCCTGGCTGTGGCGCGCCGATTCCGCGCAGGCCATGGATGTGGCCTTGGCGGTGCTGGTCGTGACCTGCCCCTGTGCGCTGTCGATCGCCACGCCGACTGCGCTGGTCGCCGCCAGCGCACAATTACTCTCCCGGGGCGTCGTGGTGCTGCGCGCCGCCGCACTCGAAACCCTCTGCGGCGTTCAGCGCGCGATCTTCGACAAGACCGGCACGCTGACCATGGGCCAGCCCCGGATTACGGGGCTCGAGGTCCTGCGCGAAGGGTTAAGCCCGGACCAGTCCCTGGCCCAGGCCGCCGCGCTGGAACGAGCGGTGCATCATCCGCTGGCACGCGCGTTCACCCGCGATGCGCCGGGCCTGGCCGAACCGGCCGATGAGGTGCGCCTCATCAGCGGCGCAGGGGTCGAGGGCAGCATTGGCGGCCGGATTCTGCGACTCGGACACGCGGAATTCACCTCGGAGCTGTGGGGCTCGCCCGCAGCCGCAGCCCCTGCCGACGACGGCTCCAGCTGGCTGCTGCTGGGTGACGTAGCCGGCCCAATCGCCTGGTTCGGCGTCACCGATCCCATCCGGACCGATGCGGCCCAGGCCCTCGTCGATCTGCGCGCGCTGGGCATCGACAGCGAGATTGCCAGCGGAGACGCAGCGGCGGTGGTCGAGGCGATCGCCGCGGCCGTGCAATGCCCGCAGGCCCAGGGGCGCTTGCGCCCCGAAGATAAGCTAGCGCGGCTCACTGCGCTCCAGTCCGCGGGAGCGACTGTGTTGACCGTGGGCGACGGCGTCAACGATGCGCCGCTGCTGGCCCAGGCCGACGTGTCCATCGCCATGGCGGGCGGTACCGCCTTGGCCCAGACCAGCGCCGATCTGATCCTGCTCCAGGATCGCCTCGACCGTCTGCCTGAGATCATTCAGATCGCGCGGCGCACCCACCGTATCATCCGCCAGAACCTTGCCTGGGCCTTGGCTTACAATGCGCTGGCCGTGCCGCTTGCGGCCATGGGCCTGGTGACGCCGTGGCTGGCCTCACTGGGCATGTCGCTGAGTTCGGTGCTGGTAGTCTTCAACGCCCAGCGTCTCTACCGACCGGCAAAGCCCGCTTCACGCCCGCGCTCCGATCCCGCCGCGGTGCAACCCTCATGAACGCGATGTTCCTGCTCATCCCGCTGAGTCTGGTGCTGGTGGCACTGGCCGTCGCGGCCTTTTTCTGGGCCGTCCACAGCGGTCAGTTCGATGACCTCGACAGTCCCGCGTACCGCATGCTGATGGACGACCCGCCGCCGGCGGACCACGAGAAAGACAAGCCGTGACCGACACCCTTCCCGCGGCACTGCTGGCCGCCGCCCTGGCAGGTCTGCTCGGCAGTACACACTGCGTGGGGATGTGCGGCGGGGTTGCGCTGTTGTCCGGTCAGCAGGCCCAATCCCCGCAGTGGCGGCGGACCATGGCGTTCAACGCCGGGCGTATCGGCAGCTACACCCTCGCAGGCGCCCTCGCAGGCGGGCTCGGCGGCCAACTGGGCGCGCTCCTGCACGATACGGTGCTCTGGGGCAACGTCCTGCGCGTGGCCATGGGGTTGCTGATGGTAGCGATCGGACTGCATCTCGCGCTCGGCTGGACCGGCCTGCGACGTCTCGAGCGATTGGGCATCCCGGTATGGCGCCGCGTGAGCCCGCTGGCGGGCCGTCTGGAGCCCCGCCGCAGCGCCCTGCATTCCCTGGCCTTTGGTGCCCTGTGGGGCTGGATCCCCTGCGGGCTGGTCTACAGCGCGTTGATGGCTGCCCTGGTCAGCGGCGGGGTCACGGCGGGAGCGGCCGTCATGGTCGCGTTCGGTCTGGGGACCGCTCCGGCGCTTCTGTCACTGGGATTGCTGGGTGACCGACTGCGACCGCTGATGATGAAAGGTGCCTGGCGCCGATCCTCTGGCGCGCTGGTAATCGGCTTCGGCGTGTGGACGATCGTCGGCGCCCTCGTCATGGCAACACCCCATCAGGGCCATCGCCGCCCGTCCGATTCAGCCCTCTCGGCGCCGTGTGAAGCCGCCCCCTTCGCTGCCCATGTCGGCCACGACATGCAGACGGGACAGGTCCAATAGAACCACCTCTCGCCCATCGACCGCAATCAAGTCTTCCTGCTGAAACCGCGCCAGCAGACGGCTGATGGTTTCCATGGCGAGCCCCAGATAATTGGCGATCTCGCCGCGCGACATGCTCAGGTGGAATCGGCTTGCTGACAGCCCGCGTCCTGCGAACCGGCTCGACAGGCTGAGCAGAAACGCGGCCAGGCGCGCCTCCGAGCCCTTCTTGCCGAGCAGCAGCAGCATCTGCTGGTCCTGCTGGATCTCGCGCGACAACAGGCGCATCAACTGGCGACGCAGCCCGGGAACCGAGCCGCTCAACTCATCCAGCCGGTCGAAGGGGATTTCACAGACACTGGTCTCTTCCAGCGCCACCACCGAGCAATCGTGCACGTCGGCCGCAATGGCGTCGAATCCGACGAGTTCGCCGGGAAAGTGAAAACCCGTGATCTGCTCGGCACCATCCTCGCCCACCGTCACGCTTTTCACCGAGCCCGTGCGGATGGCAAAGATCGACCGCAAAGGGTCGCCTTGGCCGAGGAGCCGCTTGCCGCGCGCTACGGGCGACCGGCGCTGGACCAGCTGTTCCAGTTGCCTCAGATCCGACTCGCTGATCCCATAGGGCAGGCACAACTCACGCAGGCTGCAGTTTCCGCAGACCCGCTTCAGATCGCTGAATGAAACAACGTCTGTCACGACAAGACTCCATCGGTCGGATTGGATGCAAGCGGATGCCGGAGGGGGACGAGCACCCCCCAGCCTACGGCTGGCTGGCAGTTCTCCATGTCATTAGAGACCCGACATTTGATCCAGGTCAAGGCGCTTTTCCTGCATAAGTTCATAAACCTTTGGCACTCCTTTGGAGAGGGAGGAGTGTCGTGCG
>DAOKZK010000022.1:4311-37744 GCA_035325645.1 Candidatus Macondimonas sp. | reverse complement strand
GCGATGATCTGGCCGGTCATGTAGGCGGCGAGCGGGGAGACCAGAAACAGCGCGAGGTCGGCGAGTTCATCGACGGTCGCGAGGCGCGGGATGGGCAGGTGCGCCGTGAGTTTGCGGGCCATGGCCTCGTTGCCCACCAGCCGCGCGACACCTTCGGTTCCGGCGACGGTGCCGGGCGAGATGCCGTTCACGGTTACGCCGGTCGCGCCGCCCCATTCCACGGCCAGCGTGCGGATGAGCGACTCGACGCCGGCCTTGGCGGCGCAGGCATGGGATTGCAGCGGCATGGGCTGGGTCGCCTGAGGCGCGGAAATGGCCAGCAGGCGCGCGCCGGGTTTGCGCAGGTGGGCGAAGCTGGCGCGGAAGGTGTTGAACGTGCCCAAGAGATCGA
Source organism: Candidatus Macondimonas sp. (assembly GCA_035325645.1). Lineage (GTDB taxonomy): Bacteria > Pseudomonadota > Gammaproteobacteria > UBA5335 > UBA5335 > Macondimonas. Next base: position 37,353 of record DAOKZK010000022.1, on the reverse strand, counting down.
TGCCGACCACGGCGGCGAAGGCGTTGCTGCTCAGGGTCGCGGCGGGCGCGAGAAAATTGCCGGCGGCGCCGGCGATCACGATGTCGAGCGGGCCGAAGTGCGTAGCCGCGCGCTCGATCTGGGCGGACAACTCGGCGTAGTGGCGCACGTCGACCGAGCAGCCCAGCACCCGGCCGCTGTTGCGCGCGCCGATCTCGGCGCAGGCGCGGTCGATCTTCTCCGGGTTGCGCGCGATGACGACGAGATTCGCGCCGTGTTCGGCGAAGCGCTTGGCGATGCCGAGGTTGATGCCGCTGGAAGCACCGGTGATCAGCGCCGTCTGGCCGGCCAGCAGCTGGGGTTGGAAAACCGGATGAGGCGGGGACATGCGATTCCTTCGAATACGGTAAATGACGACGACGCGTGGAGGTGATCAGTCCGCCTTGAAGCGCGCGGCATACTCGTCCTTGAGCCGCCGCTTGAGCAGCTTGCCCGATGGCAGGCGCGGGAGTGCGTCGCTGAAGTCGATGTAACGCGGCAGCTTGTAGCGCGCCAGATGTTCGGCGGCGAACGCGCGGATCTCCTCGGCCAGCGCGTCCGAGCCCTGCACGCCGGGGATGGGCTCGATCACGGCCTGCACGGCTTCGCCCCAGTCGGGATCGGGCACGCCGAACACGGCGGCATCGGCCACCAGCGGATGGGTGACGAGCGCGGCCTCGATCTCGGCGGGGTAGATGTTGGCGCCGCCGGAGAGGATGAGATCGGTGCGCCGGTCGCTGATGTAGAGCCAGCCGTCCTCGGTGAGGTGGCCGAGGTCGCTGGCGGTGATCATGCCGTCGCGCTTGACCGAGCGGGTCTTGTCCGGGTCCTTGTGGTACTCGAAATCGCCCAGGCCCGCGGTCATGTAAATGGTGCCGATCTGGCCGGGAGGCAGTTCGCGGCCCTCGTCGTCCAGGATCTTGACCTGAATGCCGGGCCAGGCGCGGCCGACGGTGCCGGGGTGGGCCAGCCATTCCTGCGGCTTGACCAGCGTGCCGCCGCCTTCGGTGGCGCCGTAGTATTCGTAGATCACCGGCCCCCACCACGCCAGCATCTGGCGCTTGATCTCGACCGGGCAGGGCGCGGCGGCATGGATCGCGTTGCGCAGGCTCGACAGGTCGTAGCGTCGCCGCGTTTCCTCGGGCAGGCGCAGCAGCCGCACGAACATGGTCGGCACCATGTGGGTGGCGGTGACGCGGTGCTCCTCGATCAGCCGCAGCGCGGTTTCGGCGTCCCACTTGTCCATCAGCACCAGCGTCTGGCCCATGTGCAGCGCGCCGGTGCTGAAGCCCGCCGGGGCCGAATGATAGAGCGGCCCCTGACACAGATGGACGCCCTCGCCGGGTTTCACGTCGAACAGGTAGAACAGGAGCTGGCCCAGTTGCGCGACGGCCTCTGGCTTTCCGTCCGGCAGCGGACGCAGCACGCCCTTGGGCTTGCCGGTGGTGCCGCCGGTGTAGAGCATCAGCGTGCCGGCGCTGCGCTCATCCGGCGGGGTATCTGGTTGGCCAGTAAGCAGATTTTCGTAGGGGCTGAAACCGGGGATCGCGCCGCCCGCGGCGTAGCACTGCTGCTCGCCGAGGCCGGCCTGCCGGGCCGCGTGCACGGCGATGGGGGCATAGCGTGCATCGGCGATGAGCACGCGCGCATCGCAGTTCTCGACGATGTAGGCCGCTTCCTCGCCGGTGAGATGCCAGTTGATGGGCGTGACGTACAGCCCGATCTGGGTCGCAGCCATGTAGGCCTCGATCCATTCCAGTCCGTTGGGCAACAGCAGCGCGAGGTGATCGCCGCGTTGCACACCCAGGCCGCGTAGCGCGTGGGCGATCCGGTTCACCCGCGCGCCCAGCTCGCCGAAGCTCAGTGTCCGTCCGTCCGGCGTGATCAATCCCGGCCGGCCGGGATCGGCTTCGGCCCATTGCCAAAAGGAATTCGCGCGCATCGTCATCCCTCGTCGTCGGTGTTCATCAATTAGGAATTAGTTCAGCGCAGGGCATCCTTCAAGGCGCAGCGATGCTGGAATGAGCGGAACAAAAAACCCGCGCGGCCGGTGACCGCGCGGGAGCAGCGGGGCGCTGGCACGCGAGCCGAAGCTCGCGACCAGGTGTCCGATGGGGGTCGGTCAGGGGCGCACGGGCTTGAAGCCGGTGATCACGAGCACATCGTCGGTGCCGTAGCCGTCAACATCCATGCTGTTGTCGGCAGGATCCGCGCTGTGCTGGATCGAGACGTAAGCGGTGCGGCCGTCGCCGCTGAACAAGAAGCCGGTGGGCTCGGCCGATGCGTCCACCACGGAAAGCATCTTCACGCAGCCGTCGGACTTGATGTCGCGGTCCACGCCGTCGGGGAGGCAGGCCCAGATGTCGCCATTGGGGTTGTCTTCGATGACATAGACGTTGGGCGTGCCGGGTTGGAAGGCGAGGTTGTCCGGCTGGTTGAAATCGGGATCACCTTCCACGAAGCGGTTCACCGTCACGGTGCGGTTGGCGCTGGCGGTCAGGGGCGCGCGGTCGATGCCGCAGAGCACCTCACCATAGTTCCCAGCGGCCGCATTTCCCGTATTCGTCCAGCAGAACCGGATGCCCTCCCCCTGATAGCCGGGATCGTCGTGCAGGTCCTCGGGACGGTAGTAGCCGGTCGCGCCCGCGTTGTTGGCGTCGACCCGGGCGTTGGCAGCGGTGACGGCAACCCAGGCGGCCTGACCGACTTCGCAGCCCTGGCCGAACTGCTGCTTGTTGTCGACACAGGACACCTGCAGCGCGTAAACGCTGCCGGCCGCCAGCGGCGACTGGTTCAGATTGGCGATGCTGGTGCCGGTGGCCGGGGTAGCGGGTACGAACTTGAACAGCGCGCCGCCGTCGGTGTCCTTGGTGCTGGTACGGGCATCCGTGTAGGAGCCGGGCCGCAGTTCGTCGCCGGCAATGACGACGCCCTGGGCGGTGATGGCCAACCCTTCCCAAGCCATCTTGGGCAGGGCGGCGCGCAGGGCGAGCTTGTTCGCCGTGTCGGTCACGTTGGCACCGTTGGGATCGAACAGATTCGCCGTGCCGCGTCCGGTGAGCGTCAGATTGGTCATCTGCAACGGATTCAGGATTTCATAGGCCTGGCCGTCGCTGGCTTCTTCGGTGGCGAGGATGGTGCCCCACGGGGTGCGACGAATACCGTCACAACCGGCCATGCCGCGCAGGACAGTCTCGACGTTGCCGTCAGACAGGCGGATGCGCTGCACGGAGGGATTGTATTTGTCCGTCGTGCCATTCGGGAATTTGCCGATCACCTGGCGCTCGAATTCTTCCACGCAGGTGATGAGGTGGGTGGGCGCGGTGTCGTTGGGCCAGAAGGCCATCTGGTCGGTGTTGTGAGCGGCGGTGCGGGTGAGATAGCGAACCTGCAGGCCCTGCGCGAGCAGGATCTGGTCCGTGGCCGCTTGTCCCGGGGCGCGCGCAAAACCGGACGGCTGAGTTGCCGACGCGGCCAGCGGCTTGGTGAAGCCAAACAGGCGGGTGGTGCTGGTTTCGAGTTGCTTCTGCGTCAGCTCGCCGAAATCGGCGGCGGGCGCATTTCCTGACATGATCAGGCCTAGGCCGAGCAAGGCCGGAATGGGGCTACGGCGCATGAGAACGTCCTCCGAAGGGCGGTGGGTTGACACGACGCGGACAGCCTAGAGCCACTCAATCGATGAAATGGTGAAAGCGGAATGTCAGTTCCGCGACAGTTGCATCAGGGCCTGTTCGGCGAGGACCAGTCCAGGAGGATGTTCCCCTGGGCGCGATGTTCCGGGGCGAGTGGCGGCACATCGGGGTCCACCTGGCGGTAGACGTTCGTGGTCGGTACCAGCGTGGCATCGCGGCCCCGGATGAAGGACTGTTCGCGCACGATGCTGAGGTAGGCCTTGTTGAGCGTCAGCGCGCGCGCGGGACTGGGGGTGATCAGGGTATGGACGTCCTTGGCCCGGGCCAGCCGGGCCGGGTCGGGCTGCCCGTCCGGACCGAACCAGCGGTCGATCATTTCGCCGTTGGCACGGAACTCATCCCCGCCGCCGACGCGGCGCAGGTATTGGCGGATCTCGCCCTCCACCTCGCCCAGCATCGGTGCGTCGGGCATCCCGCGCAATTCGATGTAGCCTTGGCCGCGAGCGCCGGGGATCTTGCGGGCAAACGCGAAGGTCTGGTCGATGGTGGCGCCGATCGAGGTGTGGCAACCCTTGCAGAAGAAGGTTTCCTCGTGGGTCTGTGGCCGCAGGTGGCCCTGCGCGTCTTCGATGAAGCCTTGCAACCGCCAGCCGAAGCCGTTCACGGCGCCGCGCTCGGCCTGCCAGCCCATCTGGGGCAGCATTCCCTGCTGTTTTTCCCACGACTCTTCGTCATAGAGCGCGCCGAGATGGGCCGGGTCCAGCCAGCGCTCCTTGACGAGGTAACGCACTTCCTTCATGCGCGCTGCTGGATGAATCTCGCCCCGGGCATCGACAGCGAGATAGCGCACGGTGTGCAGAAACTCGGTGCCGACCGGATAGAGGAAGGCAACGACCGGCACGGCGGACGCTCCGCCCACGTAATGGTCCGGCCGGCGCAGGCGCGTGATGTGGCCGAGGCGTCCATCGGCGTCGAGATCCGTGCCCACGGCGCGCTCGTCGATGGCCGGCGTGTCGATCGACTTCAGACCCTTGATGGCGGCCTCCAGGATGGCCAGGTTGGCGAGGTAGACGGGCCAGGACGGTGCCCCGGCGGCATTCTGCCGAAAGGGCGGCGGCAGGCGGATCATGACGTCGTCGAAGGAGCCGTTGGTGGGCCAGAAGGTGCTGGGCAGCGGCTTGTACTGGAACGCGACCCAGCCGCTGCCGTCGCGCGCCCGACCCTGGGCATCGAAGGCGCGCGAGGGGTCGGCCAGATCCGCGAGATCGGGCACCCAACCCCGGAAGCCGCGCCGGCGCGCCGTCTCGATGAGCGGCGTGTAGTTGTCGGCCGCAACGTAGCGACTGATTTCGGCATCCGAGATGGCGGCGATGGCAGCGCGCCGGTCGACGAAGAGATTGGTCCAGTGGTTCTCGCGTCCGATGTCCGAGAAGGTGTACGCGCCTTGGAGGTGACCGTCGTCCATGTGATTGGGCCGGCCTTCCGAGACGGGATGGGACTGGTGGCAGGTGTAGCAGGGGTTGAAGCGGCCCTCGGTCCGGGTATAGCACTGCGGTGGGATCACGGCTTCGGGATTGGTCAGTGTGCGCCGGTAGCTCGTGTCCCACGCGGTGGGTTCCGGATCCGCATGGGCGGCGCCATGGCCCAGGTTCAAGGCGACCGCCACGGCGAGCCGGTGGATCAGACGACGAATCTGCGGTGGACTGGTTATCATGGCCGTGAAGTATCCGGACCCATGATGTCAGCAGCGTGTCACCGCCGTTCGCCGCCGCCGGTGCGCGTCAGCCGCAGGTTGAGCCATGAAATATGCCGTTCTCCCCGTCACCCCTTTCGCCCAGAACTGCACCATCCTGATGTGCGAACAGACGCGCGAGGCGGCCGTGGTCGATCCGGGCGGAGAGGTCGCGCGCATCCGCGCGGTGCTGGCCAAGCATGAGTTGAACCTCACCCGCATCCTGGTGACCCACGGCCATCTCGATCACGTGGGCGGCGTGGCTGAGCTGGCCGATGCGACCGGCGTACCGGTGGAAGGTCCACACCGGGCCGATGCGTTCTGGCTCCAGATGCTGCCGCAGCAGGCCCAGATGATGGGTTTTGGCGGGCGCGCCTTCACGCCCGATCGCTGGCTGGAAGAAGGCGACTCGGTGACGGTCGGCAACTTCACGCTGCAGGTACTGCATTGCCCCGGCCACACGCCCGGCCATGTGGTGTTCTTCGAGCCCGAGGTGGGGTTCGCGCAGGTGGGTGATGTGCTCTTTGCCGGTTCCATCGGCCGCACCGACTTCCCCGGCGGCGATCACGACACGCTGATCCGCAGCATTCGCGAGAAGCTGTTTCCCCTGGGCGATCAGGTCCGCTTCGTGCCGGGACACGGCCCCACCTCCACCTTCGGCGAGGAACGGCGCAGCAATCCTTTCGTCTCGGGTCGTTACGGCTGAGCGCTCCGGGCATGCGGCTGACGCAGGAATCGCTGTCGTGGCATACGGTCGGGCGTGGCCTGTGGGAGATCACTGCTGCCGTGCAGGCTGTGATCGACCGCTCCGGCATCGAGAGCGGCCTGTGCCAGGCCTTTTTGCGGCACACCAGCGCATCCTTGATCCTGTGCGAGAACGCTGATCCCTCCGTGCGCGCGGATCTGGAGTCCTTCGCGCTGCGCTTCGCGCCCGACGGCGACCCGCGCTACCGCCACCATCTCGAGGGACCGGACGATATGCCGGCCCATCTGCGCGCGGTATTCACACAAGTCGAGCTGACCGTCCCCGTGCGCCACGGCCGTTGCGGGCTCGGCACCTGGCAGGGGATCTTCCTGTGGGAGCACCGGCTGGAGCCCATGACGCGCGAGGTGGTGGTTACCGTCTGGGGCCATTGATCGGCCCTGACTCGAAGTAGCGCATGCGATCCGGCCCGATGGTGCCGCCCGAGATGATGAAGCGCATGCCTTCATCCACCGTCCAGTCGGTCGCAATCAGCCGTTCGGTGGGCACGATCTGCACGTAGCCCGAGGTGGGATTGGGCGTCGTGGGCACGTACACCGCTGCCAGTTCCACCCCGGTATGCTCATCCACGAGCGTCTTGGTGACGAAGCCGAGTGCCCGCATGTGGGGGCCTGGAAATTCGATCAGCACCACGCGCTGGGGCTTGTCGGGCTGGCTTTCCAGCGACCGCATCAGTTGCTGGACGCTGCCGTAGACCGTCTGCACCAGGGGGATGCGGTGCAGGATGGCCTCTATGAGCGCGATCAGGCGGCGGCCGATGACGAAACTGGTCAGGAACCCCAGAAAATAGAGCGCGAAGAGGGTGAGGATTGCCGCGACCAGCGATTGTACGACGGGGTGCAGCAACAGGTTGATCAGGGGATCGGTGGGGCCGTTGATGCGCCCGGCCAGCACGCGCACGGCGGGCATGCCGACGAGGGTGAGCTGGTCGAAGATGAAGGCCATCACCCACCAGGTGATCCACAGTGGGATGATGGTCACCACCCCGGTGACCAGATAGCGCTGGGGATGCCACTTCGAACTGCTCCAATCCATCACCGACTCCATCATCAGGAAAGCGCATTCATGCCCGCCCCACCGCCTTGGTCGCCCCATGCCCAACCGCGGAACCGGCCGCGCTCGCGGCGGGCAGCGATGCGCCGTCTGCGCGGGATCGCTCTGGCCGTGCTGGGCCTGACTATCTTGCCGCTGCTGGTGCTGGCGGTCGTGCCGCCGCCGATCAGCGCCTTCATGTTGCACCAACTCGCCCGCAATGTGGCGAGCGGCGAATGGCGGTTGCCGGAGTACCGCTGGGTGCCGGCCGAGCGGATTTCCGACCATCTCGCCCTCGCCGTCATTGCCGCCGAGGACCAGCGTTTCCCGTCGCACTTCGGCCTCGATCTGGAGGCAATCCGGCGGGCCGCGGATCACAACGCCCGCGGCGGCAGCGTGCGCGGCGCCAGCACCATCACCCAGCAGACGGCGAAGAATCTGTTCCTCTGGCCGGGGCGGAGCTGGCTGCGCAAGGGGCTCGAGGCATGGATCGCCCTCTGGATGGAGGCGCTGCTTTCCAAGGCGCGCATCCTGGAGCTGTATCTCAACCTCGCCCAATTCGGCGACAACGTCTACGGCGCCGAGGCCGCCAGTCGGCACTACTTCGGCGTCTCGGCCGCCCGTCTCGATTCGGCACAGGCGGCGCTGCTCGCCGCGGTCCTGCCCAATCCGGTGCGCTACCGGGTCGAGGCGCCCTCGGCTCATGTCCGCAGCCGTCAGCAGTGGATCCTCGGGCAAATGCGCCAGCTCGGTCCGGATCCCCTGCGTGCCATTCACCATCGATGAACGAAGCCGGTTCCTCGGGGGAGGGCGACGCAGAGGCGACAGGTGCGAGGGAAAGGGAGTCGTAACGTCCCAGGGGCGTGATGATCTTTCGCGCGCTGGCCGTGCGAGCCGGTCGATCCATGGATTCACACGCTTGAGGCGGCACTGATCAGGTAGCCACGGTTTCCTCCGCCTGGACGACTGCGCATCGCGCCGTTCAATTCCACGGAGCAGGTGCATCTCGAGCATGTTGCGCTCTACTGCGGCGCAGTTCGTCCATGCCCGCCCAGCGGTTGGCCCCGACGATACCGGCGAGCAATGCACGACTATCGTCAAAGGATTTTACGGGCGGGGCTTGCCATGATTCGCCATCCGGGTCGATGGATGATGCCCTGAAGTCCGCCCTGTAAGCACTGCCAAGGATCCGCGTGCAACGCTCGGGTCACGCCCGCGGGAAGGGTCAGCGGTGTCGCAGGGTCGCCCATCTGCATCTCGGGGGCGCGGCCGCTGATCTGTGCCGCCCAAGTCTGTCACGCGGACCCCGAGCCTGCTTCCGGATGTTGCCAGTGGGTCTTTCCGCATCATCCGGAGCGCCCACCGGCGCCCATCGATCTTCATCCGGTTTCCGGCTGTGGACTCGCGAGTCGCCGGAATCTTGGCGGTCCACGGCGTTTCGCTGACTGGCCTTCCGGCCACTGAATCTTTGTAAAACAATAATTTAAAGTCCGTCCCCTGACTCGTTTCCTGTTGGAATGCTTCCTGCTTTAAGCGGGCGCCAAATCGATCGGGAATGTTCCCGTCGGAACTTTGGCGCTCGGGATGGACAGCAGCGCTGGGCAAGCTCAGACCCGGCGGACCTATAACGGAGACAGGTCATGAGGCAGTCGGCTCAAATCACTTCGCGCGAACAACACGATCTGGTCGTTCAGCATGCCCCCCTGGTGCGGCGCATTGCCCAGCATCTTGCCAGCCGATTGCCGGCCAGTGTCCAGATCGATGATCTGATGCAGGCCGGCATGATCGGGTTGCTGGAGGCGGCTCGTAATTATGACGCTGATCAGGGCGCCAGCTTCGAGACCTACGCCGGCATCCGCATCCGCGGCGCCATGCTCGACGAGACCCGCAAGGTGGACTGGGCGCCGCGCTCGGTGCATCGCAAGGCGCGCGAGATGGCCGCCGTCGTCCATGAGCTGGAGCACCGTCTGGGCCGGGTCGCCAAGCCGGTCGAGATTGCAGCGGCCATGCAGATCGACCTCGATCAGTACTTTCAGATCGTCGAGGACGCTGCCGGCTGTCGTGTGTTGAGTCTCGACGAGCCCGACAACGGGGTATTCGATGCCGACGAGATCCCGGGCGATGGCGACCACGACGATCCCGAGCAGCAGATCGAAGCCGACGGCTTCCGGTCCGTGCTGGCCGAGGTGATGTCAGGATTGCCGGAAAAGGAACGACTCGTGATGTCGCTGTACTACGAGCAGGACCTGAACCTGCGGCAAATCGGCTCGGTAATGGGTGTCAGCGAATCCCGCGCTTGCCAGATCCATGGGCAGGCCGTCAAGCGGATCCGCGCCCGGATGGCCGATTGGGTCGAGGCTGGGTGATCGCGCCGCCGTCGGGAATTTGGCGCGGCGACCGATCTTTGGCACAAAGTCCTCAAGTTGGGTCAAACCGGACCGATAAGGTATTCGGTTGGGTCAACAGAGGCGATCGACATGCAGATCAAACAACGGCTGGGCGCGAACGGGCATCTCGAAGATCAGATGCCTGGATCGTCGGGTTCCAGAACTGAACACGCCGTGGTTTCGTTGCTGGCGCCGCTAGGCGCGCGTTGGTCACAAGCCCAGCGCATCGCTCATTTGCGCGATCTGGTTGCGGCGGGCTGCTATCAAAGTAACGCCGACCGAATGGCGGCGCGGTTTGCCGAACGCGAAGGGCTCCGGCGTCCGCGATCCGTCTCGCCCATGTGAGGGGGAGGCTAAAGGAGGTGCCCGATGCACGGCCGGGAGGCGTGGACCCGATATGAACTGGTGCGGGACGCAGAACGCATAGGGCAGCTCTTGGCCAAATTGCGGGACAAGCCGGTGGAACTGGATTTCGGTCCTGCTGCAGGGCCGGCCATTCCCGTCACGTTGACACGTGCTTCGGACGGTTGGCAGGTCGTGATGACGCACCGGGGCCAGACAGTTTCGCAACCGTGCGGCGCGCCGGGCAGCATCGTCCTATGCGACGGCGGTCAACGACTGGAAACCCCGTGCAACGGGATTCATGAAGACGGCTGTACCATCGGGCTTGGCGAGCCGCCGTGGTTGCGCTACGCACAATCCAGAACGGAAGCGCGAGTCGCCTTCGATGGACAGCGAACGGCACACCTCATTTTCCGGCCCGATGCCGAGCGGCCTTTATCGGCTGAACTGACGGATCTGTCGGCGAGCGGTGTCGGCGCCTTCTTGCCTCACGCTTCGGCGGACGCGCTCGAGGTGCATGCGACCTATCCGGCGGCCCTGCATCTGCCTTCGGGTGCGGTGGCTGTCCGCGTTCAGGTCCGCTCCGTCACGCCCATGGAAAGCGCGGCGCAATGGCGCGTCGGTTGCTGTTTCGAGGCGCCGGAGCCGTCGATGCGCAGCCTGATCAAGGATTTTCTGGTCCATGCGCAGCAGCGCATGCGGCGCATCTAAGAACTTATCCTTAAATTATATATACTCTCGTTCCGAGCCGCAGTGAGGGCGGCGAAGGAGCGGGGCTGTGGCGAAGCGAGCCGAATCGTGGGTAGTGACCGATGCATTCTGGCAGAGGGTGGAACCGCTGGTTCCGCGTCGTGCGCCCTCACCGGACAAGAAGTACGTGCGCAAGCCCGGCGCCGGGCGACCGCCCAAGCCGGCGCGACAGGTTTTCGAGGCCATCGTGTATGTGCTGCGTACGGGCTGCCAGTGGAAGGCGCTGTCCAAGGATCGCTTTGGCAGCGCAAGCGCCGTCCACAAGCGCTTCCTCGAATGGGAAGCTGCGGGCTTCTTCGAGGCGCTATGGCAAGCGGGGCTGGCGGAGTACGACGACATGGCGGGCATCGCCTGGCGCTGGCAAAGCGTCGATGGCGCGATAATGAAGGCGCCCTTGGCCCAGGAAGCCGTCGGCCCGAACCCGACGGATCGGGGAAAAAAAAGGAAGCAAGCGCCATCTGCTGGTGGACGGCCGTGGCGTCCCCTTGTCGCTCGTCGTGACCGGCGCCAACGTCAATGACGGCAAGCGGCTCGAGGAGGTGCTCGGCGCCATCAGGGTCAAACGCAAGGCCCCTGCGCATCGACGCAGCAAACACCTGTGCGCCGATGCCGGCTACCGCAGCGCCGCCAACCTCTGCGTCATCAAGGCGCACCGCTACATTGCCCATGTCGTCGATCGCCGCCAGGAGGCCGACATCAAGCGGCGCGACCCGCGGAAGAAAGCCAGGCGATGGGTCGTCGAGGTCTGCCATAGCTGGTTCAATCGCTTCCGCAAGCTGCTCGTACGATACGAGAAACTCGAACGCAGCTTCATCGCCCTCAACCATCTTGCCGCAGCCATCATCGCTTTGCGCAAGGTGCCACTCGATGTCAACATAATTTACGGATAAGTTCTAAGTCAGGGGCCGCTGTCCTTCAGGCTGAAGATCTCGACGAAATTGCTCGCGTCGGGATGCGCACGGGAAGGGCCGTGGGTCATCACGACAGTGCCACTCCGTATCCCGTGCTTCATGCACCATTCGCGCGCCACGTCGCGCCACACGACCTCCGTGGACGCGATTTTCACGGCCACGACCCCATAGGAAAAACTGAGATCCTGGCACGTTTTGTCAGAGGAGCTGAACGCGATGACAGGTGCGGCAAACTTGAACCGGGCCAAACGCCGAGCGGTCGCGCCACTGTCCGTGGGCGCGATGACAACAGGCGGTCGGATCTTGTTGACGAGATCCGCGAGATCGGGCGCCATGATCTCTTCTACGCGTCTGTCGCGTTGTTGCGGCGTTTCAAGCCAGGCCGGGTCGGTCGGGGGCCGCGATTTCTCGGTGGCGAGTGCGATGCGGGTCAGCATGCGCACCGCCTCGACAGGATACTGTCCGATCGCCGATTCTTCCGACAGCATGACGCAGTCGGTTCCGTCCAGAATGGCATTGGCCACGTCTGTCGCTTCGGCTCGAGTCGGACGGCGGTTCTCCACCATCGATTCGAGCATCTGAGTGGCCGTGATCACCGGTCGACCGAACTGTCTGGCCCGGCGGATCAGCATCTTTTGCGTGACAGCAATCGATTCGATCGGCGTTTCCACGCCCAGATCTCCCCGCGCCACCATGATGCCGTCGCAGGCCGCAAGAATGTCGTCGATGTTCCGGACCGCGATGGCCCGCTCGATCTTGGCAATCAGGAACGGCGCAAAGCCGAGCGTCCGGGCGCGCTCGCGAACCTGACGCAAATCCTCCCCGCGTTGCACGAATGAGACGCTGACGGCGTCCACGCCGGCGGCAAGTGCCATCTGCAGCAATTCATCGTCGCGGGCGGTAAAGGCGCTTTGGCCGAGGTCGATGCCCGGCACATTCATGCCGTTGTGAGACAACAGTGTGCCACCGACCTGTACCCGGCACTGGATGTCATTGCCGTGGATCGTCTGGACCTTGAGCTGGATAAACCCGTCATTGAGATAGATGATGTCGCCCGCTTTCAGTGATTCGGCGAGACGCGGGAAATCGTAGGGGATGCTGTCCGTCCCGTCGGAGGCCCCTTCCACGAGTCGGACGCGCTGATCGCGACGCAGCGTGATCGGCGAAGGAACGAGCCGGCCCACGCGCATTTTCGGCCCCGGCAGGTCGGCCAGAATGGCGAGCCGTCGGCCGGTCAGCCGACTGGCGTCGCGGAGGCGGCGTATGGTTTCACGATGACCGTCAGCATCCCCGTGGGCCAGATTGAGCCTGGCCACGCTCATGCCGGCGCGCAACATCCGCTGGAGGGTGTCGGGATCGCGGGAAGCAGGTCCGATGGTACAGACCAGTTTGGTATGCGCTTGAGGGACGGACAGATGGCGCATGGAAAGCCCTCCGGATGAGCGATGCGTCCGCGGCCAGTATAACCCTGGCTTGGAAACATAAAAGGACAGGGAGGACGTGGTCCTCCCTGTCAACGCGCCATCTTTCCGGAGAGCGGGAGCATGGTCGCCGCTTGGCGAAACCAGCTTCCCGGAGTCAAGACTAATCGGAGTCTGGGCTGGCGAAATTGACTTGCGTCAAGGAGGCGTGCAATGCCGCGGGCGACAATAAGCTACCTTTCTCCGAGAGATGGATCATGGCGTCCCCCCCCACCTCCCTTTCATCCGTCGCCCATCGTACGATCCGCCGGACCTGCGTCAACTGCGCTTTGAGCGAACTGTGCGTACCGGTCGGGCTGGATCAGACAGACATGGAGCGGCTCGACCAGCTGGTCGATCGTCAACAGCCATTGCCGGCCAATGCGCATCTTTGCCGTATCGGTGAGCGGTTCAGCGCCTTGTATGCAGTGCGTTCAGGGTGTTTCAAGAGTTATCGAATGGACCGTGAAGGTCGTGAGCGCGTGCTCGCGTTTCACCTGCCCGGTGAGCTGATGGGCCTCGATGCGATCTACCCCGGCGTGTACCAATCCAATATCGTCGCGTTGGACGTTGGCGGCGTCTGCGCGCTGCCCTACAACGATCTCAGCCGTCTGGCCACCCAGATTCCGCGTCTCCAGGAGCAGATCTTCCGCTTGTTGAGCAAGGACCTTTCGGCCTATGCCTGGCTGGGAGGCGATCACAGCGCGGAAGAACGGGTGGCCGGCTTCCTGCTCGATCTGTCCAACCGCTACCGGGAACGGGGTTACTCGGATCGGGCCTTCAACCTCGCCATGCCGCGTCGCGACATCGCCAATTACCTTCGGCTCGCCACCGAAACCGTCAGCCGCGTCATCACCCGGTTCGAGCGGCAAGGGTTGATCCGGACCGAGCGACGCGAGGTGCAGCTGCTGGATCTCGACGGACTGAACGAGCGCGCCAATCATTGCCTCCAGGTAACGGTCTGAGCTTTGTCGCAGTGAGCACAGCCGGCCCTGACCGGCTTCTGGAGGTTTCTCAGATGATGCGCGCGTGCTCGGCGGGGGATGTCTTTTCCTGGAGATAGGCGTCGAACAGCGCCGCGATCGCGCGCAGGAGATAGCGTCCATTTGGGGTCACCTCCAGTGCATCAGGGCCGAGACGAACCAGGCCATCGTCGACGGCAGGCGCAAGCGTCTGCAGTTCGGCTGCAAAGTAGGTGGGGAAGTCGATGCCGTGGCATGCACGTATGGTCCGGTAGCAAACGCGACCTTGGCACATCAGCGCCTGAATCACGGCCTGCCGGAGTTGATCCTCGCGCGTCAGCACGATGCCGCGACTCGCCGGCACGCGCCGCTCCGCAATGGCTGATTGGTAATCGCGCAAGCTCTTGGTGTTCTGCACGTAGTGCATGCCGACATGGCTGATGGCGCTGACCCCCAAGCCGATCAGATCGCAGCCTCCCAAGGTGGAGTAGCCTTGGAAATTGCGGTGAAGATCCCCGCATTCCAAAGCCTGTGCCAGAGGATCATCGGCTTTTGCGAAATGGTCCATGCCGATATGGACATACCCAGCCGATTCGAAACGTTCGACGGCCAGTGCCAGCAACTGCAGCTTTTCTTCGGACCCGGGCAGGGCCTCGTTGGGGATGCGGCGCTGGGCCGGGAAGCGGCCCGGCAGATGCGCATAACTGTAGAGCGCCAAACGGTCCGGGTCGAGTGTGAGGACACGCTCCAGGGTCACCTCGAAGCCTTTCGCGTGCTGGTGCGGCAGGCCATAGATGAGATCCAGGCTGATCGAATGAAAGCCGGCCTCGCGCGCCGCACCAACAATCGCTTCGGTTTGCGTGTAGCTTTGGTGCCGGTTGATGGCCGACTGGACCTGCGCGTCGAAATCCTGCACGCCGACACTGAGGCGATTGAAGCCGATGTCACGGAGGGCATGGATCGCGGATGCGTCGAGGTTGCGTGGATCGGCTTCGATGCCCATTTCCACGTCGGGCGCGACATGGAAATGGGCGCGCAGCTTGGCGACGATGGCCGCGAGCTGGGGTGGTGAGAGAAAAGTTGGACTGCCGCCTCCGAAGTGCACCTGAACGACGGGGCCGGGCTCTTCCAGCAAGGCAGCCTTGAGAGCGATTTCCTGCTCCAGACTTTCCAGATAACGCTGAATCGGGCCTGGTTGCCGGGTAATCTCGCGATGGCAGCCGCAATAGAAGCACGGGCTTGGGCAAAACGGGATGTGCAGGTAGAGCGACAGCGGCGCGCGGCCGCGCGTGCGCAGGGCGCGCTGATACTCTCCGGCGCCGACCCCCGGATGGAAGCGATCCGCAGTCGGATAGGATGTGTAACGCGGCGCGCGGGTATCGTACCGCGCGATCAACGTGGTATCGAAAGCGTGGACTGCGGTGGGCATGGCGCTACTCTCCCCAAGGACATCCTCGGGAAGGATAGCGCATAGACCCTTTTGAACAATGACTTACATCAACGACAGCCGGTCGCTGAGGAGCGGCTCATGGTTCGTGGCGGGCAAAGACCAAGGATGCGTTCGTGCCCCCGAAACCGAAGCTGTTGGACAGGATGGTGTTCAATTGCACGCCATCCCGGCGCTCGCGCACGATGGGAAGACCTTCTGCAGCGGGGTCCAGCCGCTCGATGTTGGCAGATGCCGCAATGAAGTTTTCCTGCATCATCAGCAGACTGTAAATGGCTTCGTGGACGCCGGCGGCGCCCAGGGCGTGTCCGGTCAGCGATTTTGTGGAGGCCAGCGGTGGCATGGTTTCCCCGAACACTTCGCGCAGGGCGTCGAGTTCGCGGATGTCCCCGACCGGCGTGCTCGTGCCATGGGTATTGATGTAATCGATGGGCGCATCGACGGTTGCCAATGCCTGGCGCATGCAGCGCACCGCACCCTCGCCGGATGGCGCGACCATGTCGTAGCCGTCAGAGGTGGCGCCATAGCCGACGACCTCGGCATAGATCGGCGCGCCGCGGCGCAGGGCATGCTCCCGCTCTTCCAGGACCAGAATGCCGCCGCCGCCCGAGATGACAAAGCCGTCACGATCTGCGTCATAGGTCCGGGATGCCTTCTCCGGCGTTTCGTTGTACTTGCTGGACAAGGCGCCCATGGCGTCGAACATGAACGCCATGGTCCAGTGCTCCTCCTCCGCGCCTCCGGCAAAGACGATGTCCTGCTTGCCGAGCTGGATTTGCTCGACCGCGTTGCCGATGCAGTGCGCGCTCGTGGCGCAAGCAGAGCTGATGGCGTAGTTGATCCCTTTGATCTGAGCGCCGGTGGCCAGGCACGCCGACACGCCGCTGCACATTGCCTTGGTCACCATGTAGGGCCCGACGCGCCGGACGCCCTTGGCGCGCGCGGTGTCGATGCCCTCCAGGATGCTCTCATGGGAAGCGCCGCCGGCTCCGACGATGAGGCCGGTGCGCAGGTTCGACACCAGATCCGCCGGCAGGCGTGCATCAGCGATCGCTTCCTGCATCGCCAACCAGGCATATGCGTGCCCGTTGGCCATGAAGCGCAGCAGCTTGCGATCGATGCGTTCTGCAACGTCCAGGCGAATGGACCCCGCCACTTGAGAGCGCAAGCCGTGCTCAGCGTACGTCGGCTGGTAGCTGATGCCCGAACGGCCCGCACGCAGGCTATCCAGCACTTCTGTCTTGTTGTTGCCGATGCTGGAGACGATGCCCAGACCGGTTACCACGACGCGTTTCATCGGTATCCTTCCTCCCGCGTGAAGTTGTTCGGGGCCACGGCTTCTCAGAAGTTGGCCGTGGAAGTGAACAGGCCCGCCCGCAGGTCTTTGGCAGTGTAAATCTCGTGTCCATCCACACAGAGCGTGGCATCGCCGATGCCCATCACCAGCCGCCTCAGGATGACCCGTTTCAGATCCAGTGTATAGGTCACGCGCTTGGCATCCGGAAGCACTTGTCCGGTGAACTTGACTTCGCCGACGCCCAAGGCGCGACCGCGGCCGGGTGCGCCCAGCCAGGCCAGGTGAAATCCCATCAATTGCCACATGGCATCAAGGCCCAGGCAGCCCGGCATGACCGGATCACCCTGGAAGTGGCACTGAAAGAACCAGAGGTCGGGGCGGATGTCGAGCTCTGCCATGACGTGGCCCTTGCCGTAGGCGCCCCCCTCCTCGCTGATGTGGGTGATGCGATCGAACATCAGCATCGGCGGCAGGGGTAGCTGAGCGTTCCCAGGACCGAACATCTCCCCTCGGGCGCAGGTCAGCAGATCGTCAAGATCCAGCGAAGCAGGTCTCACAATGGGCTCCAATTGGCGCTCATCCGCTTTCGGAGGAGGCGAAAAAAGGCCTGATGATTGTCCACTTCGAGCGACAATTCAAGCGGTGGGCAGGGTTGATGGCGTTGATCGGCATCGGGCGGTTTCAGGGGGCAAGCCGTTCCAGCGACCAGGTGTGATCCGCCCGGCACTGGTAGGCCAGACGGTCATGCAACCGGTCGGGCCTGGCCTGCCAGAATTCGAATCGCAAGGGGGTCACTCGATATCCACCCCACTGCGGCGGACGCGGCACGGGCTGGTCACCGAACGCCTGGGTAAAATGGGCGAGTCGCTCCTCGAGATCTTCGCGCCCCTGCAGCACCCGGCTTTGCGGTGACGCCCAGGCGCCGATCTGGCTCCCACGCGGCCGGGATCTGAAGTACGCGTCCGATTCATCCGGACCGACCCGCTCAACGCTACCCTCGATCCGCACCTGTCGCAATTGGGCCGGCCAGTAGAACAGGAGAGCGGCGGAGGGGTTGTGGGCGAGTTCTTCGCCCTTGCGGCTCTCATAGTGGGAATGGAAGACGAGTCCGTTTTCATCGAAAGATTTCAACAGCACGATCCGTGCGCTGGGGCGTCCGTCGATGCCTACGGTCGCTAGAGCCATGGCGTCCGGTTCGGGTGGGTAAAGCGGACGTGCAGCCTCATACCATTCCCGGAACAGGCGCCAAGGCTGCGGAGGCGCTGTTCGTTCGTCGAGATGGGGAAGCTGCTTGGTCAAATCGGCTCCCGAGGAATGAATTGGGCGAGGATGTGCTCCTCGCCCGATCGTCCTGTCTTCAGACCGGCTCGAAGACCGGGAAATGGCGCCCCTTGGGCAATTCTTCCCAGGAGACCTTGACCTTCATGCCGACCTTGACGTCTTCCAGGGCGCAGTTGACGATGTTGGTCATCATGCGCACGCCTTCGGTGAGCTGCACGATGGCGACGACATAAGGCACGCGCGCACCCATGGCCGGGTTACCCGGCTTGCGCATCACGCTGAAGGCATACACTTCGCCTTGCCCCGCCGACTCCCGCCACTCTACCGCGCCCGTCTTGGGCGAGATGACGACGGCTTCGCGCGGATAGTGGTAGTAGCGTTCCGTTTCCGGGCTGTACTGGAGCATCAGCTTCTTTTCTTCGGTTGCCTTCCAGAACGGTTCGGCGTGGGGCGAGGTGCCCATCATCATGCGGCTCATAGCGTTTCCTCCGTACCCAGGACCACAGTGGAGCAGGCGGACAGGACTCCGCCCACGCCGTGCGCGACGGCCAGCTTGGCATCGGGGACCTGCCGCGGACCGCATTCGCCGCGCAGCTGCTTGGTGGCTTCCACCAGCAGGAACATGCCGTACATGCCCGGATGGGTGTACGAAAGACCGCCGCCGTTGGTGTTGGTCGGCAGCGCGCCGCCGGGACCGAGTTTACCGTCTTCCACGAAGCGACCGCCTTCGCCCTTGGGACAGAAGCCCATGTCTTCCAGTGACATCAGCACGGTGATGGTGAAGGAATCGTAGGTCATCACCAGGTCGATGTCCTTGGGCGTCACGCCGGCCATATTGAAGGCCTTGGGCGCGGACACGGCGCCGGGGGTGACGGTGAGCTCGGGCATTTCCGAGATCATCATGGCGTGGTCGTGGTGGGTGCCGGCGCCCAGGACGTACACCGGCTTCTTCTTCAGGTGACGGGCCCGTTCGGCACTGGTGATGACCACCGCGCCGGCGCCGTCGGTGACGAGGCAGCAGTCATAGCGATGCAGCGGGTCGCAGACCAGCGGGGAGTTGAGCACATCCGCGATGCTCATCGGCTCCTGATAGCGCGCGCGGGGGTTCATCTGCGCCCACTGGCGGGTGGAGACGGCGATCTGCGCGAGCTGCTCGGAGGTCGTGCCATACAGATGCTGGTGACGGCTGGCAGCGAGGGCGTAGGCGCCTGCGGGCAGCATGAGGCCGGCCGGCATTTCCCATTCCAGAAAAGGCGGCGGGTTCTTGCGGTCGAAGGCGTTCATCATGGCCGCCATGCCGCCGGTGAGGCCGCCTTTGGAGCGCGGCGTCTGGGCATAGACCGAGACCGCGACTTCGCACAGGCCGAGCGCGATGGCTGCGGCGGCATGCTCGACGTGAACCTCGAAGCTCGAGCCGCCGGTCATGGTGCTGTCGGTGTAGCGTGGGCGAATGCCCAGATGCTCCGCGAGTTCCATGCTCGGCATCATCATGCCGGTGCAGAACAGGCCGTCCACGTCGGACAGCTTGAGACCGGCGTCTTCCAGCGCGGCGTGGATGACTTTGACTTCGAGCTCGCGCTCGGTCAGATGAAGTTCGCCGGTGGGCGAGACCTCATCCGCGGCGCCGACGATTGCCGCCTTGCCCCGCAGATACCTTGTATCGTAGGCCATCGTTTCCTTGTCCCTTTGGGTGGATTGACTTCCCTGTGGCCTGCGCCGCGATGCTATCAATTTGAAGTGCTGGAAGCACATTGGTGTATGCGCGACGTTACACCCAGGATCAACGGCGCAGGCTAGGAGATTCGCTGCTTAAACGCAAGAGGACAATCGCCCGTCCCGCCGCCGACTTGCAAAGGTTTCGGACGGTCTCCTCATCGATCGGCACGTGGAAGACGGGGGCTGTTAGAATCGTCCGACCGGTGACCGATGGACCGTTCGTGTGACACGAGAGATGACCTCGCAGACTTCGCTTCCCGACCTGCGACAGCAGTTGCCGGCGCTGGAGGCCGCCGTGGAGCAGGCATTGGCCCGCGCCCGCGCCCGCGGCGCCGATGCCGCCCAAGCGCAGATCGGCCTGCGCGTCGGGTACTCGGTGGGCGTGCGCGGCGGCGATGTCGAGACGCTGGAGCATGAGCGCGATCGGGGTTTGGGCGTCACGGTCTACTTCGGTGGACGAAAGGGCGCCGCCAGCACCACGGATCTGCGGGTTGAGGCGATCGAAGCGGCCGTCAACGCGGCCTGCGACCTCGCGCAACATACCGAGGCCGATCCGGCCGCCGGTCTGCCCGAACCGGAATTGCTCGCCTGGAACGCTCCCGACCTCGATCTCTACCATCCGTGGGACATGCCGCCAGCGCTCGCCATCGAGCGAGCGCTGGCGATGGAAGCCGCTGCGCTGGCGGTGGATCCCCGTCTGCAGCAATCGGAGGGCGCCGGACTGCAGACAGGGCTGGGGATCTCCGTGTTGGGCAACAGCCTGGGGTTTCGGGGAACACGCTGCGGGTCATCGCATGGCATGGGGCTGGGTCTCATTGCGCAGGCGGGCAGCGAGATGCAGCGCGATGGCTGGTACGAGAGCGTGCGCAATCCCGCGCGTCTGCCCGCGGCCGAAGCGGTGGGGCGGCGCGCTGCCGAACGGGCCTTGGCCCGTCTGGGCGCACGGACCCTGTCGACGCGCCGTGTTCCGGTTCTGTTCGCACCGGAGGTGGCCCGCGGCCTGATCCGTCATCTGGTCGGCGCAGTCAGCGGCGGGGCGCTGTACCGCCAGATGAGCTTCCTGCAGGACAAACTGGGGCAGCAGATCCTGAGTCCGGGGCTGCATGTGCATGAACAGCCGCATCTGCCTCAAGGCATGGCCAGCGCGGCCTTCGATGGCGAAGGGGTGGCCACGGCGGCGCGAGATCTGGTCCGGGATGGCGTGCTCTCGCGGTATGTGCTCGACAGTTATTCCGCCCGCAGGCTCGGGCTGCGATCTACCGGCAATGCGGGCGGCGTGCACAACCTGATCGTCGAGCCGACGGGTCACGGCGGTGAGGTTGAATTGTTGCAGATGCTGGACACCGGCCTGTGGGTCACCGAGGTGATGGGGCAGGGCGTCAATCTCGTGACCGGTGATTATTCACGCGGGGCTGCAGGTTTCTGGGTGGAGCATGGCCAGATCGTTCACGCGGTGGAAGAAATCACCATCGCGGGCAATCTGGCGGATCTGTACCGCCAGATCGTGGCGACGGGAAGCGATCTCGACGTTCGTGGCAGCATCCATTGCGGCTCGATTCTGGTCGAGTCCATGACGGTGGCCGGATCGGCCTGACATCGCGCGGCGCCGAGCGCATCGCAAGCCATGCGAACGAGGCGATCGACGCCGGTTGACCGCCCGAGACGCCAGTGTCCGAACCCTGCGGCCGCGTCGGCACGAATCACTTGATCGGCGGCGGTCACGGTCGATGCGATGCTTGATGAATTTCTGGATAAGGAGGTCGGAATCCGATGGAACTCTACACGTATCATCGCAGCGTTGCCGCGCACAGGGTTCGAATCATTCTGAATATAAAGGGCTTGTCGTGTGACTATCGCTTCGTCGACATTGCCGGGGACAAACTGCAACGTTACCAGTTTCGCGCCCTCAACCCGCAGGGCTTGGCGCCGGTGCTGGTGGATGACGGTCACGTGATCACCCAGTCGATGGCCATCATGGAATATCTGGAGGAGCGCTGGCCCACCCGGGCGGTGTTACCCAAGGACAGTCTCGGTCGCGCGCGGGTCCGCGCCTTGGCGCAGTTGTTCGTGTCGGACATCCAGCCTTTGCACAACCTGCGCGTGTTGCGTTATCTGCGCCATCGGCAGGGCCAGGACGAGGCACAGGTCAAGCAATGGTCGGCGCACTGGATCGCAGAAGGACTGATGGCGGCGGAACATCTGCTCGCGAGCGGCGGCGAGACGGGCACCTACTGTCACGGGGAGCATCCGACGATCGCCGATGCCTGTCTGATACCGGAACTTCATGAGGCCATCGAGCAAGGCGTCGATCTGTCTGCTTTTCCCGTGGCACGCCGGATCTATGCCACCTGCATGACGCTGGCCGCATTCCAGGCCGCAGCGCCCGAGACGCAACGCGATGCGGCCGGGTTATCGGTAACCGATTGGGCATAAGCGCCGGGGATGTGTGCTCCACGCCGGAGTGCGACATGACCTGACTGATCCTGTGTTTACTGACCGCTCCCGGTCTCAGGATCCCGGCACCGTTCCGGACGCGCCGACGGGTACGCTCGCGCTGGCGCCGGTGAAGCGCATCACGCCGTCTTCCACCGCCCCGAACCGGAGGCTCACGATATCCCGCGCATAGTTCTGATAGAGCTTCCAGGGCGCCTTGGAGCCCTGCTTGGGAAATTTGTCGATGGCGCGCTGGATATAGCCTGAGGAGAAATCCACGAAGGGCAATTCGGTCAGGTCCGGGTCGTCGTTGTGTGGCGTGCAGAACCGGTACCCGTGCCGTTCCATGTGATTGATCAGGCGGCAGACGTAGAGGCTGGTGAGATCGCACTTGAGCGTCCAGGACGCATTGGTATAGCCCGTGGCCTGCGCCAGGTTGGGTACATCCTTGAACATCATGCCCTTGTAGGTAATGCTCCGGCCCGGTTCCCAGGGTTGTCCATCCACACTGAACGTCACGCCACCCAGGGGAACGAGTTCGAGCCCAGTTGCCGAAACGACGATGTCCGCCGCGATCGTCCGGCCGGACTTGAGATGGATGCCGGTTGGCGTGAATTCTTCGATGTGGTCGGTGGCGACCTCCGCGCGACCCGATCGGATGGCCTTGAACAGGTCATTGTTGGCCGCGATGCACAGCCGTTCTTCCCACGGGTTGTAGCGCGGATTGAAGTGCACGTCGACGTCGCAGGCATCACCCAGTTGATGACGCATGTGCAGGCGCAACGCCTTGCGGATGAGCTTGGGCCAGCGCCGGGAAGCCTGGAAGAACAGGGTCGCCAGCCAGACGTTCTTGAAACGGTTCGCGGCCGAACCGATCCGGCGGGGCAGCAGCAGGCGCAGGGCTTCGGTCAGTGGATCCCAGTCCGGCAATCCGATGACGTAGGTGGGCGACCGTTGCAGCATGGTCACGTGGGCGGCCTTTTCCGCCAGCGCGGGCACCAGGGTTACAGATGTCGCACCGCTGCCGATGACGACGACACGTTTGCCCGCGTAGTCCAGATCCTCCGGCCACTGCTGCGGATGAATCAGTGTTCCCCCAAAGCGCTCCTGGCCGGGAAACTGGGGCATGTAGCCGCTGTCGTAGCGGTAATACCCGCTGCACATATAGAGGAAGTTGCAGGTATGGCGGATGCGTTCGCCTTGTGCCTCGACTTCAACGGTCCAGCGGGCATCCTTGCTCGACCAGCTGGCATGCTTGACCGCATGACCGAAGCGGACGTGGCGGTCGACCTGGTGTTCACGGGCTGTTTCGCGGATGTAGTCGCGGATCAATGCGCCGGGCGCGATGGCCTGGCGATGATTCCATGGGCGGAACGGAAAGCCCAGCGTGTACATGTCCGAGTCCGAGCGCAAGCCGGGATACCGAAACAGATCCCACGTTCCGCCGATCGCTTGCCGCCCTTCGAGGATCGCATAGGATTTCTGCGGGCAATGCTCGTTCATGCGCGCGCCCGCGCCGATGCCCGACAGGCCGGCACCGACGATCAGGACGTCGAAATGTTCCATGGTTCAATCCCTCGTCGCTATCGGCGCATTTCAGGGACCGGCAAGCGCCTGCGCCGACGAAATGATGGTGGTGAACGGCGGTACATGGCCGCTCGTCGGTGTCCCGCGTAACCGGACGCTTCTCGAGGGGAGTGAAGTACAGCGGACAAGGGCTTGCAAGTGTGCGCCGTTCTTGAATGATGAGGCTTTGCCGAGGAGAGTGGAATGCTTACAGAAAAAGAAGAAAATTCTTACAGAAAATGAGCCAAGGTTACAGCGTTCGGCGTCAGTGTATCTATAATCGATCGCATGACCCGCTGGGGCGAGATCGCTTGCCTTCTGCGTCCGATCTAACAAAAGAACGCCATAGTCCTGATCGCTGATAGGCTGTCAGGGGGAGGAGAATGCCATGGATACGATGTCATCGACGCAAAGAGTTGCGCCGCCCGCGGAACACACGATCGAGCCTCGGCCGGTGCGGTTCAACATCACGGACGCAAGTCCGCGTCATTGGTTCGCCAACGACCCGTTCCGGACGCAGTTCTTCAATGCGCTCTTCACGACCTTTCCACCTGGGGAGAACTTCTTCGTCCGGAGTGTGGTGCATTATCGCGACCGCATCAGCGATCCGGCGCTGCTCAAGCAGATCAATGCCTTTGCGGGACAAGAAGGCACGCACGCGAGTTCGCATCAGGATCATCTCAACATCCTCTCGCGCCAGGGCTACACGAGCCTGGAGCGGGAGAATCGCTACATCATCGATCCCTTTCTCAAGTTGGCCAATCGCATTGCCCCGAAGTTTTCGCTGGCGCTGACGGTGGCGCTGGAGCATTTCACAGCGATGCTGGCCCATCAGGCGATTGCGCGCTCGGATCTGTTTCGTGATCCGGCGCATGAAGACTTCAAACCCTTGATGGAATGGCATGCTGCCGAGGAGATCGAGCACAAGGCGGTGGCCTTCGACGTGTACCAGCAAGTCGACGGTAGTTACCGGCGTCGCATCGGTGCGATGATCGGCGCGACCTTCTTCATGGTGGTGCTGTTGGTACCGATGCGCATGAGCCCCTTGCTGTACCGGGACGGTGTGCTGTTCAACTGGCGGACGTGGCGCAACGGCTTGTCCTTCCTGTATGGCAGGGAAGGCATCTTTCGCATGCCCTGGAATCATTACAAGCAGTTTTATCGGCGTGACTTCCATCCCTGGGACGTGCAGGATTTCGATCTGATCCGTCCCTTCCGCGATGAGTATCAGAGCGGTCTGTGGCTGGAGGCGAGCCGGGTCAAGCGCGTGGCCTGACGGATCTCCCGGCCGCGCCGGGCGGGCGCGGCCGATTTTTCGGCATATCGGTATATCAGTGCGCGATGATGCGCCGGATTTGCGCGCGACCAGCGACATCGGGCTTCCAGGGATTTTCACGGATGAAACCCCGTCTCAAATGGCTGTCGGCGGCAGCGGCGCTGGCGCTCGTGGGCGTCAGCGGCTACGTCTGGACGGATTTGCAGTCGGCGCCGGTCTGTCTTGGCGAGGAGGCCGTGCGCGATCCGCATGCCCCCGTCGTGCTGAGCGGATGGGGCTTTGACCCTGCCAATACACGGGCGGTCCCGGAGTCGGTACAAGGGATCGGGCCGCAGGACTGGTCGCATCTGGCCGTGCAGTGGGCGTTCCGCTTCCCGTGGTGGACCAACAAGGCGCGCTCTCAGCCGGCCGTGACAGGCGACACGATCTATGTCGGCAGTCAGCGGGGATGGGTATACGCCCTCAATCGCTGGGTCGGCTGTGTGCGCTGGAAAACCTTCATCGGCGCAGAGGTCCGCACAGGCATGGTTCTGGGCGACGCGGGCCCTGACGGTGAGCGTCTGCTGTTTTTCGGCGATTTCAACGGCAACGTGCATGCGCTCGATGCCGGAACCGGGGCGCGCCGGTGGAAGGCGGCGGCCGACACGCACCGCCTCGCCACCGTGACCGGTACGCCTGCGTTGCATGACGGGCGACTCTATGTGCCGGTGTCGTCCATCGAGGTCGCGGTGCCGGCCTTGCCCGTCTACCCATGCTGCACGTTCCGCGGCTCGGTCCATGCCTTCGATGCGGCGACGGGTGCGAGCCTCTGGCAGACCTTCACCACTGAGCCGCCTACTCCACGCGGCCGAAACGCACTGTTTGTTCGACGCTGGGGGCCGTCGGGCGCGCCGATCTGGAGCGCGCCGACCATCGATGTCGCCCGCAAACGCCTTTATGTGGGCACGGGCGAGAACTACAGCCAGCCCACCAATGCGCTGAGTGACGCGATCCTTTCGCTGGATCTGGAGGATGGCCGCGTCCTGTGGTCGCGCCAGTTCACGGCCAAGGATGCGTGGAACATGAGCTGTATCCTGCCGCGTGGTATCAACTGCCCTGAAAACGCCGGTCTGGACCTCGATTTCGGCGCCTCACCGGTTCTGGTTCAAGGCGCTGACGGTCGCGATGTCCTCGTGGCGGGCCAGAAATCCGGCATGGTCTATGGTATCGACCCCGAAGATGGAGCGGTGCGCTGGTCACGTCGCCTGGGTCGCGGCGGGGCTTTGGGCGGCGTGCACTGGGGCCTCGCAGCGCGTGATGGGCGAGTGTTCGTGCCGATCTCCGATTATCTGAAACCCATCCCCGGCCTGAAGGCGCCCCAGCCGGAAGACCCTGCGATCCCCAAGGCGCCGGGGCTCTACGCGGTGGATGCAGCGACGGGCCAAGTGCTGTGGGCAACGGCGGTGCGCCCTGTCTGCGCGGATGCGGAGCAATGCTTTCCCGGCCTTTCAGCGGCCGTCACGGCCTTGCCGGAAGGGGTCGTCGCCGCAACCCTCGACGGGCGATTGCAAGCCTATGACAGTGATACCGGGGAATTGCTGTGGGAGAGCCCGACTGCGCGCGGATTCCGGGCGGTGGACGGGCGATCGGCTCGCGGTGGTGCGATCGATGCCGGCGGAGCCATCGTGGCCGGGTCTCAGCTGATCGTCAATTCAGGCTATGGCCTGTTCAGTCAGGCGCCCGGTAATGCCCTTTTGGTGTACGGCGCACCGAGCCGGGAGTCGGATCAGGGGGCAGGAGTGGAAAAATGAAGATCTGGCTGGCAATCCTGATCGTGGCGGCGCTGATTCACGGCCTGCGGACCTGGCTCGCGCGGCGTCCGCTGCCTGCCGTCAATCACGAGCCCTTCGACGGCGTCCTCGAACAGGTCAACGAATCGGTCGTGGCGTATCGGGCGGCGGCTGCGTCGCCTCACTGCAGTGTCATCGCCATACACGGCTTTCTTGAGGATTATCGGTATTTCACGGCTTTGTATACCGATCCGTCGCTTGAGCTCGTACTGGTCAACAACAGCGGCTACCACTGTCCCGTGCTCGATCGTCGCCCGCAGCCCGCCCCTTGGGGCGCGGCGAGCAATCCCTATCCAGTCGGCAGCATCGAGCACGACGCCTTCGTATTCAATCTCGCCCTCGCCCATCGCGTCACCGGCGCTCCAGTGCGCGCTCACGGACATTCCCGCGGCGGCGCCGTGATTCTGGAAGCGGCGCGGCAGAACCCGGGCCTGTTTCGAGGCGTCGAGGTGATTCTCGAGGCGCCGGTCTTGCCCGGTGGCAAGGGCTATCCCATGCTGGAACTGGCGTTCTCGGCACCCGGCCGCTATCTGTTGCCGATCACCTTCACCCTGCTCCGCCAGATCGACATCGTCCGCTTCGGCGGATTCATTTTTGCCCCGCTGACACCGCGCAAGGTGGAATTGCTGCGCGGGTTGTACTTCTCGCCCAAGACCTTTCAGGTCGTGTTGGACAATCTGGTTTCGATGCGGCGGTGGATCGCCGATCGAGACCAATCCGTGTTCGCCAATATCGCGCACGGCACCATCCTCATCGGGGCCAGCGATCGCGTCCTCGACCGCCCGTCCATGCTCCGGAGTGCGCGGATGGCCGGGTCTGGTTGGGAGGTCGTCGAAACGCGCGGCACCAGTCATTTCGTCTCGCTGGATCAGCCCAACGCGGTGCCGGCGCTGCCCGCACCCGGGCCGCTTTGACCCGCATCGCCAGCGGCATTGATGGGTCGATAACCGGCTTGTCGTCTCATCGAGACTGTTGCGGCCGCTCTTGATTTCGATCAGGGGCTGCCCTGCGGCCTGCTGTGTAGACTCCTGAACGTTCATTGGCCGACGCTATGGGGCGGCAAATCCAGCCTCCGCATTGAACGTCTGTTCAGGGATTGTATGGTGCGGCCGATTCATTTACATTTGTGCCGTTATCCGGGTCGGGCGGCAGGGGAGCAAAAACGCCCCGAACCCTCCGAGAAGTATTGATAAAAGCAATAAAAATAGACTGAGTGATCAGGATTCTCCGGTCGAGCGTGGCGCTTGTTTCTGGCTCGCCGGGGGATTGAAGCAGGGTCATCCGTGAATGCGTAGGGATCCGGGTGGGTGAACAACCCATCGGGCCTACGAAAGACGCGAGAGTTCCGAAAATTTTAGCGGCAACTGGAGTTCGAAGAAAATGAATACCACGACGGGAGCATATGGCACGGCGCCGGACACCGCAGGACCACCGACGAAGTCGGCCGTGCGCAACGTTCAGGAGCAGATGGCGGCCTGGAAGAACATCGACTACACATTGATCCCGATCTTTTCGATCCTGATCGGCGGCGTCACGGTGTTCCTGATCGCCCTGACGGTCGGAGACTGGGACTACTGGCAGGATTGGCGTGATCGTCGCTGGTGGCCCTTGGTGACGCCGTTTTCCCTGATCATTCCAGCTGCGATCTTCAACTACTTCTTCTGGAAGCGCTTTCGTCTGCCGATCGGCGCCACGGCCATGATCCTGGGCTACATGTTCGGGGTGTGGGTCAGTCGTTACATGAACTTCCATATCTTCGCCAATTTTCCGATGAACTTCGTTGCGCCCTCCACATTCATCGGCATGGGGCTCCTGCTGGATTGCACGCTCGCGCTCAGTCGCAGCTTCTTCATCACCGGGCTGGTCGGGGCGTTCCTTTTCGCCATTGTCCTCTATCCCTTGAACTGGATCACCATGGCGCCCTTCCACGTCCCCGTGGAATACAACGGTTATCTCGTGACCGTGGCCGATTTGATGGGTTATCAGTACATCCGGACTGCGATTCCGGAGTATGTGCGCATCATTGAGGAGTCCACGTTGCGGACCTTCGGTGAGGCAGTCACGCCACTTACGGCATTTTTCGCTGGGTTCGTCACCCTGCTGAACTACTACCTGTGGGTGTGGATCGGTTCACTGCTGACACAGAATCGGTGGCTGACGCGCCTCATCTGAGGAAAATGGCGTCAGAAAGGAACGGCGGACGCGCGGTTGAGCGCTGGACGCAATCTGGACAAGGGACAACGGATCGCGGGATGCGAACCGTTACATTCGGGGATTGCCGTAAATCATGAATACAATCAGACACATCAGGTTGGCAAGCTGGGGGGCGTTTGCACTCGCCCTCTTGGTGAGTGTGGTGGGGCCCCTTTACAGCCCGCCCGCAGACGCACACGGCGAGCGCGCGCAGCAAGCCAGTCTGCGCATGCGGACCATGCACTGGTTCGATACCGAGATCCAGCCGCGCAAGATCGCGGTGAACGAAACGATCCGAGTCTCGGGACGTTTCATGCCGTCAAAGTCCTGGCCGGAGCACGTGCGGTCGGTCGAGGAGGCTTCGTTCCTGAACATCGGCGTGCCCGGTCCCGCCTTTGTGCGCGTTGACTCAAGGGTCAACGGGGTCCCCATGATCCGGTCGACCCGGTTTCATCTGGGCGAAATCTATGAGTACGAGATTGTGCTCAAGGGGCGCGCGCCTGGACGCTACCACGTTCACCCCGTGGTCAGCGTGGAAGGTGCCGGTCCTATCATCGGACCCGCATTCTGGGTCGAGGTCACTGGTGATCAAAAGGACTTCCAGCACACCATTACCACCATGACCGGGGAGACCATCAACCCCGAAACCTATGCGATGTCGACCATCCTTTGGTGGAACGCGCTGTGGTTCGTGATCGGTATTGCCTGGTTGGCCTGGTGGTTCCGCAAGCTGCCGGTCATCATGCCGCGCTACATCAAGGTCCAGGATCTCGGCGACGATCAGGCCAATCAGCTGATCACCATCCCGGACATGATCGTTTCGGTGCTGTTCTTCGGTTTCGTCATGCTGGTGATCGCCGGAGGATTCTTCTGGGCAAACTACAAGTATCCCATCACCGCCGTGCTGCAGACCGGCAAGGTCGAAGTCGAGCCGCTGCCGCTGCCTCCGCAGAAGGTGGAAGTCGAAGTCAACAAGGCCACCTATCGCATTCCCGGCCGGAGCTTCCAGGTCGAAATGACGGTGACCAACCGGAGTGACCGACCCGTTCAGGTCGGCGAGTTCAGCGCGGCGAACATTCGCTTCATCAATGACAAGATGTTCGACATCAAGCCGCAGGATGAGCACGACTTGGTCGCATCCTCCGGCTTGCGCGTGGACAGTGCCGCCATCCAGCCGGGCGAGACGCGCACCATCACCATCTATGCCGATGATGCGCTGTGGGAGACCTACCGCCTGGTCAGTCTGATCAATGAGCCGGACGGCCGGTTTGCGGCCCTGCTGATGTTCTACGACGATCAGGGAACGCGTTACCTGAATGAAATTCAGGGACCGATGATTCCGTCCTTCGGTTGATTCTCTGACCAAGCCCGAGGCTGGCGACAAGGCCATCATGCCGTGTCGCCAGCCTTTCGGCTCATAAAAACGAGATTCCGGCAACGACAGAGGGCGACAAGATGAATTTGGACCCAGCTTCTATCCGTTCCGTAGGGCGGATTTTATGGTCAACGGTCCTGTGCATCGTTCTGATATCAGGCACCGCCTGGGGTCACGGCGGGGTGTCCATCGAAGACGACATGTGCATCATGCAGGTCGGGCCCTACCGGGCGCACTTCACCGGGTACATCCCCGATCGACGCGCCACGCAGGAGTTCTGCGAAGACATCCCGGACACCGGGCGCGCCATTTTCGCGATCGATTTCATCAACGACGAACTGCGGCGCATGCAGGTTGATTTTCGCATCATTCGTGATGTGAACAATATCGGCATCCGGGCCACATATGATGACCTGGGGACGAAGGAGGACATCGAGCGAGCGACAATCTACTACCGGCCGCCCGAGGTTCTGTCGACGGGCACGTTCAATGCATCGCATACGTTCCCGGAGAAGGGACATTTCATCGGCATCGTGACCGCGCGCCATCCCGAGACTGGAAAGGAGTACGTCTCCGTCTTTCCTTTTGCGGTCGGCATCTTTCGCTGGGGGCCGATCGTCACGCGACTGGGGCTGATTATCGTCCTGGTCGGAGCCGCAGCTGCATTTTTCATTACCAGAGCCATGCGCAAGTAGCATCGAGCGCTGCGCCTGGCACTGCGCAAGGCAAAGCCCTCCAGGTGCCAAGGACCAGTCCGGGTCGCAGTGTCGTTCGGCTTCGGTGGCTCATCGGTGGCTCAAATGAATCGAGTTTCCCTGCTCGTGAACTATCCGGCATCAGGTTGATTGCGCGGTCGCGCTCGCAGGCCAACGGCCAAGAACTGGACGGTTTCCATGCATAGACGTGCGCTGGTTTTGATTTTCGTATTGTTGACGGTCCTCGGGGCCCTACTGGTCCCGCGGCAATGGTATCCGCTGTCATGGCAGGTGCGCTGGTATGAGACGTTCGGTGCGGATGGTTACCGGGATCGCCCTCCAAGCGAACAGGGCCCGCAACTGGCAGCGGAGGAATACTGCCCGGATGATACATTCGGATGGCGCAAGGGGCAGGTGATCGAAGGGGTCGAGATTGCGCCTTCGTTGAATTGCGTTGCGGACAATCCTTATCTCGTGGCGGCCGTCGTCAAGGGGACAAACAATGTCTCTCCTGAAACGCTGATGATGTCGGGGCTGACCCCTGATGCCGTCGTGAAGGGGCGGGATCTGGATGGAGACGGAGACCCAGACGAAATACACATCCGCCTGGAAGTGACCGAACTGAACGGCAGCTCGCCGGATCGCCCCGATCCGATGACCCAATTCGACATCGCGCCGGGCATCCGGCCGGGATTGTGGGTGTTCACGCCCAAATCGGTGGGCATGTCCACAGAAAACTTCGAGTCCGTGAAAGCCAACCCTCTGCTGCGGGCGCCGAGCCCCACCATCCGCGTCGAGGAGGGTGACGTCGTCTACATTACCCTCGAAAATACCCACTATATGCCGCACAGCATTCATCTGCATGGTGTGGATCATCCATTTTCCCAGGATCACGGCATGCCTCATGAGGAGGGGATGTCCGATCACGAGATACACGGCCACCATTCCGCAGATGTCGCAGTCCGCATCGGCAACGACGGGGTCGCCGAGACGAGTGAAATTCCGTCGATGCCGGCGCGCAGTCATACCTACAGGATCCAGCCGCGCGTGGCCGGCACCATGTTTTACCATTGCCATGTACAGGCCAATATCCATATCCTGATGGGTATGCAGGGTCTTTTCGTGATCGAGGAAAACAGACCCAATAACTGGCTCCAAACACTCAATGTCGGGGCGGGGCATGTACGGCATCCGTCGGTTGCCGTTCGTGAATCGTTTGACCGTGAATACGACCTGCATTACCAGGATCTTTACAAAGGCTTGAGTGATGTCATTCAGACGCGAATCGATCCACGGCTGATCATTCGTGATGCGCACAGGCGGTGGGATATCACCCAGGCCAAGCCGAGCTATTTCCTGCTGAACGGCCGCTCGTTCCCCTACACCATGCGGGAATCGCTGATCGTGGTCGGCAGCGACGAGAAAGTGAAGTTGCGCATGCTCAACGGCGGCAACAAGACGGTTCCCGTTCATCCTCATGGGCACAAATTGACCATCACTCATCTCGACGGCATCCCGGTGCCGCCTGCTGCACGCGTCATCCGTGATGTGATCACGCTCAACTCGGCCGAGCGGGTGGATGTCGAACTCGATACCACGGACGACGGTCTGCACAGTTACGGTCCGGGGATCTGGTTGATGCACGACCACCAGGAGGTGGCACAAACCAACGCCGGGTTATATCCAGGGGGCAGCATCAACGCGATCGTTTATGAGGATTATCTGGACGAAAAGGGTTTCCCCAAGGTCCAGGGTGTCGAATGGACGAAGTTCTTCACGCCCGAGTTTTACCGCCGGGAGGTTCCGGTATGGATCGACTACGATCCGCTCAACCGCTTGGCCGATGTCACCGGCAGTTCGCGGGAGACGATACGGTTTTTGCTCTTGGGTCTGGTCGCCGGCGCTTGGATGGCCGTCCTGATCGCATTGATCCGACCTCGCCGCC
>DAOKZK010000022.1:3960-4211 GCA_035325645.1 Candidatus Macondimonas sp. | reverse complement strand
CTGGTCGCCGGCGCTTGGATGGCCGTCCTGATCGCATTGATCCGACCTCGCCGCCTTAGACCGAAGGCGGGGGGATGAACATGCGTAGGGGTCCCGTCATGAGCGTCGTCGTGGCCGGATGGTTGGCGGTGCTGGTTGGTGGTGCGGCTTGGGCCGCCGATGAAGGAATTGCCCCCGACTCGGCGGACCATTCACAGATGGACCATTCACAGATGGACCATTCACAGATGGACCATTCACAGATGGACCAC
>DAOKZK010000022.1:0-3860 GCA_035325645.1 Candidatus Macondimonas sp. | reverse complement strand
TCGCAGATGGACCACTCGCAGATGGACCACTCGCAGATGGACCACTCGCAGATGGACCACTCGCAGATGGGGCATGCGGGCCATGGCGGGCATGCGGGACACAAGATGACCCTCGATGACGAGGGTATGGTCATGAACTGGAATGAGGATACGCTGCCCGAGGATTGCCGCAGCATCAGTCGGGACTACGCATTCGAAGTCCGGGCCGGCACGCAGTACGCGGAAAGCTACAATGGCACGATTTTCGGCATGAGCCAGCACGAATTCCGTGTCGAGCCCTGCAGCCGGATCACGGTGACGTTCATCAACGAAGACGAGGTGCGCCACCAGTTCATGGTGCATCAGTTGCCGAGGTATCTGTACCCCCAGGGCATGTTCCATCTCGAAGCGGCCGGTGGCGCGACCAAGAAGGGGACCTTCATCGTCCCGAGCGACAACAGAACCTACCTCGTGCACTGTGACCTGGCGCAGCACATGGAAAAGGGCATGAAAGGGCAACTGGTCGTCGGGCGTGGTAGCCGGGATCTGCCGAGCGTGCCCGGCGTCACGGCCGCCTTTCGCCGCGACTGGTATACCGACCCAGTCGTCTTATGGGGCGCTTTTGCCGGCGGGCTGGGGGTATCCCTGATCGGTGTATTGATGTTGCTGCGCCGCCGGTAGCAGCTACGGCGTGGTTTCACCCCGCGCGGGTCGATGCGCCACCTTTACGGCTTCGCGGGCAAACGCCAACAATGCGTCATTGCGCTGCGGCCAGTCGAGATGCCGTCCGGGATGGGGGCAATAACGCGTCTCCGCATTCGCCGTCGCGCTTCGCCAGCTGAGGCACCCGTCGGGCATGGCCATGGGTTCAGCGCCGCCGTCATTGCACTGAGCCCACCATTGCGCGGTTTCCCAACCGTAGCCTGGAAAGAGGCGGTCCCGGTCACCGTGCATGACCATGACCGCCAGCGGCTCCGGGCAGGACTGCTGCGCCAGGTCTGCGCCCCGGATTCCGGCGGCACTGGGGATGATTGCGACCGGACGGTGCGGTAGGTCGGGCAGAAAGGCCAGAGCGCTGCTGACCGTTCCGCCATCGGAATGGCCCGTATAAACCAGGCGAGCCAAGTCGACGCAATACTGACTGGACACGCTGTCGGGAACGCGACCCAGATCGCGGATCGATTGCTGGGTCAAGCCGCGGCTGCCGGCGTAGGCGACGATGAAGCCCACGGCGGTGGCCTCATGGGTCAGGCCGGTGAAGCGTTCATTCAGCGCTGGACCGAGACCTGCCGGTGCGAACACCACCAGCAGAGGATGCGGTCGGTGTGCATCGTAGTTCTGCGGGACGCGGACGCGGATCGGGACACCGCCCGGTGTGCGCAGTTCAACGGTGTCGGGATGCGCATTGCGAGGACCCGCCGGACAGGATGCGGGCGCGATGCCCGTGTAGTCGTGGGCTGCCGGCGCCAGTGCCGCCCCCCAGTAGAGGTGGGTGGCGGCAAGCCAGATCGGCAGCCCGATGAAGACGCCGCCGATGACCAGCACGATCACGGCAAGCGGAAGGTAGAAGCGTAGAGGAAGTGATCCGCGGGGCATCCGTGCTCCTGGGTCCGATGGGTGTCAACCGGCGTGCGGCATGACCAGCAAGCGGGGCTCGGTCATCTCGTCCATGGCGCTGCGCACGCCCTCGCGGCCGAGACCGCTGTCCTTGACGCCCCCGTAGGGCATTGCGTCGTCGCGAAAGCTCGAGGACGCGTTGACGATCACGGCGCCCACGGCCAGTTTATCCCAAGCCTGCATGATCGTATCCATGTCGCGCGTGAACAGCGCAGCTTGTAAACCGTAGCGGCTGGCGTTGACGAGCGCGAAGGCTTCTTCCAGGGTGTCGAAGGGACGCAAGACGACCACCGGTCCGAAGGCTTCCTCGGCCCAGATTCGGCAGGATTCGGGGACACACTCCAAGACGGTCGGCTCGATGATGGCGCCATCCCGGCCGCCGCCACACAGGACCCGGGCGCCGCCACCGGCAGCCTCGGCGATCCAGTCCGCCAGCCGTCTCGCCTCATCCTCGTCGATCAGCGGTCCGACTGTGGTCTTTTCATCGGCCGGATCGCCGACATCGAGGTCTCGCACGGCGGCGAGCAGACCGTCGGTAAACGTCGCCACCAGCGACCGATGCACCAGGATGCGCTGAATGCTGATGCAGCTCTGCCCCGAGTTGGTAAAGCCCCCTTGCACCACTGCCTGAATGGTCGCCTTGAGATCGGCATCCTCTGTGACGATGACGGCGGCATTGCCGCCAAGTTCGAGGGTGACCCTTTTCTTCCCCGCTCGGCGCTTGAGATCCCAGCCGACGCTCGCCGAGCCGGTGAAACTGAGAAAGCGCAGCCGGTCGTCTGTCACCAGACGATCAGCCGCCGCACGGGTAGCAGGCAGGATGGAAAAGGCCCCAGGTGGGAGATCGGTTTCAGCCAGGATCGTTCCCAGACGCATGGCACTGACCGGGGTCGCGCTGGCGGGCTTGAGCACGAAGGGACAGCCCACCGCCAGGGCGGGCGCGACCTTGTGGGCGACGAGGTTCAAGGGGAAGTTGAACGGGGTAATGAAGGCGCACGGTCCGATGGGAAAACGGCGCTCGAAGGCCAGTGCTGCGCCGCTCAGCGGGCTGCCCCGCAGGTCATGCAGGGCGCCGACCGGACGCCCGGCCGCCTCGGCTGCCAGGTCGAAGGTCCGCAGCAAGCGCGCCACTTCAGCACGTGCCGCGCCGACCGGCTTGCCGCCTTCCCGCAGCAGAGTGGTCGTCAAATCCGGCGCCTCATCCTGGAGACGCGTGTGGCAGTGGCGCAAAATACGCTGCCGCTCGTAAGGCTTCATGTGCGCCATCGCGGGCGCGGCCTCCGTTGCAGCAGCGATGGCCGCCTCCATGAGGGACGCGTCGGCGCGGCACACCTCCCACACTGGCGTGCCATGGTATTTGTCATGCACGACGAAGCGGCCGTCCGTTTCGACGGCTCGATTGGCGAAGAAGCAGGGCACTACGGGAAGGTTCATGGTGATATTCCTCAGCAAGATGAGATTCGGCGGCCGCGATGACGAGCAGGCACAGGACTGCTTTCCGAGACCCTGCAAGCACGCGAACGTTCAGTCGTTCGCGATTGTGAAGGCCGGCGGGGTGGCATGCCTGCCGATTCTTGTGGCAGCCGGAATCGCGACGGCGGGTACGGCGCTGGCCTCAGGTCGGCTGGCGCTGACCGTGGGAGAACTCACCCTGCAGGCCGAGGTCGCCGCGACCGCGGCGATGCGCCGGCGCGGATTGTCCGGTCGGGGCGCGGAGGCTGATGATGCGGCGATGCTGTTCGTGTTTCCGCGGGAGGAACGACCCTGTTTCTGGATGAAAGACACCGCCTTGGCGTTGAGCCTGGTGTTCATCGATGCGCAAGGCGTCATCCGGCAGCAGGAAACGCTCGCGCCCTACGATGAGCGCCGCGTCTGCGCACGCCAGCCGATCCTGTGGGCGCTCGAAGTGTCGGCGCACAGCCCCGCCGCGCAGCAACTCACGGTCGGACAGCATGTGCACGGGCTGCCGAACCCCGCGCACACCGAACATCGGCGGCCCCTGCGATGATGCAACAGCCCGGGACGTTGCTAAAGACGCGTTTGGCCGGTTGATCCTTCGCTTGGCTCTCTGTGGCCGGCCGAGCGATCGGGCCGAGCCTGCGATGCGGTCTCTCCTGATCGCAAAGCGGAGGCTTGTTGCCGCTGGGGCCGCGTTCAACAGCCCGCCATCCGCCTGCGCTCTTCGTTTGCCGTGGAGAAGGGGTCAGACATGGTGGGCCCTGTGGGACTCGAACCCACAACCAACGGATTATGAGTCCGCTGCT
>DAOKZK010000021.1:0-38823 GCA_035325645.1 Candidatus Macondimonas sp. | reverse complement strand
ATCTGCCGGGCATCCAGAACATCACCACCTACACGGTGGGTTTCTTCAGCGACCAGAGCCTGCTCGACGACATGGCCGTCAAGGGCGGCGGCAAGTACTACACCGTGAACGACTACGCCGGGCTCGAGAAATCCCTGAGCGAGATCTTCATCGAGATCCTGTTGCGCGACGGCATCTTCACCGCCCCGGCCGTGTCCGTGAATGCCTTCAACCGGCTGGAACATCGCGACGAGATCTACTTCGCCCTGTTCGCGCCGCAAATCCTGCGCAGCTGGCCCGGCAACATCAAACGCTACCGCTACAACGCCGCCTTCGACAACGGTCCCGGCATGACTCCGGGCGCCATCGTCGACGTCGCGGGCTTCTCGGCCATCGACCCGGCGACCGGCAGCTTCCGCAGCGGCGCCAAGAGCTGGTGGAGCGCCGAACTCGACGGCGAGACCGTCGCCAAAGGCGGCGCCGCCAACAAACAGAGCCTCACCAACCGCAAGGTCTACACCTACACCGGCAGCGCCGCGCCGAACAACGCCGACCTGACCGCTGCGGCCAACCGGCTGCACGAGGACAATCTCGCCGTTCTGACGCCCCTGCTCGCCATGCAGGAGCCGGACATCACGCCCACCTCGGTCATTCAGTGGGCGCGCGGGCTGGACGTGCTCGATGCCGACAACGACGGGGTGACCAACGAGCCCCGCAAGCAGATGGGCGATCCGCTGCATACCCGCCCGGTGCTCGTCACCTACGGCGGCACCGAAGCCAACCCCGACATCACCATCTACGCCATGACCAACGACGGCTTCCTCTATGCCATCAACCCGAGCGACGGCACCGAGCGCTTCGCCTTCATGCCCAAGGAACTGCTCGCCAATCTCGAGTCGCTCTACGTCAACGAGTCGGGTGTCAACCACATCTATGGCCTCGATGGCCCGCTCGTCTCGCGCGTCAAGAACACCGGCGATGTCGCCCTGCAGACCAGCGAGGGCGACTTCGCCTATCTGTACTTCGGCATGCGCCGCGGCGGCAAGAATTACTACACCCTCGACGTCACCAATCGCGATGCACCCAAACTCAAATGGATGATCAAGGGCGGCGGGGCTTCCGGGGCCTATGCGGAGATGGGCCAGAGCTGGTCGGCGCCGGTGGTCGGCCGCATGAACATCGGCGGCACGACGAAGAACGTC
This sequence comes from Candidatus Macondimonas sp., assembly GCA_035325645.1. Lineage (GTDB taxonomy): Bacteria > Pseudomonadota > Gammaproteobacteria > UBA5335 > UBA5335 > Macondimonas. Next base: position 37,642 of record DAOKZK010000021.1, on the reverse strand, counting down.
ATGATCTTCGCAGGCGGCTATGACCCCATTCACGACACCAAGACCACCCGCAGCAACGACAGTCAGGGTCGGGCGATCTACATCGCCGACGCCGACACCGGGGCCCTACTCTGGTCGGGCGGCACGACGGCCACCAGCCCCGAAACCTTCAGCCGGACCTTTGCCGACATGCGCTATGCCATCGCGGCGGATGTGAATGCGCTCGACATGAACGGAGACGGCCTGATCGACCAGTTCTACACCGGCGATCTCGGCGGCCAGCTCTGGCGTTTCGATGTGGCCAACGGCCAGAGCGCGGCCAACCTGGTCACCGGCGGGGTGATCTTCGATGCCAATGACGGCACGGCGGCCGGCAATCGCCGCTTCTACTACACCCCGAGCGTGGCCCTGGCCCGGCAGAACGGCGTGACCTATCTGGCGCTGGCCATCGGCAGCGGTTGGCGCGAACACCCGCTCGACACCGTCGTCGACGACCGGTTCTACGTCGTCAAACAGGCCGCCGCCTTCGGGCCACCGTCAGGCGGAAGCTATACCAAGCTCACCGAGGCGAATCTCTCGGATATCACCGACAACCTCGTCCAGCAGGGCACCGAGGCCCAGCAGACCGCAGCCGTCGCGGATCTGGCCGCCAAGCAAGGCTGGTACATCCGCCTGGAGGGTGACGGCGAAGGCGAGAAAGCCTTGGCCCAGGCCGAGATCGGCAATGAACAGATCCTGTTCTCGACGTTCACTCCGGCTGTGAGCAGCGGCACCTGCGGGGGGACGATGGGCGGCGGCTCCGCCTATCTGGTCGATCTGTATACGGGCGCAGCCGTCAAGAACCTCGACAGTGCGGCCGATGACCCCAATCGCGACAAGGCCTGCAGCGAATCCGGCGTCAACTGCGACAAGGCCGACCGCAAGCGTGGGCTGAAACGTGGCGGCATCCCCCCGGGGGCGGTGCTGCTGTTCCCGGCCGGAGCCGATCCGGTCGTCCTGTTCGGACCGGAGTCCCCATTCGAGGTCGACTTCGGCCAGCTCACCCAGCGCACCTTCTGGCGCGACGTGCCGAACTGACGGAGACACCCGATGAACGTACACCCGACCTCCCCTGCCTCCCGCGCCGCGCGCGCGGGGGGCTTCACGCTCATCGAGTTGCTGATCGCGGTGATGGTGCTGTCCCTGCTCCTTGCCATTGCGGTGCCGGGCTATCGCGAACAGGTCCGCAAGGGCTATCGCAGTCTCGCGACCACGGCGCTCATGGACCGCGCTGCAAGGCTGGAGCGCTGCGCCGCGCTCGATCCGGTGGCCGGTTTTACTGCTGCTAACTGCCCGACGTTTCCCAGCAATGTGACGGATGAAACGGGCAATACCGCGCTCTGGCAGATCGCGATCTCCAATCGGACAGCGACCACCTACACCCTGCAGGCAACGCCGGTGACCGGCAGCCCCGCGGCGGGCGACACCACCTGCGCCGTGATCCGGCTCACCCACACCGGCGCCCGCAGCGCCACCAACAGCAGCAACGCCGACAGCACCGCGCGATGCTGGTGACGCGGCATGGACGAGTCTCAGCGGCTGCCGCCGGCGGCGGCAACCCCGTCGGCATGCTGGCAGCGCTGCGTGGATGAGCCGGCGGTTCCGCCCACGCGCCATCCGCCCGACATGGCGGGCCTCGTACGCCCCCCGCATGTTCTGGCTTCTGCTTTTGCCGCGGGCTGGCAAGACCGACAGCGCGGCGAGTGACCGTGACCGGATGCGCCGGATGAGCAGCCGCGGGCAGCCCGAAGTCGGCCGCCGACCGCGCATGGCCGGTGTCTCGCTGGTGGAACTGCTGACCACCGTCGTGGTGCTCGGGCTGCTCGCCGCGCTGGCCGGTCCGCCGCTGGCACAGTGGCTGGGAGACCGTCGGCTGATTGCGCTCAACAACATGCTCGCCGGAGACCTGCAGCGCGCCCGGGGCGAGGCGGCGCGCATGCGCCGCGCCGTCGTGCTCTGCACACGGGGTTCGACGCTCACCTGCGGCGGGCAGGCCGCCTGGGAAACCGGCTGGCTGGTGTTCGAGGACCCCGACGGCGATCGCAACTGCGCGGACGTGAACAACGATGGACGCTGCGACGGCGACAACGGCCGGCTGCTGCGCGTGCAGCCCGCGCTACCGTCCGGCGTGAGCCTGCGCAAGACCGGGACCCCCGCCGACCGGATGCGCTTCACCGACACCGGCGCCGCTGCCTTCTTCAACCATCGCTACACCTTCTGCGACAGCCGCGGGGCCACCGCCGCGCGCGGGCTGGTGCTGGCCAACACCGGCCGCATCCGGATCGCCGGCGCGGGGGATACGCTGACCTGCCCCTGAGACGCAGGTGCAGCGGTGCGCCTTCGCGTCGACACAAGCCGCTACCCTTGCGCCTTCATGAGCGCCGCCGGTGATCGTTGCAGCGAAGTGCCATGGCGATCCGTGCAATGCCGCCGACGAAAAAAGGCGCCGGTTTGCGCTGCCCTTGCAAGAGAATCGGTGGCCACGCTGCTCCGGGTCTCGCGACGATGCGGACACGGCCCCCATCGAGCCTTCCCGATGGCCATGGCGCCCGCCGCATGCATCTGCGTTATCGCCCAAGCCCGCGGCGCCGCGCCGTCCATGCGGCGCGGCATCGCCGGATCGGATCCGACGCGAGGACAGCAGGGGCTGCGCAGGCTCGCCGTCACGCGCCCAGCGATTCGCGTCCGAGGGCCCCGACCCGTGCAAGCCGGGGGATGGCGGCGCAGGAACGACGGCCTTCAGGCGGCCGAGACGCCGCGCAGGGCGCGCGGCAGGGCGAAGATCATGGTCTCGACCGGCCCGGGCAGCTCGCGCACCGTGCCGCCCGCCGAGCGCAACCGGTCAATGACCGCCTGTACCAGCGTTTCCGGTGCGGACGCCCCGGCGGTCACGCCGACCCGGGCGATGCCGACGAGCCACGCGGGCTGGATGTCCTCCGGACCGTCGATGAGGTAGGCCGGCCGTCCGCACTGCTCGGCCAGTTCGCGCAGCCGGTTCGAGTTGGAACTCGTCGCCGAGCCCACGACCAGCACCAGATCGACCTCGCGGGCGAGTTCGCGCACCGCGTCCTGGCGATTCTGGGTGGCGTAGCAGATGTCGTCCCGACGCGGCGCGGCCAGCGCGGGAAAACGCGCCGTCAGCGCCTCGATCACGGCGCGGGTATCGTCCACCGACAGCGTGGTCTGCGTGACATAGGCGACCCGCTCGGGATCCCGCACCGAGAGCGCGGCGACGTCTGCCGGCGTTTCGACCAGATGGATCGTCCCGCCGTGGCGGGGATCGAAGCGGCCCAGCGTGCCTTCCACTTCGGGATGGCCCGCGTGGCCGATGAGGATCGCATCGAAGCCCTTGCGGCCCAGCGCCGCGACCTCGACGTGGACCTTGGTGACGAGCGGACAGGTGGCGTCGAACACCGTGAGGCCGCGCCCGCGCGCCTCCTCGACCACGGCCCGGCTCACGCCGTGGGCGGAGAAGATCACCGTCGCCCCGTCGGGCACCTCGCTCAATTCCTCGACGAACACGGCGCCCATGGCGCGCAGCCGCTCGATCACGAAACGGTTGTGCACGACCTCATGCCGCACGTAGATCGGCGCGCCGAAGGCCTTGAGCGCCCGCTCGACGATGTCGATGGCGCGCTCGACGCCGGCGCAGAAGCCGCGCGGATTGGCGAGGATGATTTCCATGTGGGTCTCCCGGCGCGACAAATGGCGCGCGCCTCGATCGGGTACCAGCCTCGTCATGGCTGGTGGTCTGCTTATGATGCCACGGAGGCGGCGCGATGATCCCGAATGCCCGCACCGCCGCGCGCCCGGCAATGGGGCGGCGGAGGCACTGCGACTCTCAAAGGAGGCTGGCGGCCAGTGCGATGCCGCCCAGGAGAGCGGCCGCCCCGAGCGCAAGAATCGCATACGCGCCGCGCACCATGCCCCGGATGTCCCGTTTGATGGCGTCGCGGTCATTGACGCGGGGAAAGGGCTGGTCCGGCACCGGCAGGCCCAGAAACGCGCACAGCGGCGCCCACCCCTCGGCCACGCTGAACACCAGCAGGCGGTCGGCCGGCACCGCGGCTTTGACCTCCTCGAGGTGGCGATGGTACTCGGCGATCGCGGCGGCCCGATCCGGCAGGGTCCCACGGTGGAAGCGCTGCCAGATCAGCTTGCGCGCCATAGGGCCGAACTTGCGCGCGAAGGGTGTCACCGCCTCCAGCACCCGCCACTGCCACAGGCGCTCGGTGAAGTAGATCGTCTCCATCACACTGTCATACCAGGCCTCGGCCCCGCCCGGATGCACGGTGAGCAGGACCCGGGCGTCCGGATAGGCGTGCATGAGTTCGCGCCACACGCAGGCCGCCGGATTGTCGACCGCCGCCCGATAACCGCCGAACACCTGCGCCCAGTCGTGCGCCGTGCCCGGCGGCGTCTCGGCGACCCGGCGCCAGAAATCGACATGGTGGGCATTGCCGGGATTTCCGATCACCTCGCGCATGTGGTAGCAGCGCAGGCCCAGGATGTTCAGGGCTTCCTTGGTGGAGTCCGTCCCGGTGCGACCGTAACCGGCCCCGATCAGCTCAAGCGCCATGCGTCCCCCATCGTCTCGCGAAACGACAGCCAGAACGGCCGCCCCCTGTTTTCGTCGGGATCATACGCCAGTTGTCCGGCCCAGAACGCGGCAGCGCCTAAGACATGAAAACGCGGCATCGGTGCAGGCGACGGGGGTCGCTTCGATGCGTCCACCCGCGCGGCGAAAGGGGGGTTATCTGGGCGCGAAGGACCGTCAGCTCGCGGCGCGGCGCCGGAACAGCGGCAGGGGCTCGTCTGCGCCGGGCTGATAGTGAACGGAGAAGGTCTCGAGTGCAGCCAGTGCGGCGGGTACGTCCTGATCGGCCCGCAGGGCCAGCACGTCGAAGCCCGAGCGCTTGAGGAAATGCACCTGATCGATGAGCACCTCCCCAACCGCGCGGATCTCGCCGCGATAGCCGTACCGCCCGCGCAACAGCCGCGCGGCGCTGTAAGGCCGCCCCTCGCCGGGACCGGGGAAATACAGGGCCACACAGGCCAGATGCGGCAGATCGGCAGCGATCTCCTCGACGGCATCGCCGGGGGTGAGCACCACGCCGACCGGCGCGCCGCGCGCGATCAGCGCCTCACGCATCGCCTGCCAGCGCACACGGCTCACCAACGCCGGCCCATCAGGCAGCGCAGCGTCATCGGCAACCTGAACCCAGGGATCGGCCTCCAGCACGCGGCCCTCGACGTGCAACACCGCCCCGCTCATGCCGCCGCCTCCAGCTCGGCATACACCCGATCGCGGAACGGCTCGATGCCCACGCGCCGGCAGGTGTCGAGGAAGCGTTCACCCTCCTCGCGCAGCTCGAGATAGACCCCGAGCAGCCGGCCGATGACCTCGGCGACCTGTTCCTTGGGCACCGACGGACCCAGCACCTTGCCCAGCGAGGCATCGTTCGCCGAGCTGCCGCCGATCTGGATCTGGTACCACTCCTCGCCTTTCTTGTCGACGCCGAGGATGCCGATATGGCCGACATGGTGATGCCCGCAGGCGTTCATGCAGCCCGACATGTTGAGCCGCAGCTCGCCCAGGTCATAGAGATAATCCAGATCCTCGAAGCGCGACTGGATCTGGCGCGCGACATCGATCGAGCCGGCATTCGCCAGCGAGCAGAAATCCAGCCCCGGGCAGGCGATCATGTCGGTCAGCGTGCCCACGTTCGGATAGGCCAGATCGCGTGCGCGCAGGGCCTGCCACAGCACAGGCAGATCGGCGAGGCGCACGTCGGCGAGCAGCAGGTTCTGATGATGGGTCACGCGCAGCTCGCCAAAGCTGTAGCGCTCGGCGAGATCGGCAACGAGATCCATTTCATCGGCCGTGGCATCCCCCGGCGGCCGGCCTGGCGACTTGAGGCTGATGTGCACCGCCCGGTAACCGGGCACCTTGTGAGGCAGCGTGTTGCGGGCATACCAGCGCGCGAAGTCCGGATCGGTCTCAACAGCCGGATCGAGCCGATCCGCCGCCGCTTCGGGTGCGTACGCGGGCGGGGCAAAATGCGCTGCGATGCGCGCGATCTCATCGTTCGGCAGGCGCAGGGCGTCGCTGTCGCGGCGCGCCCACTCGGCCTCCACTGCCTCGGCGAAGGCCTCGCGGCCCCAGGCTTTGAGCAGGATCTTGATGCGCGCCTTGTGGATGTTGTCGCGCCGGCCGTTGCGGTTGTAGATGCGCAGGATGGCCTCGAGATAGGTGAGCAGATCCGCCTCGGGCAGGAACTCGCGGATCACCTCGCCGATCATCGGCGCGCGGCCCAGACCGCCACCGACGTAGACCCGAAAACCCCGCTCGCCGGCCGCGTTCGCCACGATCTGCAGGCCGATGTCATGGATCTGCGCCGCCGTGCGGTCGCGCTGGGCGCCCGTCACCGCGATCTTGAACTTGCGCGGCAGGTAGGAGAACTCCGGATGGAAGGTCGACCACTGGCGGATGATTTCGCAGTAGGGGCGCGGGTCGGCCAGCTCGTCGGGCGAGATGCCGGCGAGTTGATCGGAGGTGACGTTGCGGATGCAGTTGCCGCTGGTCTGGATGGCGTGCATCTGCACGGTGGCGAGATCGGCCAGGATGTCGGGCACGCGTTCCAGCGCCGGCCAGTTGTACTGGATGTTCTGGCGCGTGGTGAAGTGGCCATAACCACGGTCATAGGTGCGTGCGATCCGCGCCAGCATGCGCAACTGACGCGCCGAGAGCAGACCATAGGGGATGGCGACGCGCAGCATGGGCGCATGGCGCTGGATATACAGCCCGTTGCGCAGGCGCAGCGGCCGGAACTCTTCCTCGCTGAGCTGCCCGGCGAGGAAACGGCGGGTCTGGTCGCGAAACTGGGCGACCCGCTCATCGACCACACGCTGGTCATGGCGATCGTATCGGTACATGGCTGCGATTCCTGACTGAGCCCATCAACCGGGCAATGAAAACCGGCCGGGGGGATAGTTTAGGTACCGCCCATATTCGAAAAAAGGAATGGATTCCTATATCAAAATTCAGAATTCAATATATAGGGAGTTCGCCCACCGACTGGGAAAGGAAATCGGCACGCTCTTCATGGGTGGGGAACTGGGCACAACGGTCGACGAGGGGGCGGCTCAGGTGCGGCGCGAACATCTGCATGAAATCGTACATGTACTGCCGCAGCAGCATACCCCGCTTGAAGCCGATGCGCGTGGTACTCGGCCGGAACAGGTGGCGGGCATCGAGGGCGACGAGATCGGTGTCGGCCTTGGCGTCATAGGCCATGCGTGCGACGATTCCGACCCCCAGACCCAGCCGCACATAGGTCTTGATGACGTCGGCATCAACCGCCGTCAGCACCACCTGCACCTGCAGCCCCTTGTCGGCAAAGGCCCGGTCCAGAAGCGAACGTCCAGTGAAGCCGAACACATAGGTCACGATCGGATAGCGCGCGATGGCCTCCAGGGTGAGCGGCTGCTCTTGCGTCAGCGGATGGTCGGGCGGGACGAGCACGCAGCGGTTCCAGTGATAGCAAGGCATCATCACCAGATCCTCGAAATGCTCCATGGCCTCGGTGGCGATGGCAAAATCGACCTCGCCCTTGGCCGCGGCCTCCGCGATCTGCAGCGGCGTACCCTGGTGGATGTGCAGCGCGACATCGGGATAGCGCTCACGAAAGCGCTGGATCACCGGCGGCAGGGCGTAGCGCGCCTGGGTGTGGGTGGTGGCCAGGCGCAGACTCCCGCGCGCAGGATCGCGATGTTCGTGCGCAATGCGTTCGATGTTCTCGACATCCTGCAGGATGCGATTGGCGATACCCAGGATGGCCTCGCCGGCCGCCGTCAGCCGCGTGAGGTGCTTGCCGTTGCGCTCGAAGATGAGCACGCCCAGCTCGTCCTCGAGCAGCCGGATCTGCTTGCTCACCCCGGGCTGGGAGGTGAACAGCGCCTCGGCCGCGGCGGTCACGTTGAGCCCACGGTTGGCGACTTCCTGGATGTAATGCAATTGGCGTAGTTTCACGTGAGCCGCCTGACATATTCCTGACGATGAGCGACAACGTAGTATAAAATTGCATTTCGTTCTATAGGATACGGACCGCAGCCATGAGCTATTACCCGGTGTTCCTGAACCTGGATGCTCAACCCTGCACCGTCATCGGAGGCGGCGCGGTCGCCGCGCGCAAGGTCGAGGGTCTGCTCGGCGCCGGCGCCTTGGTCACGGTCATTGCTCCCCGATTGCACCCGGCACTGGCTGCGCTGCATGGCGCAGGGCGCATCGTTTGGCGTGCCGAGACCTATCCCGAGCAAGCCCTGGGCGAACCGGTACTCGTGATCGCGGCCACCGACGATGCCGCCGTCAACCGCGCGGTCTCCGAGGATTGCCGGGCACGCCGGATCCCGGTCAACGTGGCCGACGCGCCGGAGTTGTGTTCCTTCATCCTCCCTGCCGTCGTCGACCGGTCGCCGCTCAAGATCGCCATCTCGAGCGCCGGCACCTCCCCCATCCTCGCCCGCCGTCTGAAAGCATGGATCGAGGCCGCCCTGCCGGCGCGTTATGGCGCCCTCGCGCGCTTTGCCGAGCGCTGGCGGCAGCGGGTGCGTGAAGCGGTCCCCGACGCGGCCGCCCGGCGCCGGCTATGGGAAGACACGCTGGACGGACCGATCGCCGAGCGCGTGCTCGACGGCCGCGAAGCGCAGGCCGATGCGCTCATGCGGACCGCTCTGACGGGCACCTCCCCCCCACGCGGGGAGGTGTACCTGGTCGGCGCCGGACCCGGCGATCCGGACCTCTTGACCTTCCGCGCGCTGCGGCTGATGCAGCAGGCCGACGTGGTGCTTTACGACCGGCTGGTCACCCCGGCGATCCTCGATCGGGTGCGCAAGGAAGCCGAGCGCATCTACGTGGGCAAGGCGCGCAGCCGCCATGCCGTGCCGCAGGAGCAGATCAACGCCCAGCTGATCGCCCTGGCGCAGGCGGGTCGGCGCGTGCTGCGGCTCAAGGGCGGCGATCCCTTCATCTTCGGCCGCGGCGGCGAGGAGATCGACCAGCTCGCCGCCCATGGCATCCCCTTCCAGGTCGTGCCGGGCATCACTGCCGCCTCCGGCTGCGCGGCTTATGCCGGGATTCCCCTCACCCACCGAGACCATGCACACAGCTGCGTGTTCCTGACCGGTCATCCCAAGGATGCAGCGCTCGGCGTCGACTGGCGCACACTGACGCAACCCATGCAGACGCTGGTGATCTACATGGGGCTGCAAGGCTTGGCGTCGATCTGCGATGAGCTGATCGCGCATGGCCTGCCGCCAGAGCATCCGGCGGCCGTGATCCAGCAGGGCAGCACGGCGGCGCAGCGTGTGGTGGTGAGCGACCTCGCGCATCTGGCGGAGGCGGTGCAGGCCGCTGCGCTCAAGGCGCCGACGCTGGTGATCGTGGGTGAGGTGGTGCGACTGCGCGAACGGCTGCGCTGGTTCGGCCTGGAGGACCACTCCGACAACGCGTTCACCGCGCCCGGGGCATGACTATCCCCGGGTCGGGGCCGACCCGGGGAGCGCACAGAAGAGCGACGGGGCCCGATCAGTCCTCGCCGCCGGCGAAGCCCAGCAACTGCAGCAGGCTCAGGAAGAGGTTGTAGATGGCCACATACAGGGTGACGGTGGCCATGATGTAGTTGGTTTCATGGCCGTGCACGAGATTGCCGGTTTCATAGAGGATGAGGCCCGACATCAGCAGCACGAACATGGCCGAAACACCCAGCGACAGCGCCGGCAGCTGGAAGAAGATCGCGCCCAGACCGGCCAGGAAGGCGACCAGGATGCCGGCGGTGAGGAAGCCACCCATGAAGCTGAAGTCGCGGCGGGACGTGAGGGCATAGCCCGACAGCCCGAGGAACACCACCCCGGTGCCGCCCATGGCCATCATCACCACCTGACCGCCGTTCGGCAGCATGGTGAGATAGGCCTCGATGATGGGTCCCAGCGTGAGCCCCATGAAGCCGGTCAGAGCGAAGACGGCCGCCAGACCCCAAGCACTGTTGCGCAGGCGCGCGACCACAAACAGCAGCCCGAAATAGCCGACGAGCGTCACCAGGACGCCCATCCGGGGCAGATCGAGTGCCATGGAGACCCCGGCCATCGCCGCGCTGAAGAGCAGCGTCATGGCCAGGAGCGTGTACGTGTTGCGGATCAGGCGGTTGTCTGCGACGCGGACCGCGCTGCCGTGAATGACATCCGGTCGTGTGGACATGGAGCGGCTCCTCGAGTGTGTTTATGGCAGGCAATGAAACGATTCTCGTTGCCAGTGTAAAAGACTGGCATGCGGCGGGGAAGTTCCCTCTCGAGGTAGCGGCCGACCGGGCCATTCAGTATCCTTGCGCGGCCTGATGCCAGGCGCCAGGTGGGTTGGCAGAGCGGTTGATTGCACTGGTCTTGAAAACCAGCAAGGGCGCAAGTCCTTCCAGGGTTCGAATCCCTGACCCACCGCCACCGACCGGCCCGTCGTTCGGCAATACCGATGCCCGTGCCTGATCTACCTTCCGGACAGACGATGGACCCACGGCCCCGCTTGCCACGCACCGATGTCCTCGCGCAGGGCGACCATGAGCAACATTTCGCCGCCCTCGACCTGGGGTCGAACAGCTTCCACCTCATTCTGGCGCGCCGGTTGGGCCGCCACATCCAGATCGTCGACCGCCTGCGGGAAATGGTGCGCCTGGGCACCGGACTGCGCGCCGACGGCACCATCGCGCCGGATGCCCAGCAGCGCGCCTTGGACACGCTGCGGCGTTTCGGCGACCGGCTCCGCGACGTACCGCCCGCCCACATCCGGGCGGTCGGCACCTACACCCTGCGGCAGGCCTACCGCGCCGTCGACTTTCTCGAGCACGCCCGTCAGGCGCTTGGACATCCCATCGAAGTCATCTCCGGCCAGGAAGAAGCCCGCCTGATCTATCGTGGCGTCGGTTTCACGTTGGGGCCGGCCACCGGACGGCGGCTGGTGTTCGACATCGGCGGCGGCAGCAGCGAAACCGTGCTTGGGGAGGGCATCCACCCGCTGTTCCTGGAAAGCCTGCACATGGGCTGCATCACCTACAGTCAGCGTTTCTTTCGCGACGGGCGCATCACCGCGAAGCGGTGGCAGGCTGCCGAAACTGCCGCACGGCTCGAGTTTCAGCCCGTGGCCGCGCAGTTTCGTGTGGCAAGCTGGCATGAAGCGGTCGGGACCTCCGGCTCGATCCGCGCCGTGGCCGCCGTTCTGCAAACCATGCGCGGCACATCCGCCATCGACGCAGCGGGCCTGGCCAACCTGCGCGACCAACTGATCCGGGCCGGCCGCGTCGACCGACTGAACCTGCCGGATCTGGCCGCCGAACGCCAGCAGGTCTTCGCCGGCGGTGCCGTCATCCTGAGCGCCGCCTTCGCAGCACTGGGCATCGAGCGGATGATCATCTGCGACGGCGCTCTGCGCGAGGGGCTGCTGGACGAGCTGGCGGCGGGACGCGGTGGCCGGGAGGACGTCTGCAACCATACGGTCGAGGCGCTCTCGCAGCTCTACCATGCCGACCGTGCCCAGGCCGCCCGCGTGGGAGCCACCGCCCTCGCCTTCCTCGATCAGGTCGCCACCGCCTGGGGCCTCGACGATGAGACGCACCGTGATACCCTGCGCTGGGCCAGTGCCCTGCACGAGATCGGCTTGGCCGTCTCTCACAGCGGCTATCACAAGCACGGACACTATCTGCTCGCCAACGGCGATCTCGCGGGGTTTTCGCGCGACCGTCAGGCGCTGATCAGCCTGCTGGTGCGCTTTCACCGGCGCAAGATCATCCGGCGGGATTTCGACGCGCTGGCGACCGATCAGCGACTGCCCGCCCTGCGCCTCACCGTGCTGCTGCGGCTCTCTGTACTGCTGCACCGGGCGCGCGCGCCGGCGCCGGAGCCGCGCGTCCGCCTGCAGCCGGCGCCGACCGGGATCCATCTCGCGTTCCCGGCCAACGGTCTCGCAGCGCGCCCCCTCATGCGGGCGGATCTGATCGAGGAGCAGGCGCTGCTGGATCGCGTCGGCTTCGCGCTGAGCTTCGGCGAGGACGGCTGAGGGATCGACCGCGCCTCGGGGATCACCCAATGCTGATGGGGCCCTCGCTGGCCAGCGCCTTGAGGAGCGTGCTCTGGGCGCTGAACGGCGCTGCGTCGCCGGGCTCGACGCGCACATAGCTTCCGTCTTCCTGCAGCAGCCAGCTCTGGGTGTTGTCGCGCAGGTAGTAATCGAGCGATTCCTCGATCACCCGCTGGCGCAGCGCCGGATCGCGAATGGGAAACGCGACCTCGATGCGTCGGTGCAGATTGCGCTCCATGAGATCGGCGCTGGCGCAGTAGACCTCGGGCTGGCCACCATTCTCGAAGTAATAGACGCGTGGATGCTCCAGAAAGCGGCCGACGATGGAGCGCACGCGGATCGTCTCAGAGACCCCGGGCACGCCCGGCCGCAGGCAGCACATGCCGCGCACGATGAGGTCGATCGGCACCCCGGCCTGCGAGGCTTCGTACAGGGCCTGGATCACCTCCCGGTCGGTCAGGCCGTTGACCTTGAAGCGGATGGCCGCCGGACGGCCGGCGCGATGATGATCGATCTCGCGTGCGATGCGTTCCAGCAAACCCTGACACAGCGAAAACGGCGACTGCAGCAGGCCGTGCAGGCGCGGCACCCGGCCCAGGCTGGTGAGCTGGAGAAAGACGTGATTGACGTCCTCGGCAATCTTGGGATCGCAGGTCAGAAGGCCAAAGTCGGTGTACTGCCGCGCGGTGCGGGCATGGTAGTTCCCCGTGCCCAAGTGCACGTAGTTGCGCAGGGCGCGGCCTTCGCGACGGATCACCCAGGTCAGCTTGGCGTGCGTCTTGTAACCCACGACGCCGTAGACCACGTGCGCGCCGGCCTCCTGCAGACGCGTCGCCAGGCTGATGTTGGCCTCCTCGTCGAAACGGGCGCGCAACTCGACCACCACCGTGACTTCCTTGCCCCGGATCGCGGCCTGGCGCAGCAGATCGACGATGGCCGAATCGGCCCCGGTACGGTAGAGCGTCATGCGGATCGCCAGCACATTCGGGTCCTGGCTGGCCTGACGCAGAAACTCCACCACCGGCGTGAAGGACTGGAACGGCTGGTGCAGCAGGACGTCGCCCTTGCGAATCGCCTCGAACAGGTTGCCCATGGCGCTGCCTGAGGCACCGATCAGCTCGCGTGGCAGACCCGGTGTGAAGGGCGGATACTTCAGATCCGGCCGCTCCACCTGATCGATCAAGGCCATCAGCCGGCTGAGATTGACCGGACCATCGACCGAGTAGACGTCGGATTGCTCAAGCTCGAACTGCTTGAGCAGGAGATCCACCTTCTCCGGGGGACATTCACGAGCCACCTCGAGACGCACTTCATCGCCGTAGCGCCGCGAGGACAGCTCGCCCTCCATGGCCCGCAGCAAATCGTCGACGTCTTCCTCGTCGACGAACATCTCGCTGTTGCGCGTCAACCGAAAAGGATAGAAGCCCTTCACCTGCATGCCCGGGAACAGTTCGCCCGCGTAGGTCCGGATGATCTCCGACAGCAGCACGAAGGCATGCCCCTTGGAGACGATCTCGGACGGCAGCGGAATCACGCGCGGCAACACCCGCGGGGCCTGCAGCACCGCCAGGGCGCTGTTGCGACCGAAGGCGTCCTTGCCCTCCAGGGAAAGGATGAAATTCAGGCTTTTGTTGAGAATGCGCGGGAAGGGATGCGCCGGATCGAGCCCGATGGGACTGAGCAATGGTGCGACCTCTTCGTCGAAATAGCGCTGAATCCACGCGCGCTGCGCCTTGGTCCAGCGCGCCGGTGGCACCAGATGAATCTGTTCACGCGCCAAGGCCGGCAAGAGTTCCTGGTTCAGCACCCGGTATTGCTCGGCCACCAGTTCGTGCGCCTTGATCGTGACCAGACGCAGGGTTTCGGCAGGCGACCGGTTGTCGACGTCGACCTGCCAGGTGCCGTAGGCCTGCAGCTCCTTGAGGCCGGCGACGCGCGTTTCGAAGAACTCATCGAGGTTGGAACTGGTGATGCAGAGAAACTTGAGCCGTTCGAGCAAGGGCACGGCCGGATCACGGGCCTGAGCCAGCACGCGTTCATTGAACGCCAGCAGGCTGATATGCCGGTTGAGAAACAGATCGGCCCGGGTCAGGTCGATGGGCTGGGCCTCCGGCTCGTCCTTATCGAGTGGGGTGACGGGGTCTTGTGCGGACATGGGGCGGGGTTTCCTGTGATCCGGTGCAGCGGAATAGATATAGCGTTTAACCCTAGCACACGCCCATGACCGGATTGCAATCTCACCGCGCCGAGACCGTTGGCCAAAGCACCCCTGATCATGGCGCGTCGGCCTGCCGGCCCCGCAAGGCGTCGACCAGCGTCTCCACCCCGGGCGCGCCGGTCGACGGCGGCCGGCCCGCCTCCTCGCGAACGAAGGTCGCGATCTGCTGCAGCAGATCGGAGCGCCACCGCAACGGCGCCGCCAGATCGGCGACGGCCAAGGGATGGCTCAGATGATCGTAGAGGCGCAGGGTAACCGGCCCTCCGGCATCCTCGATCCGTGCAGCCAGCCGGCGACTGTTTTCGGCCAGCACCTGGCGATCGTCAAGGCCATGGATGAGGAGCAGCGGCGGGTTGCGGCCATCGACATGCGTGATGGGCTGGCTCTCACGCAAGTCAGCGGCCGGCGCGAAGATGTCCTGCAACACCACGTCCTGCAGCGGCAGAAAGTCATACGGCCCGGCCAGACCGATCATCCCGCGGATGGCGTCCCGGTCCATACCGGCGTCTGCGAGATACTCGGGATCCGGGCTGAGCATGGCGGCGTTGTAGGCCCCGGCCGAATGTCCGGCGAGGAAGAGCATGCTCGGATCACCGCCATAGCGTGACGCATGCGCATGCATCCAGGCCACGGCGCGCGCGGCATCGGAGAGGAATGCGGGGTAGCGTACCGCCGGATACAGTCGGTAATCGGGGACGGCGACCACCATGCCCTGCCGTGCAAGGGCTTCACCGACGAAGCGGTAATCGGCGCGCGCACCTTCCTGCCAGCTGCCGCCGTAGAAGAATACGGCGACCGGCGCATCCCGGACGCCCGATGGGACATAAACATCCAGGCGCAGGTCGGTGCCGGCATCGAACAGGAGGTCGCGGTGGACCACATATCCCGACCTCGGAGTGAGCGAATTGAGCGCGTCGATGCCGGAACATCCGGTCGCGCCCAGTGTGATCGCGAAGAGGATGGCTATCCGACGTGCCATGTGTTGGCAACGACCGCTCCCCCGCATGTCTCCCCCTGTGAGTGGATCGCCGAGCCCGACATTCCGGGCTCAACGATAGGTCGTCTGTCACAAAACCGTCATCAGGCCCATTCGTGGCACAGTGGCATCATAGACACACCGACAGCAAGCACATCGGATCACAGCCATGTTTCGCGTCCTGGTCTTCAGCACCCGCTCCTACGACCGCCATTTCCTGGAAGTCGCCAACGCCGAGAGCGGCTACCGCCTGCATTTCCTCGAAGCCGCGCTGCGCCCCGACACCGCGCCCCTGGCGTCCGGCTATCCCGCCGTCTGCTGCTTCGTCGACGACGAACTCAGCGCGCCGGTACTGACCACCCTGTACGAGGGGGGGACGCGCCTGGTGCTGCTGCGTGCGACCGGCTTCAACAACGTCGATCTCGCCGCGGCCCATCGACTCGGCTTGACGGTGATGCGGGTCAGCCACTATTCGCCCGAAGCCGTGGCCGAGTTCGCCGCGGGGCTGTTGCTGACCCTGAACCGCAAGATCCACCGTGCCTACAATCGCGTCCGGGAAGGCAACTTCCTGCTCGACAACCTGCTGGGGATGGACCTGCACGGCAAGACGGTCGGCATCATCGGCACCGGGCAGATCGGTCGAGCCTTTGCGCGCATCATGGCCGGTTTCGGCTGCCGCCTGCTGGCGCACGATCCGGTCGCCGATCCCGAATGCGCGGCCCTGGGGGTGCGCTATACGGACCTGACCACCCTGCTGCAGAGCGCCGACGTGATCAGCCTGCACACGCCGCTCACGCCCGAAACCCATCACCTGATCAACGCCCGGACGCTCGGCCAGATGAAACCGGCGGCGCTCCTGATCAATACCAGCCGCGGCGCCCTGATCGACACGGCCGCCCTCATCGAGGCACTCAAGCAAAGGCGCCTCGGCGCCGTGGCGCTCGATGTCTATGAGGAAGAATCTCACCTGTTCTTCCAGAACCTGTCGGATCAGATCATTACCGACGATGTGTTTGCGCGGCTGCTGTCGTTTCCCAACGTGCTGGTGACGGGTCACCAGGCGTTTTTCACCCAGGAGGCGCTGACCGCCATCGCCGAGACCACGATCGCCAACATCGGCGATTTCCTCGAGAATCGGCCCAGCGTCAACCGGCTCGATCCGCAGCGTGTCCTGCAGGCGGCCGCCCCCGCATCTCCCGACTGAGGGTTTCATCGAGGCGGGCTTGGAGTAGCATCTGCTGCCAACGCCCCGTCGAGGGCATCGCCGCGGAGTCGATCATGCGTCTGACCTTTCTGGGCGGCACGGAAACCGTAACCGGGTCCAAATACCTGCTCGAAAGCGACGGTCATCGACTGCTGGTCGATTGCGGCTTGTTCCAGGGCGTCAAGGCGCTGCGCCGGCGCAACTGGGCGGCGCTGCCGCTGGCGCCGGAAGACCTCGATGCGGTCGTGCTCACCCATGGCCATCTCGATCACAGCGGCTACCTGCCGCTGCTGTACCGCCAGGGTTACCGCCGTCCGGTCTACGCCTCCCCCGCCACCGCGGCGCTCGCCGGAATCCTGCTGCCCGATGCCGGCCACTTGCAGGAGGAAGAAGCCCAGCTGGCCAACCGGCTCGGCTACAGCCGCCATCATCCGGCAGAACCCTTGTTCACGCGGCAGGATGCCGTCCGTTGTCTGGACCTGTTCAGGCCGATCGCGGTTCGGCACACCCATCGCGTGGGCCCTTTCGAGATCCGGCTCATTCCAGTCGGTCATCTGCTTGGCGCATGCGCCGTGCGTGTCCGCTGCGGTGGCCACACCATCACCTTCAGCGGGGACGTCGGCCGGCCGGACGATCCACTGCTCGCGCCGCCGGAGGTTCTGGAACCGACCGACGATCTGGTTGTGGAGTCGACCTATGGCGATCGGCTTCACGTCGCACAGGACCCGCGACTGGCCGTCGCCGAGGTGGTCAACGAGACGGCCCGGGCAGGCGGCGTGCTCGTCGTGCCCGCCTTTGCCGTCGGCAGGGCTCAGGTGCTGCTCCACCTGCTGCATGATCTGCGCAAGACCGATGCCATCCCCCGCGTGCCCATCTACGTCGATAGCCCCATGGCCATCCGCGCCACGCGGGTATTTCAGGATTACCCGGAGGCGCATCGTCTGGACGCGGCGCAGACCCGGGCATTGGGGGAGATCGCGACCTTCGTCGAAACGCCGGAGGAATCCATGGCGCTGGCGGGCAAGGTCGGACCGATGATCATCCTCTCGGCCAGCGGCATGGCCACCGGCGGGCGGGTGCTGCACCATCTCAAGACCTTCGCACCCGATGCCCGCAACACGATTCTGTTCACCGGCTTCCAGGCCCCCGGGACGCGCGGCGAAGCCATTGTGAACGGCGCCGATGCGGTCAAGATCCATGGCCGCATGGTACCCATCCGGGCGCGTGTGCGCCTGTTGCAAAGCCTCTCGGCGCACGCCGATCATGCCCAGATGACGGCATGGCTCGGCCGGATGTCCACGCCGCCGCAACGGGTTTTCGTGACCCACGGCGAAACCCACGCGCGCGCCGCGATGGCGGCGCACATCACCGAAGCCCTCGGATGGGAGGTACAGCGACCGGCCGAAGGCGACCATCTCCTGCTGGGGCGCGACTGATCGCGGTCAACGCCTGCGTCGATGCTCGTCCTGCTCGCGGAAGAACGCGTCCCAGCTGCTCTCCAGCCCGCTGTCGTCCTCTTCGAGGTCATCCTCCGGGCCGTCCTCGGTGTCCGCCGAGCGCATCTCGAAGAGAATGAGGACGCCCAGCAGCAAGATGATCAAAACCGTCACGGGCAGCCATGCCTGCATGTCGCCCCCCTCCCTGTGTGGCGTCGGGGGCGTCTGCGCCCACCACTTGGCCTGTTCCCTGTCCAAGGTATGATAGCCAAAGATCGCACCGCCATCCCGTGAACGACGACACCATGCCCGATCTGACGACAGCCTTTCGCTCCTCCACCGCCGCGCGCCGCGGCTACAGCCCTGCTTGCCGCGTGCCCTTGGCGCTGATGCTGGCGGTCCTGCTGGCGCTCTCGCTGGCCGGCTGCGGACGCAACGCCAAGAAGGACGACCCCAGCGGCCTGACCGTCGAAGGCGTGAACCTGGAGGTGAAGATGTCTTCGAACGTCTTCATTCCACCGGTCGCGCCGCCGGTCCCCGACGCGCGGCGCCGGGTCTATGTGGTGGGCACCAACACCTCGACGATCCACTCGGCCAATGACCGGCTTCATCCCCTGCTGCTGGCCGAACTGACCAAGCGCGGCTACACGGTGACCCCTAACCCCGCCGATGCCCATTACATGCTGCTCTACAACGTGCTCTACGTGGGCAAGGAAGTGCGGGATCTGTCGACCGTGACGGCGCTGGCCACAGGGGTCGGCGGCGCCGCCGTCGCCGCAACCATCGGCCGGCGCAATGAAGTGATCCAGAATGCGGGTATCGGCGGGCTCGTGGGAACCGTGACGGGCGCCGTCACCGGGCATTATTTCGAAACCAACACCTACGAGCTGGTCGTGGATCTTCAGATTCGCGAGCGCCAGCCCGCCGTTCCGCCGCCCCTGCCCCCCGCCGAAGCCTACCGGCGCGCGGCCGATGAGGCCTTCCGACAGGTCAATGCGGTGCTGGGGCTGCAGACCGCTCAGTTCGAAACGGCCCCCGCGCTCGACCGGCACACCCCGCCGTCGGCGGACAGTTGGGAGCTTTACAACAGCCAGGTGGTGGGTTTCGCGAGCAAGCTGCGGCTGACCTTCAAGGAGGCCGAACCCCTGCTGTTCCAGGCCATCGCGCGCGAGATGAGCGGTATCTTCTGGGACCTCAATCGCCTGCCCGGCGGCGCTTCGCCCGCCGCCACTGCACCGCGCAGCTGAGCCCGCGGGCTAGCGCCAATTGTGACTGCGCACCAGTTCCAGCGCGCGACCCTGCGCGCGCGCCAGCTGTTCCGGCGTGAGCAGACGGGCCAATGCATCGCGCAACTGCAGCACCTCGCGCCGACCGTCCCCGGTGAAACGGGACGCGGCGACGTCCACCCAGATATAGGCCTGCTCGAAGTTCTGCGGCACACCGAGGCCGCGGTAGAACATCTGCCCCAGCAGCACCTGAGCGCGCATGTCGCCCTGCTCGGCCGCCCGTGACAGCCAGGTGAACGCCTCGCCGAAGTTTTGCGGCGCACCGTCGCCAGCGGCGTAAACGATGCCCAGGGCAGTCTGGGCGCGGGCATCGCCCTGCAGCGCAGCCTTGGTGTACCAGCGCACCGCGGCAACCTTGTCCGTGGGCACGCCCTTGCCCTCAGCCAATGCCTGCGCAAGTTCGAAGGCTGCTTCGCGATGATCGGCCTCTGCCGCCCGCGTCCACCATTGCACGGCGCGCGCGCCGTCCGAGGCCGTTCCCACCCCCTCAGCCAGCGCCTGACCGAGCCGGAACTGCGCCTCGGTCTCACCTTGCTCGGCCGCGCGGGTAAACCAGCGCACGGCCAGCGCCGGATCACGCGGCACACCCTCGCCCTGCCAGTAAGCAGCGCCCAGAGCGGATTGCGCCACGGGATGACCCTGCTCGGCAGCCTTGGCGAACCACTGCGCCGCCAGCGCCGGATCACGCCCGATGCCCTGCCCGGTGTCATAGGCCAGCCCCAAGCGCAACTGGCCCACCGGGTCGCCCTGCTCGGCCGCCTTCGTGAACCACTGCACGGCCCGGACCGGATCGCGCGCGACACCGACCCCCGAAAGATAAGCCTCTCCCAGTCGCACCTGCGCCGTCGCCAGGCCCTGCTCGGCCGCCCGACGATACCACTCGACCGCGCGCGCTTCATCGCGCGGCGTGCCGCGCCCGGCGAGGACGGCATCACCCAGTTGCAGCTGCGCCGGCGCATTGCCCTGCGCCGCCAGCGCCGCATAAAGCCGCACAGCCTCCTCCCAGCGGTTCTCGCTCGCCAGACGCGCCGCCTGAGCGAGCTGCGCCTCGGCCTCGGCTGAAGCGCTCGGCCCCGGGGAAGATGGCGCCGCCGCCGATGGCGGAGCCGCGTCGACGGGTACCGCAGGCACATCGGCCTGCTGGGCGGGCGTCATCGTCGAGAAAGACATCAGGATCACGCCCAGGGAAACATATCGAGACAAGGTCATGCGTCACGCCCGCGGAGGAAGGATGCCGGGAACGGGCAACGCCCGCCCGGCCGGGAACGAATCGAGCCGGCTTTGAGGATACCAAAGTCATCCGGCGCCGACGGACCCTGCCGGCCCGAACGGCGAGGGGGCGGCAAAGCCGCGCAGCGGATCACTCCTCTCCTGCACCGGGGCGGCGCCACAGTCGGCGTGGACGCGGACTGGGGGTCGCCTGCGGCTCCGGCGCAGACATCGGCGGCGGACGAACGACCGGCGGTGCGGGCACCGGCAGCGGCTTCACCGCCGGCGGCGATGCCGGCCTCGACCGCGGCAACCGATCCGGCACCGACCCGGGCTGATCCGCCCGCTCGGGGGGAAACGCGCCACGGTCCCGAGGCGGAAATGGTCGCGCCTCTGGCGGTGATGCTGATCTCAACCAGAAGCGCCCATCCGACCCCGGCCCGGGTTTATCCGACCGCTCGGGCGGAAACACGCCCCGATCCCAGGACGGGAGCGGTCGTGTCGGCGGGGGCCGCGTCGATCGCGGCAGTGGCAACGGCGCGATGTATAGCATCCGTTCCTGTAGCGGCCGGAGCCGCTCGGGCTGTGCCGCCGATACGTCCCGATGGGGATAGACATAGTAAACCGGCGGCCCCCACCAACCCGGATAGCCCCAGTAACCATAGGGGCCGAATCCGTTCCAGCCATAAGGGCTGTAGTAAGGGTCGTGTGCTCTCC
The DNA here is from genome assembly GCA_035325645.1 of Candidatus Macondimonas sp. GTDB lineage: Bacteria > Pseudomonadota > Gammaproteobacteria > UBA5335 > UBA5335 > Macondimonas. The sequence goes on along the minus strand of DAOKZK010000021.1, from coordinate 16,457 downwards.
AGTCGAGATCACGTTCGGTGTTCCAGCCACCGCGACCGTAGACCTCGTCGGGGTAGTCACCCGCCGCGCCGGTGTGCGGGTCGAGCCCCGCGCATCCCGCCACGAGCATGGTCAGTGCGAGCAGCACACTGCGACCGATGATGGCCATACACCCCCCGTCCCGGATTCGGCATAGTCGAGCCTGCGTTATTGTAAACGAATGGTCGCCTCTCCTTTGGGGCGAGGAATTCTCGCGCGGGTTCTGCACAGGACGCGACTCGGCGGCCGCCTCAGTCACCCATCCTGCGCAGCGGACCGAAGTTGCAGTAGCTACCACCTTCATGCTGGTAGAGCATCACCCGTGCGCCGTTGGCAAACTCGGCGCCCACCAGCGCGGCGGCAATCGCCGGCCCAGCGTGGAAGTAGTGGATACAGTCGGTGCCCGCCTTGAGCAGTTGCGCGGCCGCGGCGCGCAGTTCGCGGTGCAGCTCGGGCAGGTCGGCCGGCGTCAGGGGGTGCTCGCGCACGATCGACAGGATGCGTGCGTCGGGAATCGCCGCCAGCGCATCGTCGCGGCGCCGAAAGTTCTCAACCGTGGCGTGTACATCCTTGCCCGGCAGCAGGTCGACGATCAGGATCGCCGGCCGCTCGCCCGGCCGGCGGCTGATCTCGTCAAACCAGCGCCGCTCGCGCCGGCGCCGGCCGAATACCACATCCCACCAGGTCCAGATGATCGGCACCAGCGCGATGAGCCCCAGCACGACGCCGAGCGGGTCGAGCCAATTGGCGATGAGGGCGCGCAGGGCGTCCATGTCACGCCACCCGCTGCACGCGGTATTCCTCGAGCCGGGCGCCGCAGGCGCGCATGTCGGCGGCGTTGAGTTCGCGCCCGCGCCAGTCGGCTGGCAGGTCGAGCGAGAGGTGCAGGTAGCGCCCACCACGCGCGCAGACTTCCGCCGCCAGATTCACCGGCAGCGTGCCGATCACCAGATCGCCGACCTGTACCTCGGCCGGATCCAGATGCGCCATGGCGCGATCCACCGCGAGCCCCTGCTCCCGCGCCCAGTCGGCCGCGCCGGGATGGCGGGAGACGAAGAAGGTGGTCATGAAGTCTCCAGATGCCCCAGCCAGTCGCGAAATTCCTGCTTGCGCTCTTTCTTGCCCGGCCAGCCGCTCCAGGCGATGGTTTCACGCAACAGCGCGGCGGCGCCGTTGCGCTCGGCAGGATCGCTCCACTCCAAAGCGGCCTTGAAAAAGACCAATCGCCGGGTATCGAACTCGCTGCCCGGCTGGTGTGCGCCACGGCTACGCGCTTTTTCAAACAGTTCGCGAAAGTCCTCGATCGCTCGCTGCTGTTCACTCATCGCCGCGCGGGCGGAGGCGCGTTCGGCTGCGAGTTGGGCCTCCTGCTCGGCAAGGCGCGCCGCCTCGGCCGCCCGCGCTGCTGCCGCCGCCTGCCCCGCAAGCGCTCGCTCGCGTTGTTCGGCCAGGCGCTGGTCCTCCGCTTTCCGCTGCGCCACCCAAGTGCGCAGGCGCTCGAGGTTGGGCGCCAGCGCCTCACGCAACTCCGGCCAGTCGCCGGCCGCTTGGTCGAGCCGGCTCACTTCGACCAGTAGCCAGCCGAAGGGCAGCAGGTCAGTGCGCTGTTTTTCGTCGGAGGCGGCCAGCCACCAGGTGAGGGGTTCCGCGCGCTCAACGGCGGGCTGCCCTCCCCCTTGCATGATGCGGATCTTGCGCACGCCGTTGAGCGTGACGGATTCCGCTCCACTGTGACGGCCGACGCGCAGCAGAAAGGCGCGCCGCCGGTCCAGCGCCGCGCCCAGCGGGCCACTGAGCAGGTTGCCCAGGGTGCGCGCCCAGCGCCTGTCCACATAGCCGCGCTCGCCGAGCTGCGCCAGTTCGCGCTCCAGGATCGGCCGATAGAAGGCGTTGCAGTGGTCGATCAGGGCATCGATGCCAAAGCGCCGATCGGCGGCTGGCAGTTTGGACCTGCTGGCATCGGGTAGGTGGCCGACATCCTGCACGACGAGCGAAGCCGCGAAGGCACGAAACCGGCTGCCCGGTACGCATTCGAGCGTCTGGTACAGGTTTTCGGCGCGGGACGGGCGCAGGTTCCCGTGTTGATCGGTCACCGGCGCGCGTTTGCGATTGACGGCGAACAGCACCTCACCGGCTGGCAGATCGTCGCACGGCGACCAGGCGGCATCGGCGATCTGCACCAGACGGAACGGGTCGCGCTCTAGTTGCAGCCGGTTATCTTCGCGGTAACGCAGGATGCGGCCCTGGAATTCGTGCAGGCCCTTGTTCTCGAAAGCTTCGCGCCCTTCGTTGTAGTGATCCAGCACCGCCGTGCGCATCGCGCCCTTGAGCGAGGAGCCGTACAGCACTGGCCGGTTGCTCACCGGGTCGTAGGCATTGCGCTCCACGGCCAGCCTGTTGATGACCTGGCGGCCGTCGTCCTCTCGGTTGGCGACCTGGCCGATGCGGCGGTGATACTGGTCGGCGACGCCTTGCAGTACCGGCAGGCGCAGCGTGGCGTGCGCCATGAGCGTCTCGCGGCGATCGTGAAAAAACCGCTGCATCTCGCGCAGCAGGGCATCGCTGCCGCCGCGGCTGACCAGCGCCAGCAGCTTGTCGCGGTCGGCCGCCGACAGCGCAGTCATCGCTGCGGCGGTGTCGAAGTGGTGCAGTGTGTCGCCGTCTATCACGTAGCCGTTGGTGTCGTAGGCCTGCCCGGTGCCGATGTGCACTGGCGAGAGCGTCGTGATGTCGAGTCGGTAAGTGGAAAGGTGATTCATACGCCTTCTCCCCGCTGCGGCAGGCGTACCGCCACCACCGGCGCGTAACCTTGGTGCACGGTGCCTGCGATGGCCCGCGACAGCCGACCTTCTGCGCCCAAGCCCTGTCCCACAAAAGGATGCGTGGGTGTCGTAGGCGGGCTCAGCACCGCACCGGTCTGCGCCAGCAGCACCGGATTCTTGAACGGCCGACCGCTCTGGACGGCGACATCACCATGCCGGCCGAAGCGGGTGAAAGGTTGATAGAAGCTGCGCTCTGCCTGCCAGCCGAGCCCTTGCGGCGCACAAGGCGCGAGCGTGAGGCAGGCGTCGGCGCCGGGCTGCGCCGGCAGTTCCTGGGACGCGATCGCGGCGACTTCGAACTTGCCAAGCCCGATGCTGGCATCGCGGCCAAAGCCGAAGGCGCCTATGTCGTCGAGCAGTTCGGCGATCTCCTCGCAGCTGATGCGCGCCGGATCGTGGACCAGCCATAGGTCGAGCCGCGCGCCCGGCGCGTACCATTGCTGGTCCATCTGGTAGGGGGCGAAGGCACCGCGGCCGGTGGTGCCGGTAGCGCGGCTCAACGTGTTGTGAGGCTGGGGATGGGTCTCGACAAAACTCCGGTCGGCCGCTTCGGGTGTGGACTTCAGCAACTCACGGTCCGTCACGCAGTGTTGCAGCCAGGCATCGAGCGGCGCATCAACTTCACGGAGCGGCAGCCAGCGGCGCTTTTTCACCGCCTTGCGATCGGCACCCGCGATGGGCGCGAACCAGTGCCCCGGCAGCACCGGGCGCGGCAGGTGATCGGCCGGCAGGGCATCGGAGACGACGAGAAAGGGCTCACCCGTGGTGTAACCCGCCAGCAGCGCAGCAAGACGGTTCTCGCCGAAGCGATGGCGCACCGCCCAACACAGTTGTCCGAACAGGCTGTCGCCCTTGGGCTGCGTGCCGAAGGCGGCGCGCGGAATGAGTTGGCATCTCAGGGTTTGCATGTGCTTTCCTTATCCAGAGCCATTGCTGCCCGCCTCATGGCGTCAGGCCGAAACGCGCCAGCATCCGCAGCAGCGCTTCGCGCAGCGGCGGCAGGTCGCGGGCCACGGTTTCCCACACCGCCTCCTCGTCGATCCCGCCCAGATAGGCATGGACCAGGATGTTGCGAGTGCCCGACAGTTGCCGCCACGGCACGCCGGGCTCGGCGTCCTTGACGGCAGCGCTGAGGCGCTGGCTCGATTCGGTCAGCAGCTGCAAATTGCGCAGCACCGCGTCGCGCACCATGCGCGAGCCGAAGAACACCTCGCGCCGACGCTGCGTGTCGGCCTCGATGTTGTCGAGGCACGCCAGCATGTGCCGCAGCAGCACGATGTCCGTTTCGGCTATGGTTTTCACAGTGCCTCGGCTTCGGCCAGGGCGCGGTCGCGAATGAGCGGATGCAGGGCGCGTTCGCTGACGACCTCCACGTGCCGACCCAACAGGGCTTCGGCATCGGCTGCGAATCCGCCCAATGCCAGCAGGCTGGTGCCCGGCAGCGGCGACACCAGCAAATCGACGTCGCTGGCTGGATCGGCATCGCCGCGCGCCATGGAACCGAACACCCGTACCTGCGCCAGGCCATGGCGTTCCGCCAGAATCTTCAGCGCGGTGCGATGCGCTTCGATGAGTGGATACATGGTTTTCTCCAGCGGTATCGATTGCGAGTCAGGCCGCGCCAGCCAGGGCAATGCGCTCGTAGGAATCCTGCACAGGCTCGCCGTCGAGCTTCAGATCGGTAAACCGCAGCTTGCCGTAGCCACGCGAGCCGGACCCGCCAAGGCCGGTGTACTCCACCAGCCGGATGCCGCGATAAACGTCGCCGAGCAGGTCTTCGTCGTCGTGCACGCGGATGGTCAGCGCGAACTCGAAGCGCGCCCCGGCCGGCACCCGCTCGGTGTTGCGCGGGTGTTCTGCCACGCCGCGGATGCGGTCGATCATGTTTTCCATCTTGGTCTCGGTGAGCGGCAGGCTGCGATTGCGCATGTCGTCCACCCACTGCGCGCACAGCGGCGCGTCCCAGAAGGCCAGCCGCGTGGGGCCGATCTCCTCGACCAGCGCCTGATGTTTGTCGCCGCCTTCGGGCGCGCCGCCGAACAGCTTGAGCAGGCGCTTGGCACGCGCGTCGTCCACGCCCGGTTGGCCGATGTGGCGAAAGCCGAGCGGCTTGCCGTCGGTGAGCCCGACCACGCCGAGTTCCCACTCCAGCAGGCTGCGCATCTTGCCCTTGAGCGAGGAGCCGGGAATGTAGGGCTGGCCGGTGACCGGATTCCTGATGATCGGGTTGTCGGTGCCGCCGATGTGCATTTCGGTGTTGCCGGAACCGATGTGCAGGCCGCTGACCAGCTCGATCCGGCCGGTGAGTTTGCGCAGTGCGGTGAGTCTCATGATGTGCTCCTCAAATTGATTCAATCGCGCGGCCGCACGACCTTGTAATAGCCCATGAAGGCTTCGAAGAAGGTCTTGCAGCGATGCAGGTTTTCGGCGCTGGTGACCTCCTTGAGGCAGTGATTCATCAAGGCCTCGTAATTGACGTCGACCAGTTCCCGCCCTTTGGCATAGGCCGCCTTTGCGTTGAGCATGCGGATGAAGGGCAGAAATTCGGCGAATTTCTGCGGCTCGGCACGCACCCGCTCGTCCCACATGACGAGTTCGTCGTAGAACTTGCGCAACTGGCTGGGCTTGTTCTCCTTGCGGGGCCGCTCGTCTTCCCGTAAACCGACGGTGCGCGCGCAACGCTCGGCAACACCGGCAAACAAATCCGCATCCAGCGGCTGCCCCTCGGCGGTGGCAAAGCGCACCCGCGAAAGATCGATGCTGGCGGATGGCTCGTTGCGGCCGCCGCGCGGCGGCTGGGAGCCTCCTCCACCCGAGTGTGGCCGTTGCCCGCCGCCAGCGCCCTGGCCTCTGTTGTGCTGATTCATGTCGTCCTCCTAATCCCGCCGTTGATACAAGAGTGTGAACAATGCGATGCGGTAATCGGCGCCGTGCCGGCCGATGCCCTGATCGGCAATGAGTTGCGCCAGTTCGCCGTGCAGGGCGCGGCGTTGCTCAGACCGCATGCCGCGCTGGCGTTCCAGCAGCCGCGCCGTGCGGTAGGCGAAATGCGAATGCCACAGCGCGTTTTCCGGCCTTTCCTTGACCCTGCCGGCCATGTCGGCATAACCCAGCAGGGCATAGAGATAGCCTGTCGGCAGCGTCAGCTCGATGGTCTTGGCGGCGAGTGCTTCAGCCTGCGCCAGCAGTTGCTCGAATCGCGCCCAAGGCACCGCCCGGCCGTAAGCACTGACGGCATTCTTGCACTTGGCCGGCTGTTCTTTGGGACCTACCGCCTTGGCCTGCTCTAGCGTCTCCTCGGCGAGGTTGCCCAGATCACGAATCGGCAATCCCGGCTTGGTCATGGAGAGTCCCGCCGAGAAGTGCAGTTCCGGGTTGTGGGCCACGTAGCGGGCAAAGTCCGCGCGCATCTGCCGCGCCAGCAGCAGCGTCTGCTGCCAGGGGCCGATCAGAAAGAAATCATCGCCGCCGGCGAACACCGTGTAGGTGTTGGGGAATCTTCCCCGGCACAGCGCCGGCAGGTGCACGGTGAAGAAGGCGTTCATCTGCCGCGACAGGGCGGCCATCTTGGCGAAGCTGTAGTGTTCCAGGCCGCGCTGGAAGATGAGGCCAAGGTTGTCGACATCGCCCTTGAGCGTCATCAGCGCCTCGACGCCCACGGCCTTGCCGTGCTCGTTCAGTCGCTTGTCCTCGCAGGCGAGGTGATTCAGCGTCTTGACAGCGCCGGGGCGACGCTCGTCGTCACCGTCTTCGATGCCGCCGTAGCGCCAGTCGTCCTGCGCGGATTTTTCATCGAAGCGCGGCACATAGCCGTTCACCGCACGCCGGGCGTAACCAGCCCACAGCGGCGCCGCGGCATCCAGCGGCAGCGAATAATCCCAGGCACGGCGCAGCTCGCCGCTGCGCGCCAGTGCGCCGAACCGCCCGCTGGCTTCCTCGCTGCCGGTAAAGGCAGCGTGATAGCCGAATATCGGCACGCGCAACGCACCATGACCGATCGGCGCGCGGGTAATCAGCAGGCGCTCCTTGTCGTCGCTCGCAAGCCAACCGCCGGCGGCGATCTGATCGGCGGCGAGCAAAGAGATGTAATGCGTTGTGCCTTCAAGGGGCTCGGTCGCCGGCGAGCGGCCATCGACCGCGCAGGCCCGCTTGTCTGGATCGAACGCTTCCAGAAAGTTTCTGAAGATCGGCTCGGGAGCCGCCTCGCCGCACAGACCCAGTCGGCGCAGCTTGCCTTCCTCCTGGTTCTCGAACAGGCGGCGCATCAACTCTTTGAACGGGCTGGCGTCGCCGCTGCCGTGGCGAAAGTCGTTGCAGCTCGCCGGCAGCGTGGCCAGACCAATGCCGGTCTGGCCGAAGCTGTGCTGCAGGAACCACGCATCGAATTCGCGCTGCACTTCGGCCAGCGCCGCCAGCACGGCCGGGCTGTGTGGCGCGACGATCAGAAAGCGGCCGGCGGCATTGATGATCTGGCTGGTGGGTGGCAGACCCAGCGCCTCCAGCACGCGCAGCGCCGCGCATTCGGTCAGCAGGGAAACGTAGAACGAGCGCCCGCGCAGTAGCTTGGCGGCACGTTTTTGCGTCTCGCCGCCGGTGGCGAAGATGAAATCCTGGATGCCGGAGAAATCGCCCTGCACCAGCAGGAACTTGTCCTCGTCCCAATCGCTGCGCTGGCGCAAGGCCCGGGCGGTGGCGTCCGGATCGTCGCCGCGGTCGTGATGAAAGCGCCACAGCGCCGCAGCCAACGCTGCCGTGGTGCGGGAATGGTCATACAGCGACACCTCGGGCTTGGTGTTGCCCGCCGTGGCGGCCGGAATGGCCTGGGTGTAGCACTGCCATAGCGTATCGAAGTGGTCCAGCCACAGCGGGAGATTGGCGCGGTGAGCCGGCGGGATGTCTTCCAGGCGAGCGCTGAATTCGCGCCACAGCGCGCGATATTCGGCTTGCGCGGCATCGTTGTTTTTCGGCTCGCAGGCTTTGGCCTCGACGGGGAAGATGGTCTGCGGCGAAAGGGCCTTCAGCGGGTAACGCCACGCGTGCGACTGCGTGCGGCTGCGCTCGTCGTCGAACAGGCGCACCTGCTCGAACAGCGTGAGCTGGCGGGCGGTGTAGTGATTGGTGCGCAAGTTGGGGTCGTCCGCGGCGCGGTTGTAGGCCTCGAACTCCTCGCGTTCGAAGCCCGACGCCACCCGATCGGCCGTCGCGATGATCCACTGCAGAAAGGTGTCTGGCTTGTGATGGCGCGCGGCGGCGTTGATCAGCGAATCGTCCGCGTCGCGGTCGCTCCAGGGCCGGAACGGCGCCATGTCGGCACCGACCAGCTCCGGCAGGTGACGCTCCAGCAGGTCGAAGGCAATGGCCGTGTAGGCAGCGTGCACGTGCGTGTAGCGGCCGTCAAACTGCGGGCAGTAGAGCTGCTTGCCGATCTCCGCGCGGCTGTTGCCGTCGGCGTCCTTCTGTTGCGCCTCCTCGATCCGCGCGCGCTCGGCGAACTTGCCGAGATCATGCAGATAGGCCGCCAGCGCCACGCGGCACGCGGGTTCCAAAAGTTCATGCGGCTGCATCGGCTGCGCCCTCGATTTCGTTCATCCAACGATGCAATGGCACCGCTATCCCATTGTTCATGAATCTTTCCCTTCCATCGAATACAGCAAGCTTGCCGCCGCGTGCCGGCATGTGGCGCGGTCGCCCACGTGGGGTCGACCCTGTCGTCGCGGCAGGCACCGCGCTATGCTGATACACATCGGGAGGTGTATGTCATGCGAACCAACATCGTGATCGACGACGAGCTGGTGGCCGAGGTGATGCGCGTCACCCACGCCCGCAGCAAGCGCGAGGCGGTCGATCTGGCGCTGCGCGAGCTGCTCGCGCGCCGGCATCAGCGCGAGCTGAAGGCACTGGCCGGGAGCGATCTGATCGACCCGGACTACGACGTGCGCGCGGTGCGGCGCGAGATGGGCCGTGGTGCTGGTTGACACGGCGGTCTGGATCGACTGGCTGCGCGGCAGCGCCACGCCGGCGACGGCCCGCCTCGGTGCGCTGCTCGACGAGGGTGACGCCTGCATCGCGCCGGTGATCCTGCAGGAGCTGCTGCAGGGCGCACGCTCGCCGCAGGCGCTTACCGAGCTGCGCCAGCGCTTTGCCGTGCTGCCGATGCTGGAGCCCGCGCCGGGTGGGGCCACCCATGCCGAGGCCGGCGCGCTGTATGCGCGCTGCCGCTGGGCCGGGGTCACGCCGCGCAGTCCGCACGACTGCCTGATCGCCCGGCTCGCCGTCGAATACGAGCTGCCGCTGCTGCACGACGACCGCGATTTCGAGGCCATCGCGAGCGTCGAGCCGGCGTTGCGGCTGCTTCGGGGGTAGGAATCGTGACCGTTCATCGCCCCACCCAGTTTTTGATCTTTTCTTTGAGCCGCGCCAGCTCGCCGCCGGTAGCCAGTTCGATGCGCAGCGCGGCGGCGAGGCGCTTTTCCTCGTCACGCAAGCCACGATAGCTGACCAACAGGCCGCGCGTGCCGAGCCCGCCGACGCGGCGGCAGATCTCGGCCAGCTTGAACAGGGTGTCGTTGGCCTTGGGCGCTTCGGGTCGATCCATGCGCGCGGTCTTGCACTCGATAACGAACAGCCGGTTGCGCGCCAGAAAGGCGACGTCGAGTTCGTTCTTGACGCCGCTCGCGTCGCGCACGACCAGATTCGCGGCCTTGTCGCGCAATCCCAGTTCGCGGCTGAGCGCGTCCACGCTCTGAAACACGTGCCGCTCCAGCCAGCCGCCCTTGACGAAGTCGCGGTCCGCCTCGCTGGTAAAGATCAACGTGGTGGTGTCCTTGACAGCGAGCGCGCCAGCGTCCTGGAAGTTCCGCAACAGCGCATCCAACGCGCGCGAGTCGGCCTGCTGTTCGGAAAGCGTCACCTGCAGGCTGCGCCGGTCCTCGGCCTGCTGGGCCAGCCAGTTCAGTTGCGCGAGCGGCTGTTCGAGGCTGCCCACCTGGGTGACGAGGGTGCGCAACAGGTCGTCGTGGCGTGGTTCCCGCTGCGGGCGCTCGATGCCTTCGTCCAGGCTGAAACCATAACCACCCAGGTAATGGCGCAGGCGCAGTTGCTGCCCCAGGGCCTGGCGGTGTGGTGCGGGCGCGAGCCAGATGACCTCGTCGGTGTCGACATCCACATAGAACACCGCCCAGTTGGCGGCTACCGCCACTGCCTGCGCGGCCAGCGCCATCAGCTTGGTACCGCCGGTGACGTTGAGCGCGATGGACTGGCCGTCGCGCTCGCTGGCAACTTCCAGCAATGCCGCTTCCAGCAGGGCATAGTCGTGTTCATCGGCCAGGTCGACGCGGCTGGTGCCGACGCCGGCCTCGCGCAGCACGGCCTCCAGGGCATCGGCTCGCGGTTTCATCTTGCCGCTGACCAGCAAAACCACTTCGCGCGGCTTGAGCGCAGGATCGAGCGCCGGCAGCAGGTTGGCCGCGGCCTGATCGGAGACCAGACACACCTGCACGGTCGGCGTCACGGGCTGTCCCCTTCGATCAGCCCTGCGACACCGTCGAGAGTGAGCGCGGGGATCTCGGGCAGACTCGCGCCCACCAGCCCGCGCACCTCGCCGTACATGCCGGCGGTATGGGTGATGACCCGCTCGATCTGCTTCTCGCGCTCGCGCCACAGGCGTTCCATGGCGCGCCGCTCGCCGTTCAGTTGGGTCTGCATCGCGGTGAAGGCCTCGACGATCGCCTCGACCCGCCGGTGAAACGCTTCGCCGGAAAGATAGTCGTAGAGCAGCGCCATCTTTTCCTGCCGCCCCTCGGAGGTGGCACGGGCGAAGGCCACCGCGACCAACTGTTCGCGCAGTGCGAGCGCCAGCGCCGGCCACGCGTTCAGGCTGGCCACCCAAACGCCGTTGACCCGACCGAATTCCCGGATCTCGCCGGGCAGCGCCACGCTCACCAGTACGGCAAGGCTGGCGCCCACCGCGCGCTGGTCCTCCTTGAGCTTGTCGATCCAGGCGGGGCTCCAGTTGCGGGTGTTTTTGGTCTCCCAGACGATGGTGCCGCACGCCTGCCCGCCGCTGCCGCACACCTCCTGCACCAGATCCGCGCCGCGCATGCCCTTGGGCACTGGGCGGATTTGGTCATGGGGGAACAGCGCGCCGAGGCGCTCCTCGATGTCGAGTTCAAGCACCTCCCCCTGGCGCTCCTGGGAGCCCTGCTCGCTCTTGCGCTTCATCTCCTCGACCAGCGCCTTCAGATCGTCGATCTGCTTGTCCTTTTCGCGCAGCTTGAGCGCCTGCTCCTCACCGGCGGCGCGGCGCAGACTTTCTTCCAGGCGCTGCTTTTCGGCGTCCAGCCGGCGCGCGACCTCGAGATCCAGTTCGCGCCCGCGCGCCTCGACGGCTTCGGCCTTCTTGCGCAGCGCCAGCTCGGCCTGCTGGGCTGCGGCAGCCTTTCCGCGCGCTTCGGCAAGCTGCTCGGTGAGCAGCTTGAGTTCGGGCGCCATCTGCTCGTGCGCGTGCTTCTCGGCCAGGGCGACTTCGCGCTTGAGGCGCTTGTCGAAGTCGGCGCGCAGGTTCGCCTCCATGGTGTCGCGAATCTGTGCGCTGAGCGCATCGGAGACCGGAAAGCGGTGTCCGCAATTCGGACAGGTGATCTGTACGTCGCTCATGGCTTCAGTTCTCCTCGATCGTGATCGCGCCTGCAGGCAGGCCGAGGCGATAGGTTTTCGGCCGGCCGATGCCGTCGATGAGATACGCCGCAGCCTCGCGCGGACCGAGCACCGCCCCGAGCGCGTGATTCACCCGCGTGCGCCGCTCGTCGAAATCGCCCTGCGACATGCCGTCGCGGTAGCGGGTTTCGGTGCGCGCGTTGAGTCCTTGCAGGCGGTCGTATTCGGCAAGGTACTCGCGCGCGTACCCGGCTTCCGGTGCTCCGGCTGAAGGCCGGCGAAGGCCGGGCAGTCCATTGCGGGCGCGGCGCGCAAACCAGAGCAGAAACGCGAGATCTGCCGGGCGCATCGCCACCGGCCGATCACCCGCCACCACGCGCGCCGCCGTGACATCGATCACCAGCCGCGGCGGCGCCAGCGCTCGGTTGAGCGCGGCGACCACATCCGAAAAGCGCGCTTGGCCTGCGAGCAGCGCCGAAGGCTGCCCCTCGCGCAGGCGCACGAAGGGAATCTCGGCCAGCGTCACCTGCGCCTGCTGGCAATCGAGCGGACGCGGGTTGGGGCCGAGGGTGTGGATCACGCGCTCGCCCGGGCTCGGGTAGTAGAACTGCGGGTGGCCCTCGTAGCCTTCGTCCACCAGCACATGCGAGAGCCGATCCTGCGCGCGGCCGAACAGCGACAACGCATAACCCAGGTAATAGCCCATGGTCTTGCGCCCGCCGGCGATGGACACGTGCAGCGCGCAGTCGGGCTCCATGGTGAGCGCGCGCACGGCTTCGGTCAGCGCATCGGCGGTGGCGTCGTTGTCGGCCTGGCTGCGGATGTCGGCGAGCGGCGCGCCGGCAGCGTCGCGGATCACCTCGATGCCGTCGGCATCGAACTGAATGTCCGGCAGGCCGTAGTCGGCGCGCAGGCGATGGAACCAGCCGGGATCGTTCGAGAGCAGATTGAGCCGCGCGTGCTCGGCGCCGCGCACCGTGGTGAGCAGGCGGATCTCGGTCGGAATCCAAGGCCGCGGCGCGCGCACGGCGAGTGCGTACAGCGTCTCGGTGACGATCTGCGGCGACAGGCCACTCACTGCCAGCAGCACCCGGCGCGGAAAGTCGGCGGGGTCGCGGGAAATGGGTTCGGGGGTGTTCATGGACCCAGTCTGCCGCCGCTCATCCATCCCCTCCTCCACCGGCAAGCTTGTCGTCAGGAAAGCGCCGATCCCTTCGGCGCTTGCGTGCGGGACGGGGCGCGCCGACGTGCATCGGTGGCGTAAGCCATTGGTTCAGGCCGCGCGGCATGGACGGGCACCGCGCTGCGGCGAGCAGAACCACACCCGTGACTGAAGTGTTTCCGCATTCCTCATCCACCCAGCCGGTAGCGGCCGAGCCCCATCACCGCGCCCTTGCCGGCATGGGTCCACTGGCCGAGCCAGAGGCAGGGCCAGAACGGCGCGAGCGCCGCGCCGGGCAGCGTGAAGGTGCCGACCAGACCGCCCATCTGCAGCAGCGCGTCCTGGCGCGCCGAGTAGCGCGTCCAGTCGTGCCAGCGCAGCGCGGCATCCTCGATGGGAACGGCCTCGGCTGCCCGCACCAAGGCGCGGAAGTCGGTGTCGAGCGGCGTGTCGGTATGGAAATACGAAAGCAGCGACAGCCGCCGCAGCAGCGCCGAGAAAAAATCCCGAAAGCGCAGCCGCTCGGGGGTAACCAGATCCTCGGCCACCTTCAGCCGCAGCGGTGTGAGCAGTTCGACACGCACCGGCCCGGCGGGCGGCGGCGGGATGGCCGGCGTGTGCGACGGCTGCGATTCCAGCCGCCCACCGGCGGTGTAGATGGTCTGCCAGCCGGCGGTGGTCTCCTGCTCCACGCTCGCCGGCGCGTAGCGGCCTTCTCCCCGCGCGGCGCCCTTGCCGATGCCACCCTGCCCGGCGCGGCGCAGCGCCTCGATGAAATAGCCGAGCTGGCTCATGCCGCGGCCGATCAGCACCAGATCGACGCCGAAGACCGCGCCGGGCGCGACCTCGCGGCAGTCCGGCCAGGGTTCGATGACGAACGGATGCGGCGCCGCCGGGTATTTGCGCAGCTTCGCGGCGCGCTCGGGCGGCGGCGTCTCGAACACATAGGGATAGACGCAGGAGCGGTAGAGCAGGCAGTCCGGGCAATGGCGGCCGCCGGTCACGCACACCGTGCGTTTGAGCGCATGGCCGAGCGCGCCGCGCCAGGTGGAGCCGGCGTAAGCCGGCAGGTGCACGGCGGTTTCGGCGACGAGGTGCAGGCGGTGGCGAGCGACAGGCAAATCAATCGCAATGGCGGCCGATGCGTCGGCATTCTGGCCCGAATCGATTGCGAGAACATCCATGCATTGCGTCCCTTGAACGCGAGTGACGGCCCATCTTCCCTGCGGCCGGTACCACCCCACCGCCCTCGCAAGCTTGCGGCGTCCAAACCCCGCGCACGCCCGGCGTTAAGGTTTCCGCATCGTAAACCAACCGCATGGCTTATCGGTATGCCAGCACGCAAGCTTTACCTCGCCGCCTACGACGTCGCCGATCCCGAGCGGCTGCGCGAGGTCATGCTGCTGGTCCGCGGCTACGCTACCGGCGGCCAGTTGTCGGTGTATGAGTGCTACCTCACGGCTGGTGAACGCGCCGATCTGCTCGCCGCCGTCCGGGACCTGCTGCATCCGCGGCAGGATCGCTTTTTCCTGCTCCGGCTCGATCCACGCTCGCGCGTGCGCACGCTCGGCCGCGGTTTGGTGCCGAGCGATCCCAGCTACTTCTATGCCGGCTGAAGGACGATGACCACGCTCGTACTCGACCGCCGGGATCTGGCGCTGGAACTGCAACCCGGCCGCCTGCGCATCCGCGCGCCCGACGAAACCCCGCGTGACGTGCCGCTGGCCCTGCTCGAACGCGTGGTGATCCACAGCCGCACGCTGCTGGACAGCACCGTGCTCGGGGCGCTGGCCGAGGCCGGGGTCGCCGTGCTGGTGCTCAGCCCGCGTCGCCACCAGCGCATGGCCATCCTGCTCGGCCGCTCGCACAACGATCTGGCCACCCGCCTCGCCCAGGCCGAACGCCTGCGTGACGCCGACTGGTGCCTGTACTGGTCGCGCCGCCTCGTGCGCGCCAAGCTGCGCGCTCAGATCCACTTCAACCGAGCCGCACTCACCGTGCGGCCCGACGCCCGCCGAGCGCTGACGCGCAGCCACGACAGCCTCCAGCGCATCCGCGAAACCCTGCCCGGCGCAGCCGATCTTCCCAGCCTGCGCGGCCTCGAAGGCGCGGCCGCCGCCGCGCACTTCCAATCTCTCGGCGCCGTGCTGCCACCCGCGCTGGGCTTCACGGGACGCAACCGCCGCCCGCCGCGCGACCCGGCCAACGCCGTGCTCTCGCTGGCCTACACCCTGCTGCATTTCGAGGCCGTGCGCGCCGGCCATGCCGCCGGACTCGACCCCTACATCGGCTTCTACCACCGGCCCAGCTTCGCGCGCGCCTCGCTCGCCTCGGACCTGATCGAACCCTTGCGCCCGTGGCTCGATCAGCACCTCTGGCGGCTGTTCGCCGAGCGCGTGCTGCGCCCCGAACACTTCGCGCTCGATCGCGGCGCCTGCCTGCTGAACAAGGGCGGACGGGAGCGGTTCTATCCCTGTTACGAGACGCTCATCCGCCCGGCTCGCCGCGCCCTGCGCCGCAGCGCCCGCCGCCTCGCGGCAACCCTGGTCCGCGGCCTTGCACTCGAGATCAGCGATGACGACGATGAAGAAACCCCTCTACCTTGACGCCCGGCGCCCGCTCGCCGTCGAGCTGCAAGGCCCGGCGCTGAGCGTCGAACGCGAGGATTGCGCCCCACGCTGGTATCCCTTCGCGCGCCTGTCGCGCATCGTCAGCCGCGGTCCCGTCCATTGGAGCGGCGAGGCCCTGTGCGCCTGTATGGCCGCCGCCGTCCCCGTGCTGTTTGTGGATGAGGACGGCCGCCCTGCCGGACTCTGCACCGGCAGCCTGCGCCGCGTCGCGGACCTCGACGAACATCTGGAAACGGTGCTCGCAGCCCCCGACGGCGCGGTGCGCTTCGCCCACTGGCACCGCAGCCAGGAACATCGCCTCATCCACCACCTCGCCCGGGCGCTGGGCTGGGATGAGGTGCCCGACCGCCCGCTCGACGCCGCCCGCCGGCTCGAGCGAGCGCTCCGCGAGCGGCACGGTGCCGACCACGGCGAACGCCTGCGCTGGTATATGTCCCTGCTGGCCGCACACGCACACCACGTCCTGACCGACGCCGGCATCACCCCTGCCCGTCTCGGCGGCGAACTCGGAACTCTCAATCTGGGACAGGAAATCACCCACCTCGCCGCCTGGAGCCTGCGCGGCCATATCCTCGCCGATCGCCACCCCCTGCCGCTCGGACTGGATCAGGCCGCCCGCGGCTATGCCGATCGGCTCGAGCGCCCGATGACGCACTGTCTGGAGCGGCTCGTGCACCACCTCTGGCGAATCGCGCTGTGAAACCGCGGACCACCTGGCTCGTCACCTATGACATCCGCGACCCGCGGCGGCTGGGCCGCGTCTACCGCTGCTGCAAGCGCGCCGGTCTGCATCTGCAATATTCCGTCTTTCTCGTGCGCGCCACGGCGCAGCAGCTCGACCGCCTGATCCGTGAACTGGAATCGCTGATCGATCCCCGGCGTGACGACGTGCGCATCTACCCGGTGCCGGAAAATCCCGAATGGACCCCTCTTGGCCGGTCGATCTGGCCCACCGAGGTCCTGTTTTTCCATGAAGGGCTCGACTTCTTGCCACCACCGCCGCCTGCCCCTAACCTTGACAGCGACACTGCTCTCGACGAGGACGCCATGGCCGATATTCACTTCGACATGCCGCCGTTTCCCCGCAACCGCCCCGCCAAGGGCTTGACTCACAAGCGAAAATCGACGCGAGCAGACCAACCAAAGACCTGAAAAAGAAGGGATTAAGAC